>NZ_JBGRUO010000010.1:0-154171 GCF_041537905.1 Ruegeria jejuensis | reverse complement strand
AGGTCCATGGTTGGTTTGGTCATCGGGGTCCTCGCGTGGTTCGTGGTTGAAGTCGTAAAACTCCACCCGACCATACACCTCGATGGCCACCCGGCATTACACCGTTGAAGGCATGGAAATTACACCACGTGCTCGGACACTAACTGCTTGTGGCCCTTCAGTGTCAGGGGACTTATCAGTCCTGCGGCCACTTGCGATTCAAGGTGCCTGATGAACAGTCCCACCAGCCATGTGATTGAGCCCTTCTTAGCGGCCCTGTCGGTCTTGGGTAGGTTGTTTAAAGCAGCCTGATAAGACGCTAGGAACTCAGGACTTCCCGGCTCACCCTTCAGGGTTACCTTCCGTCCTGCTTTCTCAAATCTATATCTGGTGTTTCCGCTCGGCAGGGTCTCCCGGTAGACGTATTTGAGCTTTACGTCCAAGTCAGTCATCTCCCCAAGGCTCCGGTCCATCTGGATCGTGGTCAACGGGCTTTTGCCTGTCAACCGGATCAATCACAACCACGCCGTCGGGGCGCACCTCGATAACAGCCGTTGGCACGGTTTCTTGTGCCGCCAAGATGGCGCGCTTGATGTGTGCTTTGGTTACTCGCGCAATGATGATATTATCGACGGTGTAGAATGGGCTTCGGTTCTGGATGGGCGAACAAGCGCGATTTGCCGGTCTCTGGACGGGCAGACATTCCCGATTGATGAGGGGCCACGGCTGCCGGCGCACATCTCCTGCCGGTCTGTGACGGTTCCGCGAGTAAGGGATAGCCTGTCCATTCTTGGCAGAAGCGGGGAGCAGATTGCTCGCGGCGCAGACGGGATCGAGCGGGTTCCGGCAAATCAGGACTACTACGCATGGCTGAAGACACAGCCTGCGGCCTTCCAAGACAGCGTAATCGGGGCAGAGCGCGGCAAGCTATTGCGGAATGGCGGTTTGTCCGCTGATCGGTTCCGAGCGCTGCAACTGGATAGGAATTTTCGACCGCTAACGCTTGAGGCGATGCGGGAACTTGAGCCAGCGGCGTTTGCTGCGGCTGGCATCTAACCGACTGGCGGGGCCGGTCACCATCAAACCAGAGGTTCAGGATGGCTATTAAAGCAATCCTCGACACGCTTGAAGGCGTGGACGAGGCGAATCAGGCGTTCTACGCCGAAGATGGCGGAAAATTCGTGCTGGATGTCGATAAATACTCGGCAGCTCAGGTTAGCGCGGCAGTTGATAAGGAAACCAGCGGCCTCAAGGCCAACCTTGATGATCTCAAGGCAGACCTTACCGCAAATCCGGCGATTATGCGCCTGACGCGCGGAACAGATGCGAGTGGTGGCGGGGCCGCTACTCCGAACGGCAGGGCCGGTACAAGTGCCAAATCCTGGGCGGAAGCAAAGACCGCGAAGGAAAAGGCCGAATTCCTGAAACAGAAAAAAGCCAGTTGAGGAGATAACCAATGGCTCTTTCAAACATGCAGGTATTCGAGCAGTACGCTTACGGCTCGGCTACCGAAACCATCGCGCAGCAGGTCGACCTCTTCAATGAGGCAACCCGTGGCGCAATCACCCTGGTCGCAGCTCAGAACGAGGGCGACTACAGCACCGAAACCTTCTGGAAGGAGATTGCGGGCCTGACCCGTCGTCGTGATGCATATGGCTCCGGGGCCGTAGCTGCCGTTGCTCTTGCTCAGGAAGCACACACCGGCGTCAAGATCGCTGGCGGCACGCCTCCGATTGCCTTTGAGCCTCAGCAGCTTTCGTGGATTCAGAAATCCCCGGATGAGGCAGGCGTCGTGATCGGCGAACAACTCGGTCGCGGCATGGTTGGCGATATGATCAACTCCGCCGTCCGTTCGGCGGTCGCCGCTGTCGGTAACAACGCTGCGGTTATCCACGATGGCACCGCAGGTACCGCCACACGTGGTGGCCTTGTGACTGCCGCTGGTAAGTTCGGTGACCGCATGGGCGATATCGTCGTGTGGGTGCTTCACTCAAAGGTCATGACTGATCTATACGGCGAAAACCTCACCAACACGAACCGTCTGTTCGACATCGGCACCATCGCCGTGATGGAGGATGGCTTCGGTCGTCCGTTGGTGATGACCGACAGTGCGGATCTGATCACAACTGGTACGCCAGACACCTACCATACACTGGGTCTGTCGGCTGGCGCTGTTGCAATCGAAGATAACGGTGACCTGTTCACCAATATCGAGACCTCGAACGGCAACGAAAACATCGCTCGCACGTTCCAAGCCGAATACACCTTCAACTCGAAGGTCAAGGGCTATTCCTGGGACAAGGCAAACGGCGGCGCGTCTCCGACTGATGTCGAGCTTGCGACCGGAACCAACTGGGACAAGGTTGCAACCGACGACAAGAACACCGCCGGTGTTCTGCTGAATACTCAGTAAGGCATCTGAGGGGCCGGGTAACTGGCCCCTTCTCCAGGTCATACAGACCAGCTACGGGAGGTCTTTGTTGTTTTGGGATTGGGAGCGTCTTTGCCCTTTCGACCACTTATCTCCTCGCGAAGTTTTTTGTAGAAATTGTCGAGAGGGGTGAAATGCTGTTGGTGGACAGACTCGTCGCCCGCTCTGTCTTTTCGGGCTGCGGCCCATTTAAGCAGCCTTGTGTTGGGTGTCACTCTGTATGATTTTCCGTCGTCGGTTTCATTGAGAACCCTGTTCTCATACTCTTTGGTGACCTTCCTCAGGTAGTGTTCAGCAGTTCTGACCTGACTAACGCCATCTTTTGCCACCTCTCTCAGTGGTTCTGGGTCGCTTTCCATAATCCTCGCGAATTGCTCCAATTCTAGTTGACCGAGGTTCAGTTCATCCATGAGCTTTTGATAATCGGCGATTGAAATATGGAATTCGCCTCCGTCTGCTCTGACCATCTCGCGTCTAAGTTTCCTGCGAATAAACTTGATTCGGTTATAAGATGTTGTCACCTCTCTCAGGAACTCCTCCAGAAAGCTTCTGCGTGCCCGTCGCGCTTCGTATTCGGACTGAAGGTACTGATAAAGCAAACCAGCCCCGCCCACGATCATCGTCGCAATCGAGAATTTGAACAATTCGTGGAGCATTTTGCCTTTGTCTGCTGGGATTTCGGCAGTCCAATCGAAGACAAAAAACAGGTAAAGGCCCCCAAGGAGCCCAAAGACAATTAGCGCGATGCCAATCAAGGCTAATCTCATAATCTGTATCCCTCAGAAAAATCAGAACAAATGAGTCGCTGCGTACTGTTCCTTCAAGAATAGCACAGGTCCCCAACTTGGCGTTAACGGAGACATCCATGAAAATTGCATACGAACCGCATCCGGTTGCGCCGGATCGCAAAGCAGAATTGCGCAAGCAAGGCTTCAAGATCATTGACGCCAAGTTCCGGCCTGTCGATCAGGTCGAACCGATCACACGCGAATCCATCGCAAAGATGCCGAAGGCCAAGGTGCTGGCGTATCTGGCAGAGCACGGCATTGATGACGCAGAAGGCAAGGTTGCCGATCTGCGCGAATTGCTCACCAACGTGATGTTCACGGACCTCTGATATGGCCCTAGACACCACCATCGGCGGCGCATCAGCCGACAGCTATGCAACCCTCGCTGAGTATCGCTCTTATGCGGAGGCCATGGGATGGTGTCTGACGCTGAATGACATCACAGACGAGATCAATCTTCGTCGCGCAGCGATAGTGAATGATGCGGGTCACAATTGGCTGGATTACCGAGTTTCTGCGGATCAGGCACTTCAGTGGCCACGTTACATCGCGCGTTATGTCGATGGCTTTCCGGTGCCTGCGGACAGCATCCCGACGCCGGTCAAGAATGCGCAAATGGAGATGGCCTATCTGATCCAGAACGGCGCTGATCCATTTGCCACGGTTTCGACCGGCTCAGTTGTATCTGAGCGAAAGAAAGTGGACGTGATCGAGACCGAAGCGACCTACAAAGACAGTTCAGCGTTGATGCGCCCTGAGTACACAGGGGTTGATCGGCTGCTAATGCCCTATACATCTGGGCGAGTTGGACAAAAAGCGGCCTCTGTGCCTAATATGCGCGTGTGAAAGAGAAACCTGTTATCCAGTTGGCCCAGGACAGGGCAGAAAAGCCCGACCAAGAGGCAATTGGCGCTGTGTGTGACGAGCTTCAGGGGCAGCGCTATTGCGGGGAGATATCGGCGGTTGCTGTGGTTTCCCTGTTGAATGGCGGCGGCGTTCACATGGATGCCTATTCCGGGCTGACAAAGGTGCAGCGCATGGCCCTTGTGGGCGCGCTGGAAGAACTGAAGGCTAAGCTTCTTGTTTGTACAGACTGATAATGATCTGGTTTGATCGATTTCGTTCAGGTGTGGAGTTAATCGGTCTGCTGGGGGCAGCTATCACAGGCGTGGCAGCGACATTTTGGCTGTTCTATAGCCTAACCGCATGCCCGAATTTCTATCTACAGGGACCATGGGAACTTGAAACCGCTGTGGGTAGATCGAACATTGATGCAGTTGACCCCAATGAGACTAGCCAATTCGCGTTATCCATGTTTCAGACATGTAGCCGTCAGTCGGGCGAGTTGAGGATTTTCGGCGGGGGGACCAAAGAGGAATTCAAAGGTGAGCCAACAAAGGGTCCAGACAGAACCACGCTAACTCTTGAATTGATCAAGCGCGAACGCGGGAAGGTCTGGTTCTCCTTCGAAGAACAGTTTTCATCGAGGCTTGGACACGGACAGCTCGAGTTTACTTACAACAAGAAAAACAACACCTTTGAGGGCTCATTCCTGTCCACCATTGGAGAGACTACGGGCTCGGCTATTCTTCGTCAGCGCCGAAGATAGACGGAGAAATCGCTGCGGTCGCAAAGATCAAGATTGGGGTTCCCATGACATTCTATGCGGAAATGGCGGCTGTGGCCGATGAATTGCTTGTTGAGTTCGGCTTTGACGCCACGATCCGCGCGAAAGACACCGCCACCGACCCTGTGACGGGCGCTGGAGGGTCAAACGGCGCAAAGCCCGGTTTACCGGTGAGCAGTTGAAGCACGTGGCTCGCGAGGCGGCTCAGGCGTGGCAGGGTTAACTTCCAACCCCCGGAAATATTTTGACGGTTGGAAACATGGGGGAATCGACCGGCTAACCCTATGATTTCCTTAAACCCCGGTTTTCCACCCCATGGGGGAATGACTTTGTTTATTATCAATATGTTAGCGGGAATTTTGGTAGGCCTGGAGGGATTTGAACCCCCAACCAAAGCGTTATGAGCGCTCTGCTCTAACCGTTGAGCTACAGGCCCGCCTGAGGCCCATGCCTAACAGGATCGCGGGTCGCGTCAAGCCTGACCGTTGCATGCGCGCGCGCAATGGACTAACCCGCGCGCAGGCAATGACGAGGACGCGATCATGACGGCGGGCAAGAACGGCATCACCTATGCGGATGCAGGCGTGGATATCGATGCGGGCAATGCTCTGGTCGACCGGATCAAGCCGGCCGCCAAGCGCACCAGCCGCCCCGGCGTGATGAGCGGGCTGGGCGGGTTCGGCGCATTGTTCGACCTCAAGGCCGCGGGATATGACGACCCGGTTCTGGTGGCTGCCACCGATGGGGTCGGCACCAAGCTGCGCATCGCGATCGACACCGGTCTGGTAGATGGCGTTGGCGTTGATCTGGTGGCCATGTGCGTCAACGATCTGGTCTGTCAGGGGGCCGAGCCGCTGTTTTTCCTGGATTACTTTGCCACCGGCAAGCTGGAGACCGATCAGGCCGCGCGGATCATCGAAGGCATTGCAACAGGCTGCGAACGCTCGGGCTGCGCGCTGATCGGTGGCGAAACCGCCGAGATGCCGGGCATGTACCCAGAGGGTGATTTTGACCTCGCGGGTTTTGCCGTGGGCGCGATGGAGCGCGGCACCGCGCTGCCCGAGGGCGTGCAGGAGGGCGACGTGCTGCTGGGACTGGCCTCGGACGGGGTGCATTCCAACGGCTATTCGCTGGTGCGGCGCTTGGTCGAGATCTCGGGGCTGGGCTGGGAGTCCGATTGCCCCTGGGCTGACGGCTCGCTGGGGGCGGCGTTGCTGGCGCCGACACGGCTTTATGTGCGGCAGGTGTTGGCGGCGATCCGGGCAGGTGGCGTGCATGCGCTGGCCCATATCACCGGCGGCGGTCTGACCGAGAACCTGCCGCGTGTTCTGCCCGAGGGCATGGGCGCGGTGATTGATCTGGGCGCATGGGACCTGCCGCCGGTCTTCCACTGGATGGCCCAGACGGGCGGGATCGCTGAAGCAGAAATGCTCAAGACCTTCAATTGCGGCATCGGCATGGTGGTGGCCTGCGCCGCTGATCGCGCCGACGCCCTGGCGGACCTGCTGCGCCAACAGGGCGAAAGCGTTGCCGTTCTGGGCCATGTGACGGGCGAAAGCGGGATCGCCTATCAGGGCAAGCTGCTGTGAGTCCCAAACGGGTCGCGATCCTGATCTCGGGCGGCGGGTCGAACATGCTGACGCTGCTCGATAGCATGGCCGGCGATCATCCGGGGCGGCCCTGTCTGGTTCTGTCCAACGACCCGGAAGCAGGCGGGCTTGCCAAAGCGGCGGCGCGTGGCGTGCCGGTTGCCAGTGTCGATCACCGGCCGTTCAAGGGCGACCGTGCCACGTTCGAGGCCGCTTTGTTGCAACCCCTGCTGGATAGCGCGCCGGATATCCTGTGTCTGGCCGGGTTCATGCGGGTGCTGACAGCCGATTTCGTGGCCCGGTTCGAAGGGCGGATGCTGAATATCCACCCGTCGCTCTTGCCCAAATACAAGGGGCTGCACACCCATGCCCGCGCGCTTGAGGCCGGCGATGATGAACATGGCTGCACCGTGCATGAGGTCACGGCGGCGCTGGATGATGGCCCCATTCTGGGACAGGCGCGGGTGCCTGTTGAACCCGGCGACACGCCTCAGACGCTGGCGGCGCGGGTCCTGGTGCAGGAACACCGCCTTTACCCAGCGGTGCTGCGCCGCTATGCGGCAGGTGATCGCAGCCCGGTTTTTCTGGATTGACGGCCTTCAAATCACTGTTACGCGAGCAATTGCAGTTAGGCGACGTTCTGCGTATGCTCAGCCTTGGGGTTCCGGCATGTCGGAACAGGGGCGAATGCGACAACAAGAAGAACAGGGCATCCGAGCCGAATGAAAACACTGACAACGACCCAAGAGCTGGCCGCCTTCTGCACCGCTGCCGCCCAACATCCCTATGTGACGATAGACACCGAATTCATGCGCGAGCGGACCTATTACTCGCGCCTGTGTCTGGTGCAGATGGCCTTTCCCGGCGAAGGCGACGAGAACGCCGTGCTGATCGATCCGCTGGCGGATGGCCTGTCGCTTGAACCGCTCTATGACCTTTTCCGCAACGAGGATGTGGTCAAGGTCTTTCACGCCGCGCGCCAGGATCTGGAGATTTTCTGGATCAACGCACAGGTCTTTCCCACGCCGCTTTTCGACACTCAGGTGGCGGCCATGGTCTGCGGCTTTGGCGATCAGGTGGGATATGAGACGCTGGTGCGCAAGATCGCAAAAGAGGGCGTCGACAAATCCTCGCGCTTTACCGACTGGTCCCGCCGTCCGCTGAGCGAGGCGCAAAAGACCTATGCGCTGGCCGATGTGACCCATCTGCGGTTGATCTATGAATATCTGGCGGCCGAGCTTGAGAAATCCGGTCGCAGCCACTGGGTGACCGAGGAATTGCAGGTTCTGACCGACCCGGCCACCTATCTGGTGCAGCCCGAACACGCCTGGCAACGGGTCAAGACGCGCACCAATTCCGGCAAGTTTCTGGCGGTGGTGCGGGAATTGGCCAAGTTTCGCGAAGGCTACGCGCAGGCGCAGGATGTGCCGCGCAACCGCGTGTTCAAAGATGACGCACTGATCGAGCTGGCCTCGACCAAGCCGCGCAACCCCTCAGATCTGGGCGGCTCGCGCCTGCTGTTGCGCGAAGCCCGCAAAGGGCCGATCGCCGATGGGATTCTGGCGGCGGTCAAGCGCGGGGTGAACTGCCCGCCCGACCAGATGCCCAAGCCTGATCGCAGCCGCGACAAGCTGCAGGTAAACCCGGCGCTGGCCGATCTGCTGCGGGTGTTGCTGAAGGCCAAGACCGAAAGCGCTGGTGTGGCTGCCAAGCTGATCGCACCCAGCGCCGATCTCGACCTGATCGCGGCGGGCGAGCGCGATGTGCCCGCCTTGTCGGGCTGGCGCTATGAAGTCTTCGGTGAGGACGCGCTGCGGTTATGTGACGGGCAGATCGCGCTCTCGGCCAAGGGTCAGAGCGTGAAGGTCGTCGCGCTCTGAGCCCGGATCAGCGGCGACGCGATTCCAAGGCATTCTGCTCGGCGGTCACCCGGATCAGGCGGATACCCTCAAGCGTTTCATTGGAGACCGAGACCGCATCATGGATGGTGCGCGAATCTTCGTCGCCCTGCGGTGTTGCCTGTTGGGGATAGACCACGCGGAACGTATAGCTGAGCACACCGTTCTTGGTGTTCTCCTCGGACCGGTTGCGGCGCAGAACCGCGTCAAAGCCGCCCTGACGCTGGGCGACACCGGTGGCATAGATGATCGCGCCGGTATTGGTCTTTTCGACCCGCATTGCGGTCACTTTCGTAATCGGGACAGAGGCGTCTACCGGGTCCGGCCGATCGAAGAGGCCGAGTCTGTCATCCTCGGACGGCAGCAGCGGGTTGACCGAGCCTTCGCTGTCGACATTGACCGGTGCCGGCTCCGGCCCACCGAACCAGTTTGACGGGTTCACACGCGACTCGCGCCACGCGCTGCACGCGCCCAGCGTCAGTGATCCGATCAGAAGAACTGTCAATGAAACCCGCATCTGCAACCGCCCCGGTCAATTCATCTTGCCTTGAAACCGGTTAGCCTATCCGGCGGCGCTTGAAAACCCATCGCGGGTCTGGACAGGCGGGCAGGGCGCGCTTAGGTGACGGTTCAGACCTGCCAGATGACGGAGCATGCCAATGGCCAGCCCAGCCTTTGAAGATATTGTCGAGGATTTCGAGTTTCTCGACGACTGGGAAGATCGCTATCGCCATGTGATCGATCAGGGCAAGGCGATGGAGCCACTGAATGACGCGCTGAAAGTACCCGCCACCAAGGTGCATGGCTGCGCCAGTCAGGTCTGGCTGCATCCGGTGATCGAGAACGGGATGTTCCGGTTTGACGGCGACAGCGATGCGCTGATCGTGCGCGGCCTGATTGCGGTTTTGCGCGCGCTTTATAACGACACGCCGGTGGGTGAGGTGCCGAAAATCGATGCGCGGGCCGAACTGGAACGGTTGGGGTTGAACGACCATCTGTCGGCGCAGCGCTCGAACGGGTTGCGCTCGATGATCGAGCGTATCCGGGACGTGGCGGCGGAAAACGCCTGATACATGCAGAGGGCTTTGCCTCCTCGGATATTTTCAGCCGGATGAAGCGGGGTCGCGGTCGAGCGCGGCGAGGGCGGTTTTCAGGTCGCCATATCCGGTGACGCGACGCTCGAATTCCAGGCCCATGCGCTCGGCGCAGGCGCGGGCCTTTTCTGTCAGCGCCGGGTCGTCGATCTGGGCTTGGTAGACCAGCTTGGTGTAGTTCCCGAAATACATGTCGCGCAGTTCTGGATGCCGGTCGAGCCCCATCGGTTTCCAGATGAAGGCATCGAATTGGCGCACCAGAAAATCGGTGAGGTAGAAGGCGGTGAACTCGTCCTCGGCCAGTTCGGCGAAGCGATCATTGCCTTCGAAGAAGGAATAGCAATGCGGCCCGGCAACCATCTGCACGCCCAGCCGGTCGCAGAGCGAATGCAGCATCCCGCCGGTGCCGCAATCGGCATAGACCACGAAGATGTCGTCATACTCATCGCGGTTCTTCAGCACCGCGTCTTCAACCGCCTGCGGGATTTTGTCGGGGTGGAGGTGATAGATCGCAGGCAGGCAGGTCAGGGTCATATGCGACCAGCCATTGGCCTTGATCAGGGCGAGGATCTCGCGCGCCAGCGCACCGCAGGCGATCAGCAGAACCCGCCCCTCGCCGCGCGCTGGCAGGCCTTTCTGGGTCAGTTCCGCATCGCTGATCATGGCTGGTCTGTCCCCTCGGCCGAAATCAGGCGCCAGCCCGGACCGTCAGGCCAATCGCAGCAATGGCGAGCAGGACAATCACGGGGTTTGGTTGCATGGTCATCTCTCCTTTGGGCCTATCTGGTGTTGGGGCGGACAAAAGAAAAGGGCGGTGCCGATTGCGGCCCGCCCCGATCTGCGTGTTCTCGGAAACGTGCCGTCAGGCGGACAGTTGGTTGTGCTTGCGGCTGACGAAATCCTTGGCCGTCTCAACCGCGACGGCGGCATCACGGCAATAGGCGTCGGCACCGATGGCCTTGCCGAATTCCTCGTTTAGCGGTGCGCCACCGACCAGCACGATATAGTCATCGCGTATCCCCTGTTCGACCATCGTGTCGATCACAACCTTCATATAAGGCATCGTGGTGGTGAGCAGGGCGGACATGCCGAGAATATCGGGCGCTTCGTTTTCCAGCGCTTCCAGATAGTTTTCGACCGGGTTGTTGATGCCCAGATCGACCACTTCGAAGCCCGCGCCTTCCATCATCATCGATACCAGATTCTTGCCGATATCGTGGATGTCGCCCTTGACCGTGCCGATCACCATCTTGCCCACGCGCGGTGCGCCGGTTTCGGCCAGCAGCGGCTTGAGGATGGCCATGCCGCCCTTCATCGCGTTGGCGGCCAGCAACACCTCGGGCACAAACAGGATGCCGTCGCGGAAGTCGGCACCAACGATGGTCATGCCACCGACCAGCGCCTTGGTCAGGATGTCATAGGGCATCCATTTGCGCTCCAGCAGGATGTTCACGCCCTCTTCGATCTCTTCCTTGAGACCGTCATAGAGGTCGTCGAACATCTGCTGAACCAGTTCTTCGTCGTCGAGTTCCGACAGGATGATGTCATCTTCTTCCGACATACGCGCGATTCCTCGGTGTTACGGGTGTGTGACCCTAGGTTATTTCTTGGTTCTTTTTGCGCAAAAGGCCGCAAATGGACTGCGTTAATTGCGACACTGCCGACGCTACAACCGACCTATAGAGATGAATTCCAAAATCCGGAAATGAGAAATTTGCAGGAAGATGATGTGTTTGTTGTGATTGTTCTTGGTTTGTTCTAATCTTGGTGCATGGATCAATCTACCCCTCTTTCCGCGCAGCGCAAACCGGGTCGCGGTGCGGTTTCGAACGCGCCTGGGCGGTTCGAGATGGCGCGCGAAGAGGTCTGGGATGGATGGGAGATCGCCGAAGAGGCGACGCTCTTGCGCACCGAGCTGCGAATGGAACAGGCGCGCAGCCTGATCAGCTATAACCGCTCGCCCGATCTGCCGTTTGACCGCTCGATCAATCCTTATCGCGGGTGCGAGCATGGCTGTGTCTACTGTTTTGCGCGCCCGACCCATGCCTATCTGGGGCTGTCGCCAGGGCTGGATTTCGAGAGTGTTCTGGTGGCACGGCCCAACGCGGCAGAGGTTCTGCGGCGGGAATTGTCGGCGCGGCGGTACAAGGTGGCGACCATGGCGATCGGCACCAATACCGACCCCTATCAACCGGTCGAGCGCGATCACGGCATTGCCCGCGCCTGTCTGCAGGTGCTGGCCGATTTCAACCATCCGGTGGCAATTGTCACAAAAGGCGCGCTGATCGAACGGGATCTGGATATTCTGGCACCGATGGCTGCCAGGGGTCTGGTACGGGTCGGGGTTTCGCTGACCACGCTCGACAAGGACCTGTCGCGCCGGATGGAGCCGCGCGCGCCGTCGCCTGCGCGGCGGCTCACGATGATCCGGCGGCTGAGTGAGGCAGGTGTGCCGGTGCGCGTGATGACTTCGCCGCTTGTGCCGGGGTTGAGCGATCATGAGCTTGAGGCGCTCTTGCAGGCGGGGGGTGAGGCCGGAGCGACGACCGCAAGCTGGATCATGCTGCGCCTGCCGCGCGAGGTGTCGGCGCTTTGGCAGGAATGGCTGGCCGAACATTACCCGGACCGGGCCGCACGCGTGATGGCGCGGCTGCGCGAGATGCATGGCGGCAAAGAATATGACGCGCGCTGGGGCCACCGGATGCAGGGGCAGGGACCCTATGCCGAAATGGTGGCGCAACGGTTCAGGGCCACCTGCCGCAGGCTTGGCCTGTCGATAGAGGCCCCGCCGCTCAGGACCGACCTTTTTGCGGTCCCGCCGCAGGCTGGGGATCAGCTGAGCCTGTTCTGAGCGGGCGAATTTCACGTTTCTGCGAGAATGGCCAGCGATGCTGGTCGGCGAGGCAAGGCCCGCTTAACACGTAAGGGGAGATGGGGGAGTGCCGAATGAAAAGATCACTGATGGCGGCGCTGCTTTGCGCTATGGGGTCCCAGCAGGCGCTTGCGACAGTTCTGGACGGACGCATCCTGCGGCAAAGCGGGTCGGGGGCGTTCGTCAAACTTGATACGACCACGCCCTTCGATGTGGGGGCCGACAACTTCAATACCGACAATCTCTATGCCTTTGACGAGGATCAGAACATCACGCTGGACGCTCCGATCCGGGTTGATATCGGCGGCGAAGGCGGCGAGATTCCGGCGGGCATGGTGGTCGCCAGCCACTATGTCTTTTTCGACAGCTATAATGGAATCCACTACGGCTATGTGGATTTCGACGCGCCGATTCTCGGTGTGGCAGCGCTGCCTGCGTCGATGGATGCCACGGATTTTCTGGCCAACACCTCGGTCAATTACATCAGCACCGACCTGCGCGGTCTTGAGCCCGGCGACTATGTCTGGATCGAAGAGGAGGACCCGTTCCGACTCTGGGTCTACTGGGCAGGCTCGTCGCCCGGCGACTACATCCGGGTATTCACCTCGCAATCGCCTGCCGCAATGATGTAGCCGCGCCGTCAGCCTCCAAATCGCGGCTCCGGAAGGCCACGCACACCGAGTCCATGAATGGCAAAAACACTGCCGGGCAACGGGTGATGCGCGAGTTCTTCCGGCGTCAGAAACGCCTGTTGCGAGGTGACGAAAAGCGTCTCGTAATTGTCACCGCCAAATGCCACGCAGGTGGGGCTGCGCACCGGCATGTCGATCTCGCGATCAAGGCGGCCATTGGGATCGACCCGCAAGATCTTGCCGCCCAGATTCAAGGCGAACCAGTAATACCCCTCGGCATCGACCGTCGCGCCGTCAACAATGGCGGGCTTGCGACCCTCAAGCGAAAAGAATGGTCGTTGGTTGTGGATACGCCCCTCGTCGATGTCAAAGTCGAACACGTAGATCATGCCTCCGAACGTGTCGCCGAAATACATCCTTGTGTCCTCGGGGTCGAAGGCGATCCCGTTGCTCACGACAAAGGAGTAGTCCTCGGCGGCCTTGCGGCAGGTGAGGTCCGGTTCAAGGCAGTAGATTTGGCAGGAGGCGTCGGCGAGATGCGAGTCCATGCTGCCGCACCAGAACCGACCCCGGCGGTCAGTCTTGCCGTCGTTGAGACGCGTGCCGGGCATCTTGGGTTCCGGGTCCAGGATTTTCTCGAACGCACCGGTTTCAAGGTCGATGGTGCAGAAGCCGGAATTCGCACCACAAACAAGCCCGCCGCCGACGCGAAACGCAAATGATCCAACCTGCTCCGGCATCTGCCAGGTGTTGCGGGCGCCGGTGGCGACGTTCAACCGGCGCAGTGAAGGCCGTCGATTGTCGGTTGGATCGATGTGGGGGGCGACGTGATCCGCCCAGTAGATCGAGTTCTCTTCGGCAACCCAGATGGGTGTCTCACCCAGGCCGTCGTTACATTCCCAAAAGCACTCGATCTCGACCATCACACCCCTCTTGCCCGGCCGCACGCCGAGTGTTGAAATTTTGCCATGCGGTCAGTATCGCACGCCGTTTCACGGCTCACAAATGTCTTGGTTTCTCGTCGAATATACCGGCTCGCGGGCGCGCGCACGCAAAAAGGCCCCGCATAGTGCAGGGCCTTTGGGAAGGGTAAAAGCGGGATCAGCGCTTTTCGATATCCACGTAGTCGCGCTTGGTCTCGCCCAGATAGAGCTGGCGCGGGCGACCGATCTTGTTCTGTGGGTCGGCAATCATCTCTTTCCACTGGCTGACCCAGCCCACGGTGCGGCTGAGCGCGAAGATGGGCGTGAACATGGATGTGGGGAAGCCCATCGCCTCAAGAATGATACCCGAATAAAAGTCGACATTCGGGAACAGCTTCTTCTCGGCGAAATACGGATCTTCCAGCGCCTGTTTCTCCAGCGCCTTGGCGACCTGTAGCTTGGGGTTGTCTTCAATCCCCAGCAGATCCAGAACCTCATCCGCCGATTGCTTCATCACCGTCGCGCGGGGATCGAAGTTCTTGTAGACCCGGTGGCCAAAACCCATCAGGCGGAACGGATCGCTCTTGTCCTTGGCGCGGTTGATGAATTCAGGGATGCGATCAACGGACCCGATCTCGCCCAGCATTTCAAGGCAGGCCTGATTGGCGCCACCATGGGCCGGACCCCAGAGACAGGCGATGCCAGCGGCGATACACGCGAACGGATTCGCGCCCGAGGACGAGGCCAGACGCACGGTCGAGGTCGAGGCATTCTGTTCGTGGTCCGCATGCAGGGTAAAGATACGGTCCATCGCACGGCTGAGGATCGGGTTAACTTCGTATTCCTCGGCAGGCACGGCAAAGCACATGCGCAGGAAGTTCGACGCATAATCCAGATCGTTGCGCGGATAGATAAACGGCTGACCGATATGGTATTTATAGGCCCAAGCCGCGATGGTCGGCATCTTGGCGATCAGCCGGTGCGAGGCGACCTCGCGCTGATGCGGATCATGAATGTCGGTTGAATCGTGATAGAAGGCCGACATCGCGCCGACAACACCCACCATGATCGCCATCGGGTGCGCATCCCGGCGGAACCCGCGATAGAAATACTGCATCTGTTCGTGCAGCATCGTGTGGCGGGTGATGGTGGTTTCGAATTTCTCAAGATCCGAGGCGTTCGGCAACTCGCCATACAGCATCAGATAGCACACTTCGAGGAAATGCGACTTCGAGGCCAACTGGTCGATCGGATAGCCACGGTGCAGCAATTCACCCTTGTCACCATCGATATAGGTGATGGTGCTGTCGCAGCTTGCGGTTGAGGTGAACCCCGGATCGTAGGTGAAAACGCCTGCAGTGCCATAAAGCTTGCGAATGTCGATCACATCCGGTCCGGCGGTCGGCGAGAAGATCGGCAATTCATAGGTTTCGCCATGTACGTTCAGCGTGGCCGATTTCTTGTTTTCAGTCATTATGTCCCTTCCTCTTCTAAACACGTCAATGGTGCCAGACGGAGGCATCAGAACCGTGCGGATGTTGCTCGCGCGGGGGCCGCGCAAGCCGGGTTATCGGGGAGGCGTAGCCCCTGTCAGGACGACCGGGCCAGTTCCGCCGCGTCTGCCAATCGGGCCAGGGTTTCTTCACGACCCAGAACGACCATCATGTCAAACACCGAAGGTGTTGCAGACCGGCCCGCCAATGCGGCGCGAAGAGGTCCGGCCAGTTTGCCAAACTTCGTTTCGCGCGCCTCGCAGAAGGCGTTTAAGGTCTCCTCCAAGCTTTCTCGCGACCAGCTAGCATTTTGCAGATGCGGCGTCAAATCGTTCAGTATACCGTCGGATACAGAATTTAGGGCCTTGCTGGCCTTCTGATCCGGCGCAATGGGCCGTGATGCCAGAACAAACGCCGCTTTTTCAAGAAGTTCAGGGAAGGTGCGCGCACGATCCTTGAGGCAGAACATCGCCCGCTCAAGATTGTTTGATTGTGTTTCCGTCAATGCGGGCTGTTCTGCTGCCGCCAGATAGGCTTCGATTTCCTGCCGCAACGCAGCGTCACTTGAGATTGCGATATGCTGACCGCAGAGGTTTTCCAGTTTCTTAAGATCGAACCGGGCGGGGCTTTTGCCGATTCCCCCCAGATCGAACCAGTCGCGCGCCTGCGCGTCCGTAAAAAACTCATCATCCCCATGGCTCCAGCCCAGCCGCGCCAGATAGTTGCGCATCCCGGCGGCGGGGTAGCCCATCGCCTGATATTCCTGCGCCCCGAGCGCACCATGACGCTTGGACAGTTTCTTGCCGTCGGGCCCGTGGATCAGCGGGATATGCGCCCAGACCGGAACGTCCCAGCCCATCGCCTGATAGATCATCATCTGCCGTGCGGCGTTGTTGAGGTGGTCATCACCCCGGATCACATGTGTCACGCCCATGTCATGATCATCCACAACCACGGCCAGCATATAGACTGGCGTGCCGTCCGAGCGCAGCAGAACCATATCGTCCAACTGCTCGTTGCGGATGGTCACGTCGCCCTGCACCTGATCGCGGATGACGGTCGTGCCCTCCTGCGGTGCCTTGATGCGGATCACGTAAGGCGCATCCGGGTGGGTCGCGGGATCAGCTTCGCGCCACGGGCTGCGGAAGAGGGTGGATTTGCCTTCGGCCCTTGCCTGCTCTCGGAAAGTGGCGATCTCCTCCTGGGTAGAGAAGCACTTATAAGCCTTGCCCTCAGCCAGCAACTGTCGCGCCACTTCGGCGTGACGCTCGGCCCCCTCGAACTGGCTGATCACCTCGCCATCATGGTCAAGGCCCAGCCACGCCATGCCCTGCAGGATCGCCGCTGTTGCCTCGGGGGTGGAGCGCTCGCGGTCGGTATCCTCGATCCGCAGCAGGAACTTGCCGCTCCGGCCACGGGCATAAAGCCAGTTGAACAGCGCCGTGCGCGCGCCGCCGATATGCAGGAACCCGGTCGGAGACGGGGCGAAACGGGTGACAACCTGATCAGACATTGATGCCTTTTACCTTTTGGTAACCATGTGGGAGATAGCGTTGCCGTCTGAATAACGAGCCGGACGGACAGGAGCAAGCATGCGCGTTCTGGCGCGGATCGAGGCGGCGCTGCTGGCGCAACGCGGATACCTGTTTCCTTGGGCACCGGTCTGCATGGCGCTGGGGATCGGCGCTTATTTCCTGCTGCCGCAGGAGCCGTCCCGCGCATTTTATCTGACAGTGGCGCTGGCGGGGTTTTCGGGCATCTGGGTCGCGCGGCGCCATCCGGGTGCATGGACGCCGCTCGGCGCGGCGTTGGCCCTTGCGGCTATCGGGTTCCTGTCGTCGGGCTACCGCGCGCATCAGGTCGCCGGGCCGGTGCTGGATTGGCACTATTACGGCCCGGTTGAGGGGCGCGTGGTCGGGTTGGATCGATCGGCGTCTGATGCGCCACGTGTCACGTTGGACCGGGTGCGGCTGCTGCGTGTCGCCCCGGATGAAACACCGCGGCGGGTCCGTATGTCGCTGCACGGGGATGCCGTTGCGCAGCTGGTGCCGGGCCAACAGGTCATGACCACCGGGCATCTGTCACCCCCGCAAGGCCCGGTCGAGCCCGGCGGGTTCGACTTTCGCCGCCATGCCTGGTTCAAGAGCATCGGCGCGGTGGGCTATACGCGCGTTCCGGTTCTGACTGTGGCGCCGCCCGACCTGGACCATCTGGGGATGCGGATCTTTGCCCTGCGCATGGCGGTATCCAGCCATATCAGGCAGGTGCTGCCGGGCGATGTCGGTGGGTTTGCCGCCGCCGTGACCACCGGCGACCGCAGCGGCGTCAGTCTGGCCACGCTCGATGCGCTGCGCGCCAGCAACCTGGCGCATCTGCTTGCGATTTCAGGGCTGCATATGGGGTTGTTGACCGGTTTTGTCTTTGCTGCCTTGCGGTTCGGGCTCTGCCTGATCCCGCCTTTGGCGCTGCGCTGGCCGGTCAAGAAGCTGGCCGCGATTGGCGCGCTGCTGGCGGCGGCGGTCTATCTGGCGCTTTCGGGTGGCAATGTCGCAACCGAGCGCGCCTTTGTCATGGTCTCGGTCATGCTCTGTGCGGTGCTGGTGGACCGCCGTGCGATTTCGCTGCGCGCCGTGGCCATGGCGGCGTTGATCGTTTTGGCGCTGCGGCCTGAATCCCTGCTCGGCCCCGGGTTCCAGATGTCCTTTGCCGCAACCACCGCGCTGGTCGCGGTCTTTGGCGCGATCCGGGGGTGGGAGGTCTCGGTGTTGCCCAAGTGGCTGAAACCGACGGCGGGGGTCGTCATCTCCTCCGCCGTGGCGGGGTTCGCCACCGCGCCGGTAGCGGCGGCGCATTTTAATGCCATCGCGCATTATGGCCTGCCTGCCAATCTGCTCTCGGTGCCGCTGATGGGGCTTTTGGTGATTCCTGCGGCGGTTCTGGCCCTTTGCCTGTCGCCCTTCGGGCTGGGCTGGATCGGGCTGAAGCTGATGGGGCTGGGCCTGACTTGGATATTGGGGGTCGCCCACTACGTGGCTGGCTTGGAGGGCGCGCGCGGCTTTGTGGTCAGCCCCGGCCCAATGGTTCTGCCGCTCCTGTCATTGGGCGCGCTTTTTGTGATCTTGTGGCAAGGTCGATTGCGATGGGTGGGTGTTCTGCCGGTGCTCTGTGCCTTCGGGATTTGGGCCGGGGCTGAACGCCCTCAAGTGCTGATTGCCGATAGCGGCAAGCTGGTCGGCGTGATGACCGAGACGGGTAGGGTGCTCAGCCGGGCCAGGGGCAGTGGGTTCGTGGCCAAGGTGTGGTTGGAAAATGATGGCGACGGCAAGGATCAGGCAGCCGCAGCGACTCGCTGGGATACTGGCGAAGGATCACTGCCACAGATGCAGTTCGGGTCCTGGCAGATCATGCATGTTTCCGGCAAACGGGCTGCAAAAGCGGTGACCGAATGTGCGGCGGACCAGATCATCGTGACAGCCGTGCCACTGAACCTGTCCGGCGGCTGCCGCATCTTCGATCCTGCCAAGCTGCGCAGAACCGGCAGCCTGTCGATCAGCAACACTGGCGAGATCGCCGCAAGCAAGGCCACACAGCAGCGCCTTTGGCACGGGACGCGCGCCAAAGGGGCAGGGCGCAGGCGTCAGTAAGTGCGGATCAACCCGACCAGACGGCCTTGAACGCGCACTTTCTCTTCCGGGAAGACGCGGGTTTCGTAGGCCGGGTTTGCAGCCTCAAGCGCGATGGCGTTGCCACGGCGGAAGAAGCGTTTCAGCGTCGCTTCCTGATCCTCGACCAGCGCCACGACAATATCGCCATTGTCAGCCGCGCCGCTTTCACGGATCACCACGATATCGCCGTCGTTGATGCCCGCGTCGATCATCGAATCGCCTTTGACCTCAAGCGCATAATGCTCGCTGGTGCCGGACACCATCGTGCCGGGCACCGAGACATGGCTGGACACATGGCTGATCGCCTCGATCGGGACACCGGCGGCGATGCGGCCCATCACGGGCAGTTCCATCGCGTGAACGGCAACCGGTTCGGTATTGGCCGGGCGCGGCATGTCGGGGCGGTCGCCCTCGATGACACGCGGTTGGAATCCGAGTGTCGATTCACCACCCAGGCTTTCGGGCAGCTTCACGATCTCGATGGCGCGGGCGCGATGGGCGAGACGGCGGATGAAGCCGCGCTCCTCCAGTGCGGTGATCAGCCGGTGGATGCCGGATTTCGACCGCAGGTCCAGCGCCACCTTCATTTCGTCGAAACTGGGCGGGACGCCATCAGCCTGTAGACGTTTGTGAATAAACTCCAGCAAATCCAACTGCTTCTTGGTCAGCATTGCGCACACCTCTGCTCCATGCGTTTACATTTGTTCTACGCATGTTCCTGTTTTGTGTCAATGCGTTTGACACAAGCACTCAGAGCGGGATGTAGCTGACCGTCTCTCCGACCTCGCGGGCCGGGTCCTGAGGCGGGCGCATGATCAGCGCATTGGCGCTCGCCAGAACCCGCAGCAGTGAGCTGTCCTGATCCTCCGCCGCTGCGATGCCGTTACTATCGATCATGGCCCGCATGTAGTGCGCACGCGGTCCGTTTTCTGTGAGAGCTTTCGTCAGCGTGGCGCTGTACATCTGGGGCAGCGGGTCGGGCAGGCCCTGCATATGGCGCAGCAGCGGGGCCACGAAGATATGCCCGCAAATCATGGCAGAGACCGGATTTCCCGGCAGACCGATCATCGCCGCATCCCCCAAGCGACCCGCCATCAGCGGTTTGCCCGGGCGCATCAGCACCTTGTAAAACGACCGCTGCATCCCGAGCGTGCCGGTGACCTCTTCGACCAGATCGTGATCGCCCACAGACGCACCACCGATGGTGATCACCACATCGGCACCTACCGCCAATTCCAGCGCGGTGCTGAGCGAGCGAGTGGTGTCGCGCGCCACCGGCAACATCCGGACTTGCGCGCCGACCTCTTCGAGCAGCGCCTTCAGGCCAAAGGTATTGGAGGCGATGATCTGATCCGGGCCGGGGATATCGCCGGGCATCACCAACTCGTCGCCGTTCGAGATCAGGGCAACAACCGGGCGACGGGTCACAGGTACGTCGGGGATGTTCATGGCCGCGAGCAGGGCAACGTCCGACGGGGTCAGGCGGCGCGGGGCGGTCAGGCGATCGCCTATGCGGAAGTCGACACCTGCGGGGCGGACATTGGATTTGGTGCCCGGCCCATCGGTGATGGTGACGAGATCGCCGCGCTGTTCGGTATTTTCCTGAATGACGACAAAATCCGTGCCCTCGGGCATCGGCGCACCAGTGAAGATGCGCACCGCCTGACCCGGCTTCACACCGCCGGAAAAGCGTTTACCTGCAGCGGCTTCTCCGATCACCTTGAACATGGCATGCAGCTCGACCTCGGTCGAATTCATCGCATAGCCATCCATCGACGAGGCCGCAAAGGGCGGCTGGTCGCGGGTCGCAACCGCATCGCGGGCCAAAACCCCGCCTGCAGCCTGTGCCAGCGGGACGGTCTCGACCTCCAGCGGTGAGACGAGGTCAAACAGATGGGCGCGGGCCTCGTCGACAGAGATCATTGTGCCTCGTAGCGGCCTGATTTGCCGCCGTCTTTCAGAACCACGCGAATGCCGCCGATCTGCATGGATTTATCCACCGCCTTGGTCATGTCATAGACCGTCAGCGCTGCCGTAGACACCGCCGTCAGCGCCTCCATCTCGACGCCGGTCTGGCCCGTGGTGCGCACGGTGGCTTCGACTTGCACACCAGGCAGGTCCGGGTCCAGCGTCAATTCAACGGCGACCTTCGTCACTGGCAGCGGATGGCAGAGCGGGATCAGGTCGGGGGTCTTCTTGGCCCCCATGATGCCTGCCAGACGTGCGACACCCAGAACATCGCCCTTCTTGGCGCGACCTTCTGAAATGATATCAAAGGTTTCGCGCTGCATGCTCACGTGACCTCGGGCTACGGCAATACGGTGGGTGATCTCCTTATCCGAGACATCGACCATATGGGCATCACCCTTGCTGTCGAAATGGGTCAGTGCCATCACATGGCTCCGGGCACCAGTGGATTGGCCAGCAGGTCATGGGTGGCCTTTTCCACATCGTCCTGACGCATCAGGCTTTCGCCGATCAGGAAACACCGCGCGCCATAGCGGGCGATATCGGCCAGTTCCTCGGCGCTGTGCAACCCGCTTTCGCAGACGATGGTGCGGTCCGAGGGCACCAGTTTGGACAGCGTGCGCGTGGTGTCCAGCGAGGTCTCAAACGTGTGCAGGTTGCGGTTGTTGATGCCGATCAGCGGGCTGGTCAGCTTGGCGGCGCGTTCCAATTCATGCGCGTCATGAACCTCGATCAGCACGTTCATCTCCCAGTCATGGGCGGTCTGTTCCAGTTCGGCGGCCTGCTCATCGTCGACCGAGGCCATGATGATCAGGATACAATCTGCGCCCAGCGCCCGCGCCTCGACCACCTGATAGGGGTCATACATGAAATCCTTGCGCAGAACGGGCAGGTCGCAGGCGGCGCGGGCCTGTTTCAGATACTCCTTTGCGCCCTGAAAACTGGGCGTGTCTGTCAGAACCGACAGGCAGGTCGCGCCGCCAGCGGCATAGGCTGCGGCCAGCGCTGCTGGATCGAAATCGGCACGAATAAGACCCTTGGACGGGCTGGCTTTCTTGATCTCGGCGATCAACCCGTAGCCGCTGCGTTTGGCCTCGCGCAGCGCGGTCAGGAATGGCCGCACCGGCGCGGCGTCGCGGGCCAGCGACTCCATCCGATCAAGCGAGGTCTCTTCCTTGTCGGCTGCAAGCTCTTCCAGCTTGTAGGCCTTGATCTTGTCCAGAATGGTTTCCGTCATGAGGCGTCCTGTGTGATTTTGGCCAAGGCCGAGATTTTGTCGCGCGCTTTACCGCTATCGATGCTTTCTGCTGCGATTTCAACACCTTCCCGAAGGTCGCTCGCCTTTTCGGCGATCACCAGCGCGGCCGCCGCGTTCAGCAAGACGGCGTCGCGATAGGCCGAGGGCACGCCATCGAGCAAGGCGTTGAAGGCGCGCGCGTTCTCTTCCGGCGTTCCGCCGATGATCTCTTCGAACGCATGCACCGGCAGGCCCGCATCTTCGGGATGTAGTTCAACCTCTTTCACCACGCCATCCTCAAGCGCTGCGACCCAACTGATGCCGGTGATGGTCAGCTCATCGGTGCCGTCCGAGCCATGCACCAGCCAGGCGCGGTCGGATCCGAGCTGTCCCAGCGTTTCGGCCATGGGCCGGATCAGGTCACGGGAAAACGCGCCGGTCAGTTGTCGTTTCACACCTGCAGGGTTGGTAAGCGGCCCCAGAATGTTGAAGATGGTGCGGGTGCCCAGTTCCTGCCGGGTTGGCATCACATGGGCGATCGCCGGATGGTGCATGGGGGCCATCATGAAGCAGATACCAGCCTCTTTCAGCGCCTTTTCAGCCACTTCCGCGCCGATCATCACGTTGATGCCCATCTGCCCCAGCGCATCCGCCGCGCCGGATTTCGAGCTGAGATTGCGGTTGCCATGCTTGGCCACCACCACATCCGCCCCGGCCACCACAAAAGCGGTCGCGGTCGAGATGTTGAGCGTGCCCTTGCCATCCCCGCCGGTGCCGACAATGTCCATCGCACCTTCGGGCGCGGACACCGCATGGCATTTCGCGCGCATCACGGCGGCGGCGGCGGCATATTCATCCACCGTTTCGCCCCGCGTACGCAGCGCCATCAGCAACCCGCCGATCTGGCTGGGCGTTGCCTCGCCATCAAAGAGAACCTGAAACGCCGCTTCGGCTTGCGCCCGCGACAGGGGACCATTGGCAGCCGCATCGATCAGCGGCTTCAGCGCGTCGCTCATGCGGGAACCTTCATCTCGTCCAAAAAATTGCGCAGCAGCGCATGGCCGTGTTCCGAGGCGATGGATTCGGGGTGAAACTGCACGCCATGCATCGGCAAGTCGCGATGCTGCAGACCCATGATGGTGCCATCCTCAAGCTCGGCGGTGATCTCAAGACAGTCCGGCAGGCTCTCGCGTTCGACAATCAGCGAATGATAGCGCGTCGCCTCAAACGGCGAGGGCAGCCCGGCAAACAGCCCTTTGCCGCTGTGCTGCATCATGCCCATCTTGCCATGCACGATCTCATGACAGCGCACCACCTTGCCGCCAAAGGCCTGACCGATGGACTGATGCCCTAGGCAGACGCCCATGAGTGGCGTTTTCGTTTCGGCGGCGGCTTGGATCAGGGCCAGGCAGATGCCCGCCTGATCCGGGTCGCAGGGACCGGGGCTGAGCAGGATGCCATCCGGCTTCATGCCCATCGCCTCCTGCACGTCTAGCGCGTCGTTGCGGCGCACCACCATCTCGGCCCCAAGCTCGCCCAGATAGTGAACGAGGTTGTAGGTGAAGGAATCGTAGTTATCGATCAGCAGCAGCATGTCAGCTCGTTGATTAAGGGCTGGCGAGGACCGGCCCCGCCGCAGTATAGTGTGGGCATACTTGTTCAGGCTTGCCGCGCAGCGTCAAGAGCGCAAGCCGGGCAATACCATAAGAAGAGCACGAAAGAGGCGACAAGGATATGGGCGGATTTTTCGGAGGACTGCTGGCCGGTGCGGCGGTTGTGCTATGTGTAAGCGTGGGAGCGTCTCTGCTGATGCCGCTTTCGCCCCAACCCGAGGTTGCGAGTGAGACGCCCACGGCGGTGCCTGCGCAACCGGAGGCGGCAGAGGTGGATGTGGCCCAGCCCGGGCCGGACGCCGATCTGGTCGATGTTGCGCCGCGCGCACCTGACGGACCCGAGAACGAGAGCGACACCATCGCGGCCAGCACCGGGGCGGATACGCAACCGGGAAACAAGCCAGATATTACAGAGACAACCGCCGGTCTGACCGGCCCCGAAGCGGGCGCCGCCCCTGAACTGGAGGTCGAGGCGGAAAAACCGGTCTCGCAAACTGCGGCGATCGAGGCCCCGGCAATTCCGGAGCAGGACGAGACTCCCAGCGTGTCGACCGAGGCACCGGAACCACCCGCGCCTGAACCTGCCGAACCGCCCGTGGTCACCCGAAACGGAGAGCCGTCGGTGCTGGCCGAGGCAACACCGCCCGCCTTGATCACCCCACAGGCGCCAGAGGGCCAGCAGCCCCCGACCGCGCCCGAATTGCCCGCCGCTGAGCCCGAAGCGCCGCTGGTTCCAGAGGTTGAAACCGAAGCGGCCGAGACCGAAAGTGATTCGCCCCGGCTCGCCGCTCTGCCGCCCGTTCGACAGGGCACCGGATCAGAGACAAGTACACGAATCGGCACGCCGGTTGTGCCTCTGACGGATCGCCACAAGACCGTGTCGGCACCGGGGGTCGGAGAACTCGGCGGTGAGCCTCCGATCTCGGCCTACGCTGTGGGCTTCGACAACCCCGAAGAAAAGCCGCTGATGTCGATCGTGCTGATCGATGATGATGCCGCCCTGGGCGTCGAGGCCTTGCGCGAGTTTCCCTATCCGCTGACCTTTGCCGTCGATCCGACCAAGCCTGACGCCGCCGAAAAAATGGCCAGCCACCGCGCCGCCGGGTTTGAGGTGGTGATGCTGACCGATATGCCGCTGGCCGCCACCGCGCAGGATGCCGAAGTGTCGCTGTCGGTCTGGATGGAGGCGGTGCCCGAAACGGTCGCGCTGCTGGAAGGCACGCGCACGGGTATTCAGGGCAACCGTCCGCTGTCGGATCAGATCACCGCGATTGCAGGTGGGACGGGGCGAGGGCTGATCACGCAAGGCAAGGGTCTGAACACGGTGCAGAAACTCGCCGCGCGCGAGGGCGTGCCCTCGACCGTGGTGTTCCGCGATTTTGACGGGGCGGGCCAGACGCCTACCGTAATGCGGCGCTTCCTTGATCAGGCCGCGTTCCGCGCCGGGCAGGAGGGGGCCGTCGTGATGCTGGGCCGGGTGCGGCCCGACACGGTATCGGCGCTGCTGCTCTGGGGGTTGCAGGACCGCGCCAGCCGTGTTGCGCTGGCTCCGGTTTCTGCCGTGTTAACGCAAGGCGCGGAGTGATCCCGAAGCGGCGGTCGGCCCCTAGCCGTTGCCGCCGCCGGTAAAGCGCGCCGCGTCCTCAGCCGCGCGGCGGATTGCGTTGGATTTGTGAACGGTTTCCATGAACTCGGCCTCGGGGTCGCTGTCATAGACCACGCCGCCACCGGCCTGGATATAGAGCTTGCGATCCTTCACGATCGCGGTGCGCAGGGCGATGCAGATATCCATGTCGCCGCCCGATGAGAAATACCCCACGCCGCCGCCATAGATGCCGCGTTTTTCCGGCTCCAGCTCGTCGATGATCTCCATCGCGCGCACCTTGGGCGCGCCTGACACGGTGCCAGCGGGCATCCCGGCAAAGAAGGCATCCAGCGCGTCTTTGCTTTCATCCAGTTCACCCACCACGTTCGAGACAATGTGCATCACGTGGCTGTAGCGTTCGATGATGAACTGCTCGGTCGGGCGCACGGTGCCGATCTTGGCTACGCGCCCGCAATCGTTGCGGCCCAGATCGAGCAGCATGAGATGTTCGGCCAACTCCTTCTGATCGGCCAGCAGATCGACCTCATGGGCGCGATCCTCTTCCGGCGTCGCACCCCGGGGCCGGGTGCCTGCAATGGGGCGGATGGTGACCTCGTCGCCAAAGACCCGCACCAGGATCTCGGGGCTTGCGCCTACCACCTGAAACCCGCCGAAGTTGAAATAGAACATGAAGGGCGAGGGGTTGGTGCGCCGCAGCGAGCGGTAGAGCGCGAAGGGCGGCTGCGGGAACTCCTGCGTCCAGCGCTGCGCCGGAACGACCTGAAAGATATCGCCCGCGCGGATGTATTCCTTGGCCTTCTCGACCGCGTCCAGATAGCCCTGCTTGGTGAAGTTCGACACCGGCGGCGCGACCTCATGCGCCTGACCCAGATCGCGGCTTTCGCTGGGCATGGCGCGTTCCAGATCGCGCACGGCATCCATCACCCGCTCAGCGGCCTGTGCATAAGCCGCACGCGCGGATTGGCCATCGCTGACCCAAGCGGGGGAAACCACCGTAACCTCGCCCTTGACGCCGTCCAGCACCGCCACGACCGAGGGGCGCATCATCACCGCGTCGGGCAGGCCCAGCGGGTCGGGGTTCACATCTGGCAAATGCTCGACCAGACGGATCATGTCATAGCCGAGATAGCCAAAGAGCCCGGCTGCGGCCTGCGGCATGTCGTCGGGCAGGTCGATGCGGCTTTCGGCCAGCAATGCGCGCAGCGTGTCCATCGGATTGCCGTCCTGCGCCTGAAAGGCGTCAGGGTCGAAGCGCGCCGAGCGGTTGATCGACGAGGTCTCGCCATGGCAGCGCCAGATCAGGTCGGGCTTCATGCCGATGATCGAATACCGCCCGCGCACCTCGCCACCGGTCACCGATTCCAGCATGAACGCATCTTTCTGCGCGCCGGTCAGCTTCAGCATCAGCGAGACGGGCGTATCCAGATCGGCGGCAAGCCTTGCATAGACCACCTGATTTTCGCCCGCCTCATAGGCACGGGCGAACGCATCGTATTCGGGGATGACGGCCATCTGCGTTGCCCTAGAAATTCGTGTGCACCGCCGTCAGTGCCTGCTGGTCCACCGTCGGGCGGCTGCGGGTCTGGGCGTCGCGCACAAATGCATCAAAGAGGTTCCGGGCCAGGGTCTGGTCCATCTGTGCGCCCAGTGCCTGACGCATCTGGTTCAACTCATAGTTCTCTTCGGGCGGCAGAACCTCGTCCAGACGCACGATCTGCGCCTGATCGGGGCCCGAGATCACCCGCAGTTCGCCCGGCTCCATCTCAAAGACCTGAGTCATGAAATCGGCAGGGGTGCCGTCCAGGAAAGCAGTGCGGGTCAGGCCATTCTCGACACGGACAGGCAGGCCGGTGGCGGTGAAATCGCCATCCGCTTCCAACTGATCCGCCGTCCCTTGGGCCATTTCGGCAAGCGCGGCCTCGGTTTCCGCCTGTTGCCATGCGGCGATCACGCTCTCGCGCGCCTGCTCGAGCGGTTCGGGGCGCGGCTCCAGCACCTCGTCCAAACGCAGCGCAAAAAGCGAACCGTCTTCGAGGAAGTCGATCTCGGGGAAATCACCCTCTTGCACATTGGACGCGGCAGCGCGGAAGCCGTCATAAGCGGCCACACCGTCCGAGCTTTCCTCGGTCCAGTCGATCTGACCAACCTCCATCCCGGCTTCATCGCCCAACTCTTCCAGCGTGGCACCACCGGCCAGCAGATCGTTGAGGTTTTCGGCCTCGCCTTCCAGCAGGCGCCGGGCGCGGGCTGCGGCCAGCTCATCGCGCAATTCGGCTTCGACCTCTTCGAACGGGGTTTCGCGCGCCTCAAGCGTGCCATTGACGCGATAAAGCGCCGGGCCCAGATCCGAGGGCAGGGGGCCGACCACCGCGCCGATTTCGGCGGCAAAGATCCCGTCGGCGGCATCCCCCAGTTCGGTGGCGGACAGATCGCCCAGATCCACATCGACCATGGTCAGGCCGCGATCCTCGACCAGTTTTTCAAAACTCGTGCCGTTCACTTCGATCTGCGCCAGCGCGGATTGCGCGGCCTCGGCATCAGAAAAGACCAGACGTTCCACCAGGCGGCGCGCGGGCTGGTTGAACTCGGCTTCGCGCGTCTCATAAAGATTGCGGATCGACTCTTCGTCGACCTCGACCTGATCCAGCATCGCTTCGGGCGAGAGCAGCGCATAGGTCACGCGCTTGGTGCGGGGCAGGGTGAACTGATCGATATTGGTGTCGTAATAGTCCGATATCTGTGCTTCGGTGGGCGTGGTGATTTCGGTCTGCAACTGGTCAGCCCCAAGGGTGGCGACGGTAAAGCTGCGCCGTGCGCCGACAAAATCGGTCATCGTCTGGGCAAAGGTGTCGGGCATCGAAACGCCTGAGATCAGCGCGCTTTGCACCAGCGTGCGCGCGGATTCTTTACGCAGATTGTCCTCGAATTCGGATTCGCTCAGCCCGGCCTGCTCGACGGCAAAGCGATAGGCTTCACGGTCAAAGCCGCCATTCACGCCCTGAAAGGCAGGAATTTCCATGATTTCCTGCTGCAGGTTTTCGTCCCCAAGCGATACGCCCAGCTGTGTCACCTCGTGATCCAGCGCAGCCAGTGCGACCAGCCGCGACAGGGCCAGTTGATCCAGACCCAGTTCGCGCGCTTGCGACATGGTCAGGCCTCGCCCGGTCTGCTGTTGCAACGCTCTGATTTCACCCTGCAATTCACGATAATACTCATCGATGCTGATGGTCTCGTCGCCGACCGTCGCCACGGTCCGGGCGGTGCCCAGCATATCGACCGCGCCGAACCCGGCAAGACCGACCATCAACAGACCCATCAGGATCCAGACAAACGTTTTCGACATCTTCTTGGCGACTGCGGCCATGGCGCTCCCTCACCTCCGGTTCAGACCGGGATTTTGACTTGCCGCACTGTCTACGACGGGCGCTGGCGGGGGGCAAGTTCAGAAGGGCAGATTCGCCAACCGGTCGAAGAGTTTCCCGATGCCTGCGCGATCGAGATTGGCGAAGGCGATGCGCAGTTGCTTGCGGCCCGCCGGGTCGCCCTCGGGCATGAACATGGTGCCGGGCAGCAGAAGGATGCCCGCCTCCTGCACAAGGCGCGGTGCAAGCTCGTCCGAGGGGATGTCGAACGGGTGTTCGAAATAGGCAAAATACGCCCCCAGACCCAACAGCCGCCAGCCGCGGTCGTCAAGCCGGGGCAGATTCTCGGCGATCGCGGCGCGGCGGTCGAGGATTTCATGCCGCTCGCCCGCCAGCCATTGCCGCAGGTTCCGCATCCCCCAGAGCGCGGCATATTGGCCAATCTGGCCGGGGCAGATGGCGACCGTGTCCAGAAACTTCTCGATCTCACCCAGCAGCGCCGGGCTGCTTGCCAGCGCGCCGACGCGGTGCCCAGTCAGGCGGTAGGCCTTGGAGAAGGAATAGAGATGCACCAGCGTCTTGTCCCAGTCGGGCAATCCCATCAATCCGTGTGGAGGGCCCTCGCGGCTGTCGAAATCGCGATAGGTTTCGTCAACCAGCAGGCGCAGGCCGTGCTCAGCGGCCAGATCGTAAAAGGCGCGGACCAGGTCTGCGGGATATTCCACACCGCCAGGATTGTTCGGCGTGACGAGTGCGATGGCGCGAGTGCGGTCTGTGATCAGGGCGCGGGCCGCATCGAGGTCGGGTCGCAAATCATCGCCGGTCGGCAACGGTACAGAGGTCACGCCAGCCATGTCCAGCCACATTTTGTGATTGAAATACCATGGCGTTGGCAGGATCACCTCATCCTCTTCGCCGGTGATCGCGGCGATGGCGGCAGCAAAGGCCTGATTGCAGCCCGAGGTGATGGCCACCTGATCTGCGCGGACCTGCCCGTCATAATGGTCGGAGATTTCACGCGCCAGTTCCGCCCGCAATTCAGGATTGCCCAGCACCGGCCCGTAAAGATGCGCCGCGTCCTCGGTCACGGCAAACTCCGCCATCGCTTTGCGCAGCGCTTCGGGCGGCGGATCGACCGGCGCGGCCTGACTGACGTTAATCAAGGGGCGCTCGGGCGGAAACTCCACGCCTTCGAGCCAGCGCCGCGCCTCCATCACCGGGGGCGCAAAGGTCGTGGCGGTGCGGGTCTGGGCCATGCAGATGCTCAATCGGTGCCGCGATAGGGCTCGACATATTGCAGGGCCATATCCCACGGAAAGAATATCCAGGTGTCCTGGCTGACCTCGGTGATGAACGTGTCCACGGTCGGGCGGCCCTGCGGTTTGGCATAGACGGTGGCGAAATGCGCCTTGGGGTAGAGTTTGCGCACCAGTTCCAGCGTTTTGCCGCTATCGACCAGATCATCGACGATCAGGATGCCCTCGCCATCGCCCATCAACGCGGCATCGGGGGATTTCAGCACCTCGGCCTCGCCCTGATCCTGATGGTGGTAAGAGCGCACGCTGATCGTGTCGACGGTGCGGATGTCCAACTCGCGGCTGACGATCATCGCCGGGGCCATGCCACCACGGGTGATCGCCACCACAGCGCGCCAGCCACCATCGTCAGGGCCTTGCCCGTCCAGCCGCCAGGCCAGCGCCCGCGCGTCGCGGTGAATCTGATCCCAACTGATGTGAAAGCCTTTTTCGTGGGGCAGGCGGTCGGTCATCGGGTGTTCCTCATATTATCGGCTGAGCAGCAGGCGCAGGCCGAGAAGGCCCATGATTCCCGCCGCGATCCGGTCCAGCGTTGGTTTGGCGCGCAAATAGCCTTGACGGGCCCGCCCTGTCGAGAGCAGCAGCACCAGACCCCCGCCCACCAGCCACTCGACCATCAGGTGATTGAGCACGATCACCGCCTTGTCAGCCAGCGTCAGGCCGGGCGGAAAGATCACCACCAGCAGGGCGGCGGCAAACAGTATCGATTTCGGGTTGGCCAGGTTGACCAGAACGCCACCCAGAAAGGCGCGGGCAGGGGGCACCGGCATCTCGCCCAGCGGATCACGCGCCGCGCGCCATGTCTTGCACGCGATGTAGATCAGGTAGAGCGCACCGGCGGCCTTGAAGATTGCGTAGGCCCAGGGAAAGAGACGGAACACCGCATCCAACCCCAGCAGCGCCGTTATGGTCCAGCAGACTGCCATGCTGCCCAACCCCAGAACCGCATAGATCCCCGTGCGCCGCCCCTGGCTGAGGGTCTGGCGCACGAAATACAGCATGGCCGGTCCTGGACTGAGGATCGCCGCCAGCAGCGTCAGGTTGAAGGCAACCAGATGTTCCCAGCCCATTCCGGGTCAGCTCTTTTCGATGTCCGGCGCGTCGACCGCCTTCATACCGACCACGTGATAGCCCGCATCCACATGCAGGTTCTCGCCCGTGACACCCGAGCTCAGATCGCTGAGCAGGTAGAGCGCGGAATTGCCGACATCATCGATGCTGACATTGCGGCGCAGGGGCGAGTTGTGCTCGTTCCATTTCATGATGTAACGGAAATCACCGATGCCGCTGGCCGCCAGCGTCTTGATCGGCCCCGCCGAGATCGAGTTGACGCGGATATTGTCCTTGCCCAGATCTTCGGAAAGATACTTCACCGACGCCTCAAGCGCGGCCTTGGCCACGCCCATCACGTTATAGTGCGGCATCACCTGCTCGGCCCCGTAATAGGTGAGTGTGACGGCGCTGCCGCCATCGCTCATCAGCTTTTCGGCCCGCTGCATCACGGCGGTGAAGGAATAGACCGAGATATCCATGGTCAGTTTGAAATTCGCCCGGCTGGTGTCGACATATCGGCCGCGAAGTTCATTTTTGTCAGAAAAACCAATCGCGTGCACGACGAAATCCATCTTGCCCCATCGCTCTGACAGGGTCTCGAACAGCGCATCGATCGAGCTTTCGTCGCCCACGTCGCAAGGCAGCACGATATCGCTGCCCAATTGCGCGGCCAGCGGGTCCACCCGTTTCTTCAGCGCCTCGCCCTGATAGGAAAATGCGAGTTCTGCCCCTGCCTCGGACAGCGCGCGCGCGATGCCCCATGCTATGGATTTGTCATTCGCCAGTCCCATGATGAGGCCGCGTTTGCCAGCCATCAACTGATTTGACATGTTCGGTTCTCCGCCTGTCGTTATGACCTTGTGGTTTAGGCCATTGACCTTTGGGCATCAAGTGCGACGCGCGCTTGCCGACAGGCACAACTGCGCTTAGGGTTCAAAACGGGATCGTATCGGAGAAGACAATGAGTGAGCGGGGCGGCATTTTTGCGGGGGACGATCCCTTTGCGCTTGCGCGCCAGTGGCTGGCCGAGGCCGAAACGTCGGAACCCAATGACGCCAATGCCATCGCACTCGCTACGGTTGATTCTAACGGGCTGCCCGATGTGCGTATGGTTCTGCTGAAAGAGATCGAGCCAGCAGCTTTTGTCTTTTACACCAACTACGGCAGCGCCAAGGCCCACGAACTTGACGGTGCAGGCAAGGCGGCCTTTGTGCTACACTGGAAATCGCTACGGCGGCAAATCCGTGTGCGGGGGGCAGTCAGCCGCGAGGATGGGCTGCTTGCGGATGAATATTATGCGTCGCGATCGCTCAAAAGCCGATTGGGGGCCTGGGCATCACGGCAGTCGCAACCACTTGAAAGCCGCGCGGCATTGATGGCCGAGGTGGCAAAGGTGACAGCAAGGCTGGGTCCGAACCCGCCACGACCACCGTTTTGGGGTGGCTACCGGATCATTCCCAGCCAGATAGAGTTTTGGGCCGATGGCGCGTTTCGCCTGCATGACAGGTTTGTCTGGCGGCGCGAAGGCACGGACAAAGACTGGAAGATAGAACGGCTCAATCCATGAGACGAATATGACGGTAAATGCACAAATATGTACGCTCTTTTCTTTTTTAACTTGAATGTGGAGGGTAGAATCCTGCAAATCTTAACACGAATGTTAACTCTCTCTTAACTATGGAACGCTCTGTGGCAGAAGATCTAGGCGGGATGTCCCACATACGTGGTCGGGTGAAGTGGTTCGACCCGGCCAAGGGATATGGCTTCGTCGTCTCTGACTCAGGTGGGCCGGATATCCTGCTGCACGTGAATGTGTTGCGGAATTTCGGGCAAAGCTCTGTCGCTGACGGTGCGGCGATCGAGATCATGACTCATCGCACCGACCGTGGCGTTCAGGCAGTCGAAGTGCTCTCCATCGCGCCACCCGAACGGGATGACACGCTGGTGCTGTCGGATTTCGAACATCTCGATACCGGCATCATTCAGGAAACGCCGATGGAGCCCGCGCGGGTAAAATGGTTCGACAAGGGCAAGGGGTTTGGCTTTGCCAATATCTTTGGCCGGGGCGAAGATGTGTTCCTGCATATCGAAGTGCTGCGCCAGTCGGGCCTTGCCGATCTGCAACCAGGAGAAGCGATCGCCATGCGGGTGATCGACGGCAAGCGGGGCCGTATGGCGGCTGAGGTGCTGGCCTGGGAAACCGCGATTTCCACCAAGGGTGGCCAGTGACCCCGCTCAAGGCGCTGCTTGCATCCCTCATGATGATCTCGGGGTCTTCGGCATGGGCGGAAGCCTGCCGTGAGGATGTGGTTCAGTTGCGCAGCGATGGATCGGAACTGCGGTTTCAGGTTGAACTCGCCGACACCCCGCAGGAGCGCTCGCGCGGGTTGATGTTCCGCGAAAGCCTGCCGCAGCGCGCGGGGATGTTGTTTGTCTATGAGCAGCCTCAACGGGCGTCCTTCTGGATGAAGAATACGCTGATCCCGCTCGACATGATCTTTGTTGATTCGACCGGAACCGTGACCCATGTGCATCATCAGGCGATTCCCGGCGATCTGACGGCAATAGATGGCGGCACCGGCGTGTTTTCAGTGCTGGAAATAAATGGCGGGCTGGCGAGAAAATATGGAATCGCGCCAGGTAGCGTGCTGCGGCACGAGGTTTTTGCCGATGGTCCCGCCGCCTGGTCATGTGAGGGTGCTTCTCCGTGACCCTGAACGCCTTCTCCCTGTCTGACCCCGAAGATTCTCAGCTGTGAGCCTTGCACGCAGTGCAGGCGCTGGGGGCCGGTTCCTGGACCAAATTGCGCTCAAAGACTGATGGGCAGCGCATCGCGCGCGAGTCACGCCAAGAGCAGGGTGCGTTAACCGGGGTCTGCTGGCACGTCAGGAGCGACCGGGACGCCACCCGCCATACGCAGCAGGCTGGACATCTTGCGATTGATTCGCGGATCACCTGGGACCACGCGCTGCGCCAGCCCCTTTTTCTGCGGCACATTCAGAAACAGTTCCGCATCCACCACATATCCCGGAGCGGATTGCGATGCGCTGAACCGGATCACCAGTTGCGGCAAGTCTTCGGGATAACCGTCATAGGCCAGAATGGTGGCTGCAGCCTCGGGCGGGGGCAGCAACTCGCGGCATTCATAGATGTCTTTTTCAGGCCGATTGAACGTATAGGCCGGCCCGTCGCAAGCCAGTTCGAAGATGTCGAAAAGCTGTGTCGGATACTCGTTGAACCGGGCTGAGCTCTTCCCGGGCACAACATCTTGGGGTGCGCAGGCGGCCAGCAGGATCAGTAGGGCGGATATTCCGAAGTGCTTCACGTGCTGTTCCGATCTACTTTTTGTCCCGGTCTGAGACCAAGACTAGGGTAAAATAGTAACAGTTACGATGGGGATAATTTCGAAAAACGGAACTGTTAATCTTTGTGTTCTTTGCGCCGCATTGATGAGTAACATTCTGTAATTAAAGGGGTATTCTTACGCCACGCCCAGATAGGCCCTTCGGTCGGGGGTGTGGAGGAATCGTCTGCCCGCTTAGAGCGGATATTCCTTACCTGACGGTCAACAAAAAATAGTTGGCTTTTCATGCAAAAATTCCATTGACGATATATGACTACATACGTCAAGTTGTGTAGGCCAGCAGCGCAGCCACTAAATATGGTAGGAAATACCGAGGCAGCAAAGCGGGCGGGACAGAATACCAATTCATCATGCAAGACGCGACCTGATCGCGTTTGCACCGTCAGATTTGCGGTGCCGGGGTGCTTTGTCCCGTTTTTGGCGACCGGTCTCGGACCGGGAGGATTTGGGTCGCTGACCCGACATAAGAAATGCGGACAAACCGGGGTTGCCGAAATGAAGATTGAAAGAAGATTTACCAAGGCTGGACAAGACGCCTATGCGGAGCTGGATTTCGTGTCGGCGACCTCTGAAATCCGCAACCCCGACGGCACCATTGTGTTCCGCCTGGACGATATCGAGATCCCGTCCTCCTGGAGCCAGGTCGCCAGCGATGTGATCGCGCAGAAGTATTTCCGCAAGGCCGGTGTTCCCAGCACATCCAAAAAGGTCCGCGAAAAGGATGTGCCCGAGTTCCTGTGGCGTTCGGTTCCTGCCGAAGACGCCGAATTTGGCGGCGAAACCTCCTCCAAGCAGGTGTTTGATCGTCTTGCCGGTGCCTGGACCTATTGGGGTTGGAAGGGCGGCTATTTCACGACCGAAGAAGACGCTCAGGCCTATTACGACGAAATGCGGTTCATGCTCGCCACTCAACGCGCAGCCCCCAACTCGCCGCAATGGTTCAACACCGGCCTGCACTGGGCCTATGGCATCGACGGCCCGGCGCAGGGGCATCACTATGTCGACCACAAGACCGGCAAGCTGACCAAGTCGAAATCGGCCTATGAGCATCCCCAGCCCCATGCCTGCTTCATCCAGTCCGTCGATGACGATCTGGTCAATGAGGGCGGCATCATGGACCTGTGGGTGCGCGAGGCGCGGCTGTTCAAATATGGCAGCGGCACCGGCACCAATTTCAGCCACCTGCGCGGCGAAGGTGAACCGCTCTCGGGCGGGGGCAAATCCTCGGGCCTCATGGGTTTTCTGAAGATCGGCGATCGTGCCGCAGGCGCGATCAAATCAGGCGGGACAACCCGTCGAGCAGCGAAGATGGTGATCGTGGATGCCGATCACCCCGATATCGAGGCCTTCATCGACTGGAAGGTTCTCGAAGAGCAGAAGGTGGCCTCGATCGTTGCCGGATCGAAGATGCACGAGAAGATGCTGAACGGCATTTTCGAGGCCATCCGCACTTGGGACGGGGCCGAGGCGGATGCCTATGACCCCAAGGTCAATGACAGTCTGAAAGCCGCCGTGCGCCAAGCCAAAAACGTGGCCGTGCCGGAAACCTATATCAAGCGCGTACTGGACTATGCCAAGCAGGGCCATACCAGCATCGAATTCCCCACCTATGACACCGATTGGGACAGCGAGGCCTATAACTCGGTCTCTGGTCAGAACTCGAACAACTCGATCCGGGTGACCAATGCCTTCCTGACCGCCGTCGAAAAGGACGCCGATTGGCAGTTGATCAACCGCGTCGATGGCAAGGTGTCCCGAACCGTCAAGGCCCGCGATCTGTGGGAAAAGGTCGGCCATGCTGCCTGGGCCTGCGCCGATCCGGGCATACAGTATCACGACACGGTCAACGACTGGCACACTTGCCCGACAGACGGTGAGATTCGCGGCTCAAACCCCTGTTCGGAGTACATGTTCCTGGACGATACCGCCTGCAATCTGGCCTCGATGAACCTGCTGACCTTCCTCAAGGATGGTGAGTTCCAGGCCGAGGACTATATCCATGCGACCCGTCTGTGGACCCTGACGCTGGAGGTCAGCGTGACCATGGCGCAGTTCCCGTCCAAGGAAATCGCGCAACTGTCCTATGACTTCCGCACGCTGGGTCTGGGCTATGCCAATATCGGCGGTCTGCTGATGAACATGGGCTATTCCTATGACAGCGACGAGGGCCGTGCGCTCTGTGGTTCGCTGACCGCGATCATGACGGGCGTGGCTTATGCCACCTCGGCCGAGATTGCCGGTGAGTTGGGGCCGTTTGCGGGCTACGAGCGTAATGCCGAACATATGCTGCGGGTCATCCGCAATCACCGCAACGCCGCCCATGGCGCGGTGAACGGCTATGAAAAGCTGAGCGTCAAGCCGGTGCCGATGGATCACAACAACTGCCCCGATCCGCGTTTGGTGCAACTGGCCATGACCGCCTGGGACGAGGCGCTGAGCCTTGGTGAGAAGAATGGTTACCGCAACGCGCAGGCCACGGTGATTGCGCCCACCGGCACCATCGGTCTGGTGATGGATTGCGATACGACGGGCATCGAGCCGGACTTTGCGTTGGTCAAGTTCAAGAAGCTCGCGGGCGGTGGATACTTCAAGATCATCAACCGCTCGGTTCCGGCCTCGCTGGAAAAGCTGGGCTATTCCAGCGCCCAGATCGAAGAAATCGTGTCCTACGCGGTGGGTCACGGCACCATCGGCAACGCGCCGGGGATCAACCACACCTCGCTGGCAGGGCATGGGTTCGGGGCCAATGAACTGGCCAAGGTGGATGCCGCGCTGGCCTCGGCCTTCGACATCCGCTTCGTCTTCAACCAGTGGACGCTGGGCGAGGATTTCTGCACCGGCGTGCTGGGTATTCCGGCGGCCAAGCTGAATGACCCGACCTTCGACCTGCTGCGCCATCTGGGCTTTACCAAGGCCGATATCGACGCGGCAAACGACCATGTCTGCGGGACCATGACGCTGGAAGGCGCACCGCACTTGAGCGAGGAGCATTACGCGATCTTCGATTGCGCCAATCCCTGCGGCAAGAAGGGTAAGCGCTTCCTGAACGTGGACAGCCACATCACCATGATGGCGGCGGCGCAAAGCTTCATCTCGGGCGCGATCTCCAAGACGATCAACATGCCCAATGATGCGACCATCGAGGATTGCCAGAAAGCCTATGAACTGAGCTGGAGCCTCGGCATCAAGGCCAACGCGCTTTATCGCGACGGTTCGAAACTCAGCCAACCGCTGGCGGCAGCGCTGGTCGAGGATGACGATGAAGCGGCCGAGGTGCTGGAAAGCGGCTCGACCCAGGAAAAGGCCGCTGTGCTGGCCGAGAAGATCATCGAAAAGGTGGTGGTCAAAGAAGTCGTCAAATCGCACCGCGAAAAGATGCCCGAGCGGCGCAAGGGCTATACGCAGAAGGCGATCGTCGGCGGCCACAAGGTCTATCTGCGGACCGGCGAGTATGAAGACGGCAATCTGGGCGAAATCTTCATCGACATGCACAAGGAAGGCGCCGGGTTCCGGGCGATGATGAACAACTTTGCCATCGCGGTCTCGGTCGGCCTGCAATATGGCGTGCCGCTGGAAGAGTTCGTTGATGCCTTCACCTTCACCAAGTTCGAACCGGCAGGCATGGTGCAGGGCAATGACAGCATCAAGAACGCCACCTCGATCCTCGACTATATCTTCCGCGAACTTGCCGTGTCTTATCTGGACCGCACCGATCTGGCCCATGTGAAACCCGAAGGCGCCAGCTTTGACGATCTGGGCCGGGGCGAGGAAGAGGGCGTGTCCAACGTCACCGAGATCAGCGAGACGGCGGCCTCCAAATCGCTGGAAGTGCTGAAACAGATCAGCTCGACCGGCTATCTGCGCAAACGTCTGCCGCAGGAACTGGTAGTGCTGAACGGCGGCCAGACCATGGGCGGCGTCGCGCTGGACGGAGCGGCGGACCCGGTGCAGGCGCTCAGCACGCTGGTGCCAGAAGCGGCGACCGAGACCGCGCTCAGCACCGGCACGGTCAGCATGGATGCCCGTACCAAGGCCAAGATGCAGGGCTACGAGGGCGATCCTTGCGGCGAATGCGGAAACTACACGCTGGTGCGCAACGGCACCTGCATGAAGTGCAACACCTGCGGCGGCACCAGCGGCTGTAGCTGAGGAAACTGAGGGGACCGGTGTCGCGATGCACCGGCCCCCGATGGATCTCCCGCAAGCGGGGGGCTTGGAAGAACCGGGTCCAACCGGGGGAGGTCGGATAGACGAAAGGAAACACGGGCGTATCAGGCGATCAATTTCAGGCGGGTAAGTACAGAGTTGTCCCAAGACTTAACCTCAGAAAACTCCGCAACTCTGTGGAAAACACCTGCCGTGAAACCAAGCCACTCATGGCTCGGGTCGCCTGACAACGTTTAAGAGAATCGCGCCAGAGAAGGCGTGTAGGGGTGCAGGCGACATGTTCGCCTGACCCCGACGAGCTAGGGTGGGGCGGAAGTTCGGTCCTCCCACTCTCATCCGGGGCGGGTGCGCTCGCCCCTAACGACGTTCAGGCCGCAGGCAATAAAACACGGGCGGTAAACTAGATGAGCCTGAACGGCGAAACTCAGAAAGGGGGGTGCAAGCCCCCCTTCTTTTTTGTCGCAATCCTAGCGGGTTTCGGCAGAGGCTTGCCCAAATTCCCCGATGCAATTCGTCAGGTTCCGCTCAGCAAATCTCCGCTGACTTGGTCGTGCGGTCTGCCGCGCAGTCACACATGCGAATCCGGCGGCGAGTGGCCTGAAATAGTCGCAACTCACGCGGGTGGGTGACGGCGTTTCCCAGTTCGGTTTCTCTGTCCGTGTTCCAAAAAGGAACGCGTTAAAAAACGATAATTAGGAGTGATCCAATGAAACCGACCAAAACGACCGCGCTGCTTGCGATTGCCGTGTCTCTGCCCGCCCTTGCATGGGCCGCAGGAAAAGTGGATGCAAATGGCGATGGCGTCTGGACGCTGGATGAGGTGCAGGCCGTCTTCCCCGAAATGTCCGCTGACGGATTCAACGCGATCGACGTGAACGCCGATGGCGCGCTGGATGAGGCCGAAGTGTCTGCCGCGCAGGAAGCGGGCCTGATCCCGGCGACCGAAGGCTGATCCCCAAGAGAAGGGGCAGGGGCCGGTAACAACCCACCACTCCGGTCCGGCGGCGGTCGCTATTTGCGCCCGCCGCCTTTCTTTTTTAAGCGGGCAGGTGGATGTTGAACCGCTCCCGCAGCGCCATGTCCAGCACCGGGTCCCAACGGGCTTGCGATGGCTGCGCCAGCATCATCTCTTTGCGCTCCGTGGCTTTGTCCAGCAGGTCCGGCTTGCCCAGTTCCGCCCATTCCTTGGGCGAGGTGCGATCCCCCAGGGTGGGATAGACATAATCCGCCTGCATCCGGTCCAGTGTCTGACCCGTGCCCAGGTAATGCCCGGTCCCGCTCAGGCAAACCTCGGCAATCTGGTCGAGCGCAAGCGTTTCCTCGGTCACTTCAATCCCGCGCACGCAGCGCAGCGCCTGACCGATCAGGTCATCCCCGAGGATCAGGCTTTCGTGACAGAAGCCCAGCAGCGAGGCATGCATGCCTGCCGCCTCATAGACCATGTTCAGCCCCGACAGCCCGGCCATCACGTTGGAACACATCTGCTCCCACCCTGCCTGCATGTCGGGCAATTTCGAATCCGATCCACCTGCGGCGGCCCCGCCGGGCAGACCGTAGAACTGATGCATCTGTGCGCAGCCTGAACTGAGCAGCGCCTGCTCGCCCGAGCCGATCGACATTGCCCCGGTGCGCAGGTCAAGGCCGAAGGGCCAGGTGCCGAAAATCGCCGGATGGCCCGGCTTGACCGCGTTGACATAGACCAGCCCGGCCAGACACTCGGCCACGGCCTGCACGATCGCGCCTGCCACGGTCGAGGGCGCGGTGGCCCCGGCCATGCCCGCGCTCAACAGCAGGATCGGCATGCCGCCTTCGATGCAACGCTCCATCACCTGACAGCTTTCGGTGGCGAATTTCATCGGCGGGACGACGAAGCAGTTGGTATTGCTGACAAACGGGCGTTCGCGCCATTTGCCCTCGCCACCCGCGATCATGTGCAGCATCTCCAGCGCCGGGGCGACGTAATCGGGGTCGGTGAACGAGGTGCCGATATGTTTGAACGTGCCCGAGCAGCAGGCATAGATCGTGTTCAGGTCCATCTCGCGGTTGTCGACGATATCGCGGCAGACCATCGGGCGCTGCACGAAATGGATATTGTCGAGCTGGTCACAGATCCTTGCTGCATCATGCAGGTCCTGCACCGTGGAATCGCGGTACTCGCGACCATGCACATCGACCATATGCACGGCGGCCCCGGCGGTGCCGTAATGCACGCGCGGACCGCTGAGGTCCAGGTCGGTCTTGCCATCGCGGCTGCACAGCGTGACCGCGCGGTTGGCAATGGCCAGCGTATCCTCGACCAGTGTGCGGGGGAAACGCAGGCGGCCATCGTCGCCGAGGATGCAGCCGGCTTTGGTCAGATATTCGACACCGCTTGGCGGCGCGTCGGCCAGGCCGATCTGTTCAAGCGCGTCGAGTGCTGCACGGTGGATGCTTTCAACACCGTCCCGGCTCAGCGGTTTCAGCGTTCCGCCTTCCATGCCGGGGCGTATGGGGCGGAGGTGATCGGGCAGGGCGCTGGCACGCGCGGCCCGGCGCGCGGCGCGTCCGCCACTGCGCGAAGAGGGTCTGGTTTGTTCGTTCATGGGTCTGAAGGGTCCAAATTGTCTGAGATGCAGGCTGTGCGAAATCGTCAGACAGATTGGGGTCGCCCGCGCGCAGCACGCCCGCGATCGGCGCCGATGGTTCGGCTGACGAGACCAATCTTGGACAACTCGCCTTGCATTCAGACCCTCCCGTTTCAGGTAATCCTGACAGGAATGCAGCCCATGTTCTGTTCTGTTTGCGACCATTAACCCGGTGGATTTGAGCGATTTTTTGCGCCCAGCACACGAAACGTGCTATAGTGTTCACATATGTTCACATGCGGATTCGGTTCCTTGAAAGCGCAATTCGGGTCAACCATGTTTCAAGGGAACGCACCCATGACGTGTTCGCCTATGTCGGGCGACAACGGGTCTATGGTTGAGATTGGAGCTCGGAGTTGAGGCACGCCCTCCCAATATGTATCGCTCTGACCCTCTCCTGCGCCACACCGGCGCTGGCTGAGGACTGGACCGGTGTGTATGGCGGCTTTGCGCTGGGGTATACCGATGTGGATGGCCCGGGTGGCACTGGCGGCAATGATGTCAGCTTTGGTCCGCATATCGGCTATGACTACGATTTTGGCAGCTTCGTCCTGGGCGGTGAATTTGAATATAACCGCACCAATATCAATCTGGGCGGGTCCGCGGGGGAGCTTGACTATATCGGGCGGCTGAAGCTGCGTGGCGGATATGATTTCGGCAACGCATTGGGCTATGTGGTGGTCGGCGCAGCCCGTGCCGAAACCTCGGGTGCAAGCGACACTGGCGCGGTCTATGGCATCGGGATCGCGGTTCCGGTGACCGACCGGCTGGAGATTGGCGGCGAGATTCTGCGCCATAATTTCAGTGACCTGAACGATGCGTCCGGTGATTTCGACACCGATACGTTCAATCTGCGCACAACTTTCCGGTTCTGATCCGCTTGTGATTACAGCGCGCGCGGCCTATTCGGCGGCGCGCTGATTTGCGATATCCACGGCGAAATCGCAAATCGTTTTCAGCGCGGTCGCAAACGCCTCATCCTCCACCGTCATTGCCACACGGATATGACCCGCTGCGGCGCGGCCAAAGCTTTCGCCGGGCATGACTGCGATGTGATGGGCGTCCAGCAGGGCATAGGCGAAGTCTTCGCCACTCATGCCGGTGGCCCGGATATCCAGCATCAGATACATCGCGCCCTGTGCCGGACCCGGACGTAGCACGTTCTGGGCCTGCAGCACCTCCTGTGCCAGCGCGCGGCGACGGCGGAAGGGCGCGGCAACCTCGTCTTCCAGCCAGCGGCCCGCATTCAGCGCGAAATTCCCCGCCGCCTGTACGAATCCCGGCACGCCATAGGTGGTGTGGGTGGCGAGGTTGATCAGATTTGCGATGGCCTCTTCGGGTCCCACGACCCAGCCGCAGCGCGAGCCGGTCATCGCATGGGATTTCGACATCGAGCCGACAACCAGCGTGCGTTCGACCATACCGGGCAGGGCGCGCGGGCTGAGATGTGCGCCCTCCCAGACCTGCGTGTCATAGACCTCGTCCGAGATCAGCCACAGATCGCGATCCCGGCAGACCCCGGCGATCCCCTCCAGCGTCTCGCGGGAATAGACCACGCCGGTGGGGTTGTTGGGCGTGTTGATCAGCAACGAGGTGGCCCCTCCGGCGGCGGCGTCGATATCAGCGGCGCGGGGCTGGAACCCGTCCTCGGCATGGGCCTGAACCGGTTTCGCAACCGCGCCCGCGGCCCGGATCGTACCGGGATAGGTGGCATAATAGGGATCGATGAACAGGCCGGTATCGCCCGGATCGCAGGTCGCGTTATGGGCGGCGAACAGAGCCGCCTGACCGCCCGGCGTGATAAGCACATTGTCGCGCGTGGTCGCCACGCCGGTCCGGTCCTGAATGCGGGCCGCAACCGTGTCGCGCAGATCAAGCTCACCCGGAACGCTGGAATAGCCGGTTTTTCCCGCCCGCGCGGCAGCGTCCATCGCGTCAAGGATCACCGGATGGGTGCGGATATCATGCTCGCCCTGGGTCAGTTCGGTGACGGTCACGCCCGCGCGCACCATCGCCCGCGCCTTGTTGAACACGTCCCAACCATCCGATCCGCCGCCGGTGATATTCGTGATGCGATGAGACAGCTTCATCCCGATCTCCCTGAGTCCCAGTCCAGCGGACAGGGACAGAGGCGTGCTGATTTGTCAATCTCAGCCGCGCGGCGGCAGCGTTGCCTGCAGTTTCTTGGTCAGGCTGGAGCGAACCAGATCATAAGAAACCTCGATCCGGTGTCGAACCTCGTCTTCGGGCGTATCCCAGCCCAGTTTGATCCAGCTGCGATGAAAATAGGGCGCGCGCGCGCCAATGCCTGCCTCGATCAACATCTGGGCAGTTTCGATATCGGGGGTCTTCACCGACACACCGTCATTGGCGGTGCCGATACAGGCGAACATCTTGCCGCCCACCTTCCACGCATCATGACCGCCACCCCAAGGGTCCGACAGTTCGGCCCCCGGCAGCGCGGCGCAGATGCGGTTCACCTTGTCACGCGACATGGGCTAGAGGTTGGTGCGCAGCTTCAGGTCTCCATCCGCGATCAGATTGCCCACCGATCCGGCCGCTTCGAACGAGGTTTTGGCCGCCTTCAGCTCGCGCTGAATACGTGCGGAATGCTTGGCCGCCTGACGCATGCTGTCCTCATAGGCCAGGGTTTCCCTTTTCATCGTCTTTTCAATGGATTTGCGTCTTTTCTTATCACCGTCAGATCGTGCCCTTTTGAGGCTCTTACGATGGCTGGACAGAATCTTTTCGTGGCCGGCAATCTGGGTTCGGCAATGGGTCAGATGCTCCTGCTCGGATTCGAGGCGGGTCAGGCACTGATCCAGTTCGCGCAGATGTTTGTGGATGCTGGATTCGAATTTTTGCTGTTTGCCGCGCAGGTCTGAGACCAGCGCCGAATAGTCGGAATCACGTGTAACAACCACCGAGTCAGGCGATTGCGAAGCGGCATTATCTGCAGTGTCGTCAATCCTTTGCGGTCCCGTGGGCCACATCGCTTTTGAGGTGTTCATATTTGGTACATAGCTCCCTGTGGTTGCAGGATAGCACAAAACAAACAGCACCGCAGCCCCCTAGGCAGCACGCTTGAAATCTCGGCAAAGGGGCGCTATGCAAGACCCATGACACCGATTTGCACCATTATCTGCTGCATTCCCTGCTGAGCAATCACGCGGGCCGGTTTCTTTCGTTTTCTTCCCTGAGACAAGTTGCTAAGCCCGCGCCACCGCGCTTGCTTTGCCGTGCCCGAGGAAGAGACGATGACACGTATCAGACTGCACAACACCAAAACCCGACGGAAAGAGGATTTCGAGCCCATCGATGCCGACAACGTGCGGATGTATGTCTGCGGGCCCACCGTCTATGACCGGGCGCATCTGGGCAATGCCCGGCCCGTGGTGGTGTTCGATGTGCTTTATCGGTTGCTGCGGCAGGTTTATGGCGCCGATCACGTGACCTATGTGCGCAACTTCACCGATGTGGATGACAAAATCAACGCAACCGCATTGTCGCGCAAACAGGCCGGGGCTGAAGGCACGTTGGAGGAACTGGTTCAGGCGCGCTCGGATGAAACCATCGGCTGGTATCTGAAGGATATGGATGAGGTCGGCGCGCTGCGGCCCAACAAGATGCCGCGTGCCACCGGGTTCATCGCCCAGATGATCGCGATGATCGACGGGCTGATCGCGGATGGCTACGCCTATGAGAAAGAAGGCCATGTCCTGTTCCGCGTGCGCAAATACGAGGATTACGGCAAGCTCTCGGGCCGCTCGTTGGATGACATGATCGCGGGCGCACGGGTCGAGGTCGCGCCGTTCAAGGAAGACCCGATGGATTTCGTGCTGTGGAAACCCTCCACCGACGATCTGCCGGGGTGGGACAGCCCCTGGGGTCGGGGGCGGCCGGGCTGGCATATCGAATGCTCGGCCATGGCGCATGAATTGCTGGGCGACAGTTTCGATATTCATGGCGGCGGCAACGACCTGATGTTCCCGCATCATGAAAACGAGATCGCCCAAAGCCGCTGCGCCCATCCGGAGGGGCAGTTTGCGCGATATTGGTTGCACAACGAGATGCTGCAAGTCGAGGGCAAGAAGATGTCCAAAAGCTTGGGCAATTTCTTTACCGTGCGCGATCTGCTGGACAAGGGCGTGCCGGGTGAGGTGATCCGGTTTGTGTTCCTGCAGACGCATTATCGCAAACCGATGGACTGGACCGAGAAGAAGGCGCGAGAGGCGGAAGGAACCCTTCGGAAGTGGCGGGCGCTGACAGCGGGCATCGAGCCCGCCGCCAGCGCGGCACCCGCCATCATCGCCGCGCTTGGTGATGACCTGAACACGGCGGGTGCCCTCGCAGAACTCCACCGTCTGGCGGCAGATGGAAAGGCCGCGGAATTGCTGGCCTCGGCACGGTTGCTGGGGTTGCTGAGTGATGCGCTTGGCGCATGGGCCGAGGCTGATGATTTGGACCTGTCAGCGCATGAGGCTCGTTTGTCGGATGCACGCAGTGTTGCGATGCAAAGCAAGGATTTCGCCGAGGTGGATCGCCTGAAAACCGCCTATCTGGCCGCAGGTCTTGAGGTGCGCATGAGCAAGGCGGGCGTGGAACTGGTGCCGGGCCCCGATTTCGACGTCGCCAAGCTGGAGAGCGTGTGATGACCCGCGAACGGCTCTACCTTTACGACACCACCCTGCGGGACGGGCAGCAGACGCAGGGGGTGCAGTTCTCGACCCCTGAAAAGGTGCAGATCACCCGCGCTCTGGACGAGTTGGGGCTGGACTATGTCGAAGGCGGCTGGCCCGGGGCCAACCCCACCGACAGCGCGTTTTTTGCCGACGCGCCCGAGACACGCGCGCGGCTTGCCGCCTTTGGCATGACCAAGCGGTCGGGGCGGTCGGCTGAGAATGACGATGTGTTGGCGGCCGTGTTGAATGCGGGCACCGGCACGGTCTGTCTGGTTGGCAAAAGCCATGATTTCCACGTCACCGACGCGCTTGGCATCGCGTTGGAGGAAAACACAGAAAACGTGCGCGCCTCGATCGCGCATATCGTGACGCAGGGGCGCGAGGCGTTGTTTGACGCGGAACATTTCTTTGACGGCTACCGCGACAACCCGGACTATGCGCTGGCGGTCTGCCATGCGGCGCTGGAGGCTGGCGCGCGCTGGATCGTGCTCTGTGACACCAATGGCGGCGCGCTGCCCTCCGAGATCGGGCGGATCGTGGGTGAGGTGATCGCGTCGGGCATTCCCGGCGAGCGGCTGGGTATCCACACACATAACGACACCGAACAGGCGGTGGCCGGATCGCTGGCCGCCGTCGAGGCGGGCGCGCGCCAGATTCAGGGCACGCTCAATGGGCTGGGCGAGCGCTGCGGCAATGCCAACCTGACCTCGCTGATTCCAACGCTGCTGCTGAAGGAACCCTATGCCAGCCGGTTCGACACCGGCGTCACACCAGAGGCGCTGGCGGGGCTGACCAAACTCAGCCGGATGCTGGACGATATCCTGAACCGGGTGCCGACCAAGCAGGCGCCGTATGTGGGGGCGTCGGCCTTTGCGCATAAGGCCGGTCTGCATGCCAGCGCGATCCTGAAAAACCCCTCGACCTATGAACATGTGGAGCCCTCCGTCATCGGAAATGACCGGATCATTCCGATGTCGAACCAGGCCGGGCAGTCGAACCTGCGCAACCGTCTGGCCGAGGCCGGGCTGGAGGTGACCAAGGGCGATCCGGCGCTGGGGCGTATTCTGGAACGGATCAAGGAGCGCGAGGCCCAAGGTTACTCCTATGACACCGCGCAGGCCTCGTTCGAGTTGCTGGCGCGTCAGGAGTTGGGGCTTTTGCCCGAACTCTTCGAAGTGAAGCGTTACAAGGTGACGGTCGAGCGCCGCAAGAACAAGTATAACCGAATGATCAGCCTGTCCGAGGCGGTGGTTGTGGTGAAGGTTGATGGGGAAAAGCGCCTGTCGGTCAGTGAATCGCTGGATGAGGATGGCAGTGACCGTGGGCCGGTCAACGCGCTGGCCAAGGCGTTGGCCAAGGATCTGGGCCAGTACTCGGCGGTGCTGGAGGATATGCGGCTGGTCGATTTCAAGGTGCGTATCACCCAGGGCGGTACCGAGGCTGTCACCCGCGTCATCATCGACAGCGAGGATGGCGCCGGGCGGCGCTGGTCCACTGTCGGGGTCAGTGCGAACATAGTCGATGCCAGCTTCGAGGCGCTGCTGGATGCGATCCGCTGGAAGTTGATCCATCACGTCGAGGCGGCGGAATAATGGATTGGGAGTCCTTCTTCAAAGTCCATCAAGACCTGCCGCGCGAAGGGCCGGGCTCCCCTGAAGATGTGGACTGGGTTCTGGCCGAGACCGGGCTCAGCGGCGCGATCTCGGTCTGTGACGCGGGCTGCGGGCCCGGCGCTGATCTGGAAACGCTCGCCGATCGGTTGCCCGAAGCGCGGCTGGTCGGGTTGGAGAAGCACGAGGGGTTTGTCACCAGCGCGCAACAGCGCTGCGCCCGTTTCGGAGACCGCGTGCAGGCGCGGCTGGGGGATATGGCTGAACCCGGTGGCCCGCATGACCTGATCTGGTGCGCGGGCGCGCTCTATTTTCTGGGCGTGACCGAAGGGCTGAAGACATGGCGTTCCGCGCTCAGGCCGGGCGGGTTTGTGGCCTTTTCCGAGCCGGTGAAACTGGCCGCTGAGATGCCGCAGGCCGCGCGTGAGTTTTGGGAGGACTACCCGGACATCACCGATATGGCCGGGATTGAGGCCCGCGTGGCGGCGGCGGAGTATGAGATTCTTGGGCGTCGTCTGATCATCGGGCAGGGGTGGGAAAACTATTATACCCCCCTGCGCCAGCGCATTGCCGAACTAAGCGCCGCCAACCCCGATCCTGCCATGGCCGAGATGCTGGACATGAACGCGCGTGAGGTTGCCCTGTGGGAGGCCGCGCCCCAGCATATCGCCTATGCGCTGATGCTTGTCCGGCCGCGATGAGCTTTGACCCGGACCTGACAGCCTGCGCGGCTTTGGTCGAGCAGGCCGATCCGGACCGGTTTCTGGCCGCCATGGCCGCGCCGGTTGCGGCGCGCCGGGTGCTGTTCCCGCTTTATGCGCTGAATGTCGAGGTGGCGCGCGCGCCCTGGGTCACGCAGGAGGCGATGATCGCTGAGATGCGCCTGCAATGGTGGCGCGACGCGCTGGAAGAGATTGCCGGGGGCAAAACCATCCGACGGCATCAAGTGGTGTCGCCGCTGGCAGACATCCTGTCGCCAGAACTGGCGGCGTATCTGGATCAGTATATCTCAGTAAGGCGCTGGGATATCTACAAAGACCCGTTTGAGGATGAGGCGCATCTGACCACCTATCTGGAGCACAGCGCCGGGGCACTGATGGTGGCTGCAACCCAGAGCCTCGGGCCAGCAGATGCGGATGTTGTCCGCGATTACGGCTATGCGGTGGGGGTTGCGAACTGGCTTGTCGCGGTGCCCAAGCTTGAGGCGCGCGGGCGCATTCCCTTGCTGGATGGCACGGCTGCGGGCGTGCGTGCACTGGCCAGAACCGGGTTGGATCGTCTGAACCGTGCGCGGGGCAAGCGGGATGCGGTCTCTGCGGCGGCGCGCCCGGCGCTGTTGGCCGGATGGCAGGCCGAGGCGCTTCTCAAACAGGCGGTGGCGCAGCCGGAACGGGTGGCTGACGGGGCGCTGGGACAAAGCGAGTTTCGCAAACGCGCCGGGCTGATGTGGCAGGCGGCAACGGGGCGGTGGTGATAGCTGATTTCAGGTGTTGGGTCGGCGCGCTGCTTCGCGCGGAATCAAGGCGAAGCCGCCGGGCAGCGCATGCCCGTTCCGGCGGGCAGGCGCTTTGTCACCGGAGTGCTGTCCGGCGAACGGCGATGTGCTTGGAACGATAAATCGCACCGAACAAACGTGTCAGCGCCTGCCCATGGGCGTACACCGCGCGGCTGACCGATGCACCTGTTCAGAGTGACTGAAGATGAGCGGCTTGCTCAGGCCAGTTCCTCTTTCGGGCGCAGCATCAGCCAGATCAGCGCGCCGCCCGCCAGCACCAGGAACGGTGCCATGGCGAGGTTCACGGCGGTCCAGCCCTCAACCGGGTTGCCTCCTGAACAGTTCATCAGCCCGCCAGAGGCCAGCGAGGCAAAGGTCACGCCACCAAAGACCAGCAGGTCGTTCAGGCCCTGCATCCGGCCCCGCTCGCTGGGTGTATGCGAGGCGGCGAGCATCGTGGTGGCGCCGATAAAGCCGAAATTCCAGCCGACGCCCAGTAATATCAGGGCAAGGAAGAAATTGTTCAGATCGACGCCTTCCAGCGCCACAACACCTGCGGCGGCCAGAATGACCAGCCCCAGCGCCATGATCTTCTCGACACCGAAGCGGGCGATCAGATGGCCGGTGAAGAAGCTCGGAATGAACATGGCCAGCACATGGCTGGTGACCACATCCGCCGCATCGTTTGTGGCATAGCCACAGCCGACAACCGCCAGCGGGGTCGAGGTCATCACCAGGTTCATCAGCGCATAAGACACCATGCCGCAGATCACGGCCACCGCGATCCGGGGGGTCTTGATCAACTCCCACCGCGTGCGGCCCTTGGGGCTGTCTGCCGAAGGCGGCGCGGGGCGCGGGATGTCGAGGAACAGGAACAGCAGCGAGCCCACGATATTGAGCGTGATCACCGCCACATAGGTGCCGAGAAACGGGATGACATAGGCAGTGGCGGTCAGCTTCACCAGTTGAGGCCCGATAATCGCCGCCGCAAGCCCGCCCGCCATGACGTAGGAAATGGCCTTTGGCCGGAACGCGTCAGAGGCGGTATCGGCGGCGGCAAAGCGATAAAAGCCATGCGCGCTCATATAGATGCCGGTCAGCAGGCTTCCGGCTAGAAAGATCGGAAACGAACTCAGATAGAGGCCATAAGCCCCCACCACACCGCCCAGCGCGCCCATCAATGCGCCCAGCATGAACCCGGCGCGGCGGCCCCAGCGCTGCATGATCGCCGACATCGGCGTGGCCGCCAGCATCGAGCCCAGAACGATCATGGAAATCGGCAGCGTCGCCAGGCAGACATTGCTGGCCAGCGATTGCCCGGCCAGGCCGCCGATCGTGAAGATCATCGGCATCTGTGCGCCCAGCACGGCCTGCGCCGCCACCAGAACCACAACATTGCGGCGGGCGATACGGTCGTCGGCAGGGGCGAGAGCATCTGTCATGCCCGCATGCGTATCCCCGATTGCGTGGCGCGACAAGCGCTTGCACGCGCGGTGAATGCGGTTACGGTGCCGCAGCAACGCGCAAGGGAACCGGGCAGGGATGGCACAAAGCGAACGGATCATCGAAACGCCCGATTGCGTGGCCGAAGGGGCCGACTGGCTGGCCGCGCAATGCCCGCGCATGTCCCATGCCATGACGCTGACCGGACCGCTGCCGTTGCGGCGCAAACCGGACGGGTTCGCCGAGCTTCTGAGTGCCATTGTCAGCCAGCAGGTCAGCGTCGCCTCGGCCAATGCGATTTGGGGCCGGATGAAGGCGGCGAAGCTGACCGGGCCGCGCAAGATTCTCTGGGCCAGCGACGACGACTTGCGGGCGGTGGGGCTGAGCCGCCAGAAAATCCGCTATGCCCGCGCCTTGGCCGACTCACGGATAGACTACACCTCCCTGCGCGAGACACCCTCCGATGAGGTGATTGCAACGCTGGTCGAAGTGCCGGGCGTCGGCGCCTGGACCGCCGAGATTTACGCCATGTTCTCGCTGGGCCGCGCCGATGTCTTTGCACCCGGCGATCTGGCGCTGCAGGAGGCGGCCAAGGATCTTTATGGCCTGCCGGAGCGGCCCAAGGAAAAAGACCTTCGGGCGATGGCCGAGGACTGGTCGCCATGGCGGTCGGTTGCGGCCCGCGTGCTCTGGGCCTATTACCGCGTGGCCAAGGACAGGGAAGGGATCAGATGACGCGCGTTTTAACCTCCGGCCGGAAAGAGCCGCATTCGGGCACCACACGATCGGTGGTGGTGTTTCTGCACGGCTACGGCGCCAACGGGGCCGACCTGCTGGGGCTCGCCGATGTGCTGGGCGAGCATCTGCCGGATACGCTTTTTGTGGCCCCTGACGCGCCGGAGCAGATTCCCGGCATGCCGGGCGGTTATCAGTGGTTTCCGATCCCCTGGATCGACGGCTCGTCCGAAGAAGAGGCCATGCGTGGCATGACGGCGGCCACAGATGATCTGAACGCCTACCTCGATGCGTTGATGGTGGATGAGGACGTGCTGCCCGAGCAGGTCGTGCTGTTCGGGTTCAGCCAGGGCACGATGATGAGCCTGCATGTGGCGCCCCGCCGCGAGGACCCTGTGGCGGGGATCGTTGCCTTCTCGGGCCGGCTGCTGAACCCGGAAGCGCTCAGCGACGAGGCGGTCAGCCGCATGCCGGTGCTGCTGGTGCATGGTGATGCCGATGACGTGGTGCCGCCGCAATCACTGCCCGAGGCCGCCGAGGCGCTGCAAGATGCAGGCTTCAAAGAAGTCTATGCCCATGTCATGAAAGGCACCGGTCACGGGATCGCGCCGGATGGCTTGAGCGTGGCGCTGGCCTTTATGCGCGACAAACTGAGTCTTTGACGGATTTGAATGGGAGAGATCGGATGTTGACTGTTACCGGAGTTGTCGAAATTGCGCCTGACGGCGTGGAAACCGCGAAAGCAGCCGTACAGAAAATGGTCGCCGAGACCCTCAAGGAAGACGGCTGCAGAATCTATGAGTTCAGCCAGGTGATCGGGTCGGAAACGCGCTTCCGTGTTTACGAGGAATGGGACAGCCTGAGCGCGTTGCAAGCGCATTTCGAAACGCCGCATATGGCTGAGTTTCGCGCGACCCTTGGGTCTGTCGGTGTCATCTCGCGCGATATCTCGCGTTTCGAGGCCGGAGAAAAGACGCCCGTTTAGGCGGGCGAACCCGACTCCGTGGCCCCCCAAAGCCAACCTTCCGCAAATTCAACCGAGTTGCCTGCGGGATCGCGAACATAAAGCGATTTCGCGCCGTTGGGCCAATCGAACTCGGTGTCTATTGTGACATTTGCGGCCGCAAGCCGCTTGCGCATTGCCTCGATTGCGTCGCGATCCAGCGTGAAGCAGACATGCCCATGCCCGTGCGCGCCATGGGCGGGCACCGGCAGACGCGGGTTGTTGGGCGGCAAGACCGTCTTGTGCGGGTTGAAGATCAGCAGCACCGCAGGGCCGACCCGGTAAAAGACGTGCCTCTCACCGATACGCTGGATGCACTCCAGCCCGAGCAACTTGCCATAAAACGCCTCGGCCAGATCCAGATCCTCGGCATAAAGCGTCGCTTCGAGGATCGCGGAGGGGGCGGGGGCGGAAGGCAATGTATCGGTCATGCCCGATTGTATCACCTGCGCAGGGGACTGTCAGGCGGCGCCAGTGCCTCCCATCTGCCGGGCTCAAGCCCGTCCAGCGACCAGTCGCCGATCCGGCAACGGATCAGCCGCAGGGTCGGGTGGCCCACGGCGGCGGTCATGCGCCGTACCTGCCGGTTGCGCCCCTCTCGAACGGTGATTTCGATCCAGCTATCGGGGATGGATTTGCGCACCCGGATCGGCGGGGTCCGGGGCCAGAGACTGTCCGGTTCCTCGATCAGCCGCGCCCGCGCCGGTCGGGTCATACCATCCTTGAGCTGGACGCCCTTTCTCAGCGCGTTCAGCGCCGCGTCATCCGGAATGCCTTCGACCTGTGCCCAATAGGTCTTTGCCATCTTATGTTTCGGGTCGGCGATGCGGGCCTGTAGCCGCCCGTCATCGGTCAGCAGCATCAGCCCTTCGCTGTCCCGGTCCAGCCGCCCGGCCGGATAGACGCCGGGCAGATCGATGAACTCGGACAAGGTCCGGCGCGGACTACCCTCGGTGCCCTTGTCGGTGAATTGCGACAATACATCGAAGGGTTTGTTGAAACGGATGAACCAGCTCATGCCCTTGTCCTAGCGGGCGCGGCTGCTGTGGGCAAGCATGTGGATAACCGTCACGATCCTGTTACGGAACCCGGCTAGCAAGACGGCGATATGTTGTGGAAATTCAAGACTTGTCACGGGCTGACCACGATATATAGTTATACCAAAGGCAGGGGCGGGGCTCCCCGTCCTGATGTCACAAGAGGACAGAGCAGGACGAGTGGAGAGTCAGGTATGGATGGCGATTTCAGGACCGAATTTGTCAGGGAACCAGGCGCCCTGAAACAGCACCCGGCGCTGGTGCTGAATGCGGATTACAGGCCGCTTTCTTATTATCCCTTGTCGCTCTGGGCCTGGCAGGACGCCATCAAGGCCGCGTGGCTGGATCGGGTGGATATTGTCGCGGAATATGACGAGGTTGTCCGAAGTCCGTCGACGGAAATCAGGATACCCTCGGTCGTTGTTCTGAAAGACTATGTAAAACCTCAAAAGCGCGTGGCCTTCACGCGCTTTAATTTATTTCTGAGGGACGGTTTCCGCTGTCAGTATTGTGGCAGCAAGGGCGATCTGACCTTTGATCATGTGGTGCCCCGCGCAGCAGGCGGCGTCACAAGTTGGGAGAATGTGGTCGCCGCCTGCGCGCCCTGCAACCTGCGCAAGGGATCGAAATCCCTGCGCCGCGCGGGGATGAGCCTGCGCAAGCCCCCGCGTCGGCCGCAAGCCGAAGAATTGCGTAATACCGGCCGGAGATTCCCGCCTAATCACCTGCATGAAAGCTGGATCGATTTCCTCTATTGGGATACCGAGCTGGACGCCTGATCTGCGGGCCTACCGGTCGCTTCTGGGGGGCAACCCCACATCCCTGAGCATGTGGTCGTCCAGTTGGTCGATATGGATCGTGCGACGCCGTCTTGGCCGCGTTGACAGGGGACGCCAGCGAGATACGCGGCGTTTGATGCCCAAAGCCAGTCTATGCATGGGGTACGCTTTCTGATTTACTGCTATGGTCCGTGTTCAATATTTGTTGAGAACAGGTGTTTTGTGAAACGCAGAGACAGTATGAAAGCATAAGGTGTATTTATGTATGGCGCAGGTGCTTCCCTCTCTCGCCGCCATCCGGGCCTTTGAAGCCGCCGCGCGCCATCAGAGCTTTACGCGCGCGGCCGAAGAGCTTGGCATGAGCCAGGCCTCGGTCAGTTATCAGATCCGGGTGCTGGAAGAGCGTCTGGGGTTCCGCCTGTTCGCCCGCGCGGCGCGCAAGGTGCATCTGACCCGCGATGGCGAACGGCTCGCTAAATCGGTGGTCGAGGCGTTTGATTTGATGCGCACCGCGTTTCAGACGGTCGAAGCCGACCAGCATGCCACCCTGACCATCTCTGCGACGCCGACCTTTTCGGCGAACTGGCTGGCGCCCAATATCGGTCGGTTCCAGATCGCACATCCCGAGATCGCGGTGCGGGTCTATGCCAATGAGGAACGAACGGATTTCGCGCGTTCCGAGATTGATCTCGCCATCCGGTACGGCGATGGCGGGTTTCCGGGATTGCGTGCACATCGCCTGATGCCCACCGAATTCACGCCGGTCTTTGGGCCCGCGCTGGGGGCAGGGCCATCCTCGCCCGAGGACCTGCTGGAGTATCCGCTGGTCTGCCCGCGCGATTCCTATTGGCGCATCTGGCTTGAGGCTGCAGGCTGCGACCCGTCCGGGCTGGACCGCCTGACCGGAACCTCGATGGCCTCACAGACCGAAGCGGCGCAGGCCGCGATGGCCGGGCACGGGATCGCGATGCTATCGCCTCGGTTTTTCTCCCAGGATCTCGCCTCCGGGCGTTTGATCCAACCCTTCGATCTGGTTGCAACAGATGGCATGGCGCATTGGCTGGTCTACCCGCAGGCGCGCAGAAATTTGAACAAGATCAGGCTGTTCCGCCGTTGGATTGAGGCAGAAACCGCTCACGAACCCCACTAAGAAGCCGCATTGCAGATCTCGGCCGCAGCTGTTGGTCATGAAGCCTGAATGGTCTCGAGTGCTGAAGCCGGGTTGCTGGAGCGAGCCGTAGGTCCTTAACGGCTCGCTCGCGGGCCGTAACTGGTGGCGACGATAAGTTTGCCATCTGTGTAGGAGATAGGGCGGCTGGTCGGCCTCGTCTTTGCTGTGAATGTGGTTCATGATTGCTATACATCCAGAAGCCGATGGCGTATGACCCGTCAAAACAGCACCTGAAGCAAGGGGAGTGGGCAGCATGTCTGAAGATTTCGAACTGGATACCGATGATCTGAAGCGCCGCATGGATGGCTCGATGGCCAATCTGCGAACCGAGTTTGCGTCGCTGCGCACCGGTCGGGCTTCGGCCTCGATGCTGGAGCCGGTGATGGTTGATGCCTATGGGGCGACGACTCCGATCAATCAGGTCGGCACCGTGAACGTGCCCGAGCCGCGTATGGTGACGATCAATGTCTGGGACAAGTCATTGGTCGGCAAGGTTGAAAAGGCCATTCGCGAAAGCGGGCTGGGCATCAACCCGCAGCTCAACGGCACGATCATCATGCTGCCGATTCCCGAGTTGAACGAGGAACGCCGCCGCGAGCTGGGCAAGGTGGCGGGCCAATATGCCGAAAGCGCGCGGGTCGCCATCCGCAACGTGCGCCGCGACGGAATGGACCAGATCAAGAAGGCCAAGGCCGACGGTATGTCGGAAGACGACCAGAAATTCTGGGAGTCAGAGGTGCAGGAATTGACGGATGAGATGATCAAGGCCGTCGATACCGCTCTGGAAACCAAACAAGCCGAAATCATGCAGGTGTGAACGCGTCACCGATGCTCAAGGATCCCTCATCTGAGACGGCCGGTGGCCCGCGCCACGTCGCGATCATTATGGATGGCAATGGCCGTTGGGCGCAGGCGCGCGGTCGGCCACGCCTGTTCGGGCATCATGCCGGCGCGCGCCGCGTGCGTGAGGTGGTCGAGGCCTGCCCCGACCTGGGGATCGAATATCTGACGATCTTCGCCTTTTCGACCGAGAACTGGAAGCGGACCCAGGTCGAGGTGGCCGGGCTGATGACCCTGTTCCGCCGCTACATCACCAAAGAGACCCGCGCCCTGGCCGAACGTGGCGTTTGCGTGCGCTTTATCGGCGACCGGGTGCGGCTGGACAACAAGCTGGTCGCCTTGATGGACACGCTTGAGGAAAAGACGCGCGACAATGCACGGGTGAACCTGACCATCGCGCTGAACTATGGCGGTCGCGACGAGGTGGCCCGCGCCACCAAGCGTCTGGCGCATGACGTGGCCGATGGCAAACTGAACCCGGACGACGTGGACGAGGAAACCCTGCCGCGCTACCTTGATACCTGCGTGCTGCCAGACCCCGATTTGGTCATTCGCACCAGTGGTGAGGCGCGGATCTCGAACTTTCTGCTCTGGCAATCGGCCTATTCCGAATATGAGTTCATCGACACGTTGTGGCCGGATTTCACGGCCGATGAGCTGGGACACCTGTGTCGCAGCTATGGCACCCGCGACCGGCGCTTCGGTGCGGTGCGCGCATGAGCGAGGGCAAATGGTCCGATCTGGCGGCGAGGGTCGTCTCGACGATCGTGCTGGTTGCGATCGCCGCTGTAGAGCTTTGGCTCGGCGGGCTGTGGTTTGAAAGCTTCATTGCGGCGGCCTGCGGAGTGATGATCTGGGAACTGGTGCGGATCATCGCCCCTGAGAAAAGCCGCGAGGCCCTGCATCTTGGCATTCTGACCGGGTTTGCGATCCTGCTCAGCTATCATCTGCCCGTGATCTTCAGACTGCCGGTGCTATTGGCCCCGGTGGTTGTGGGGGCTCTGCAAATGCCTGCGCGGCGCGGACTATATGCGCTGTTTGCCTTGTGGATCAGCGCGGCGGGGCTGGGCTTTATCTCGATCCGGCTGAACATGGGTTTTGGCTGGATGCTGTGGCTGATTGGCGTTGTAGTGGTCACGGATGTGGCCGGGTACTTCGTGGGCAAATCCATCGGCGGACGCAAGTTCTGGCCACGTGTGAGCCCGAAAAAGACCTGGTCGGGCATTGTCGGCGGCTGGATCGCAGCGGCGTTGGTGGGCGCTGTGGTGGCCATGCAGGCCGGGTTTGGCGTGGCATTTGTGCTGGTCTCGGTGCTGGCCTCGATGGCCAGCCAGGCGGGTGACATGGCCGAAAGTGCGCTCAAGCGGCATTGCCACATCAAGGATAGCTCGAACCTGATCCCCGGGCATGGCGGCTTTCTGGACCGGTTCGACGGCATGATGGGGGCGGCGCTCTTTGTTCTGATCGCGGGGCTTTTCTATGCGCCGGGGCCGATGTGATGCGGCGCGTTTCCATTCTGGGGGCGACCGGCTCGATCGGGCAGAACACGGTGGACCTGATCGCCCGAAACCCTGAACGGTTCGAGGTGGTGGCCCTGACGGGTGGCGCCAATATCGACCAACTGGCGGCAGATGCGCGGGCTCTGAAGGCGCAATTGGCCGTTACCGCTCATGAGGGGCACTATCAGGCGCTGCGCGAGGCGCTGTCGGGCACCGGTATCGAGGTTGCGGCCGGCCCGGATGCGCTGATCGAAGCGGGCGCGAGGCCCGCTGATTGGGTCATGTCTGCAATTGTCGGCGCGGCGGGGCTGGCGCCGGGGCTTATGGCGCTGGAGCAGGGCGCGACGCTGGCCCTGGCCAACAAGGAATCGCTGGTCTGTGCCGGGCAACTGGTGCTGGACACAGCCCGGCGTCGCGCGGCGCGGCTCTTGCCGGTGGATAGCGAACATTCGGCGGTGTTTCAGGCGCTGGTGGGCGAGGATATCTCGGCAGTGGAACGGATCGTGATCACCGCCAGCGGTGGGGCGTTTCGGGACTGGCCGTTGGAGGCGCTGAAAGAGGCGACGCTGGAACAGGCCTCCTCACATCCCAATTGGGCGATGGGGCAGCGGATCACCATCGACAGCGCCTCCATGTTCAACAAGGCGCTGGAACTAATAGAAACAAAAGAATATTTCGGTGTCGCACCTGACCAGATCGAGGTGATTATACACCCGGAATCGATCATCCATGCGCTGGTCGGATTCCGCGACGGAGCCCTGATGGCGCATCTGGGCGCACCCGATATGCGCCATGCGATCGGCTATGCGTTGAACTGGCCTGACCGGCAGCATTTGCCGGTGTCGCGGCTGGATTTGGCGCAGCTGGCGCAGCTGAATTTCCGTGCGCCCGATGATGCCCGCTATCCGGCGCTGGCGCTGGCGCGGCAGGTGATGCGGCGCGGCGGGCTGTCAGGGGCGGTGTTCAACGCCGCCAAGGAGCGGGCGCTGGATCACTTCATCGCGGGACGCATCGGATTTCTCGACATGGCGGCAACGGTCGAGGCGGTGCTTGACCGGTTTGAGGCCGATCCCGGTCTTATTGATGCCCCAATGACACTTGATAACGTGACGCAAACGGACCATCTCGCACGTATCCGGGCGGATGAAACCATCGGCGTAAGAGCAGGGTAGACACTTGGACATTCTTGGGATGATCCCGCAGTTTGGCGGACTTCTTTATACCATCATAGCCTTCGTGCTGGCACTTTCGGTGATCGTCGCGGTCCATGAATATGGCCATTACATCGTCGGGCGCTGGTCCGGCATTCATGCCGAGGTGTTTTCGCTGGGCTTCGGTCCCGTCTTGTGGAGCCGGGTCGACCGCCACGGCACGCGCTGGCAGGTCGCGCTGCTGCCCTTTGGTGGCTATGTGAAGTTTCTGGGCGATGCCAATGCGGCCTCTGGCAAAGATGAGGCGGCCATGCAGACGCTGTCCGAGGGCAATCCGAAGGCCTTGCGCGCCTCCATGCATGGCGCGCCGCTCTGGGCGCGCACCGCAACCGTGGCTGCAGGGCCGGTGTTCAACTTCATCCTGTCGATCATCGTCTTTGGCGCGATCTTCATGTTTCGCGGCGTTGCCAGCGACCCGCTGACCGTAGCCGCAATCGAGCCGCTGCCGAATGTTGTCGAGGAGTTGCAGGTCGGGGACCAGATCACTGCCATTGACGGCGCGCAGGTGCCTCAGTTCAGTGATTCTGAAGCATGGAGCGATTTCATCGATGATCTCCAGCCCAGACCGGTGCTGGACTATGCGGTCAAACGTGACGGGCAAGACATGGTGGTGCGCGGACCTTGGCTTTTCCCGCCGCTTGTCAGCGCGGTTGCGCCGCGCAGCGCCGCGATGGATATCGACCTGAAACCCGGCGATGTGATCACCGGCATTGACGGGACGCCTGTCTTTGCCTTCTCAGAATTGAAGGACGCGGTCGAAGGATCAGACGGCAAAGGGCTGCTGCTGGATGTCTGGCGCGATGGCGAGACGCTTGAGTTCGCGCTTGTTCCGCGCCGCACCGACGAGCCGCAGCCCGAAGGGGGCTTTGTCACCCATTGGCGGATCGGCATAGTCGGCGGCATGGCGCTGGAGCCCGCGACCGAGCGGGCGGGGCCGGTACAGGCTCTGGGTGAGGGTACCGAACAGACATGGCGGATCATTCGCGGCTCGGTTTCCGGCCTTTGGCACATGATCACCGGCGCGATCAGCACCTGCAATATCTCTGGGCCCATCGGCATCGCCGAGACTTCGGGCGCGATGGCAAGCCAGGGCGCGCAAAGCTTCATCTGGTTCATTGCGGTGCTGTCGGCGGCGGTGGGGCTGATGAATCTGTTCCCGATCCCGGCACTGGACGGCGGTCACTTGGTCTTTTACGCCTATGAGGCGGTCGTGGGCAAACCGCCCAGCGATATGGCGCTGCGGGTGCTGATGACGGTAGGCATTTCGCTGATCCTGGGGCTGATGGTCTTTGCCCTCAGCAACGACCTGTTCTGCTGAGGCGATCCTCTATCTTGCCGCAAGCTTGCCCAAGTCTCGCCATATTCCGGCACTAGGCTATTGCCATTGTTTTCGAGGGTTTTGCCATGCCTGCACTTCAGCAATCCTATCGCGGCCTCAGCTTGTTGCTTGAGCTGAACTGGGACCGTTTTCTGTTTCTGGGCGCGCTTGGGGCGGGTCTTGCCATGGGCGCATATCTCAACAGTTTCTGATTCTCGGCGACCAATAATCCAAAAAGGCACGTAAACCGAAAGGTTGCGTGCCTTTGGTGTTTTGACAACGCGCTTCAATCCCGCTACTGAAAAGCAAAAATAGCGGTTTGAAATCGGGTAGTACATAAAATGAAGACTGGCACGGGGACGGGTACATCCTGCGGCGGAGTGCGGGGCGGCGGCAATATGTTGTGGCGTGCACTGGCAGCGATTTTCTTTTTGGCGACAACGGCTTTTGCAACCCTGCCCGACATGGCGGCGGCGCAGACCTATGTCTTCAATTCGGTGCAGGTCGAGGGCAACGAGCGGATCGAAACCTCGACCATCATCACCCGAACGGGAATCGAACCCGGCAAGGAAGTGAGCGCAGGGCAGCTCAATGACGCCGTACAGCGTGTGCTTGACAGTGGCGTATTTGAAACAGTCGAGATGATCCCGCGCGGGAGCACGCTGATCGTGAAGGTCGTGGAATACCCGACGATCAACCAGATCAGCTTTGAGGGCAACAAGCGGATCAGAAACGACGTTCTGACCCAGGTTGTCTCGTCGGAATCCCGCCGCGTTTACACCCCTGAGCAGGCCGAACGCGACGCGGTTGCGATCTCGGATGTTTATTCCGCGCGGGGCCGTGTTGCCGCCACGGTCGTGCCACGCATCATCCGCCGCAATGATAATCGGGTCGATCTAGTTTTTGAGATTGCCGAGGGTGACACGATTGAGGTCGAGCGGATCAGTTTCGTCGGTAACCGCAACTATTCCGACCGCCGCCTGCGCCGGGTGCTTGAGACCAAACAGGCCGGTTTGCTGCGCACCTTAATTCAGGCCGACACATTCATCGCCGACCGAATCGAGTTCGACAAGCAGGTATTGCGCGACTTCTACCTGTCGCGCGGCTATGTGGATTTCCGGGTCAACAGCTCGAATGTGGAATTCACCCGTGAACGGGACGCGTTCTTCCTGGTGCTCAACATCACCGAGGGCCAGCAATTCTCGTTTGGTGAGATCACCGTCTCCAGCGAGATCGAAGGTCTTGATCCTGCGCCCTATCTGGATGCGATCAAGGTCCGGCGCGGTGTGACCTATTCTCCGTCGCTGGTGGATAATGAAATAGCGCGCCTGGAGAAACTCGGCTTGCGCAACGGTGTTGATTTCCTGCGCGTTGAACCCCGGATCACCCGCAACGATCGCGACCTGAGCCTCAATGTGGATTTCGCGCTTGTTCGCGGTCCGCGCATCTTTGTCGAGCGGATCGATATCGAGGGCAACACTACGACATTGGACCGGGTGATCCGCAACCAGTTCAGAACGGTCGAAGGCGACCCGTTCAACCCGCGCGAAATCCGTGAAAGTGCGGAACGCATTCGCGCATTGGGCTTTTTTGCCAATTCCGATGTGGAAACCCGCGAAGGCTCCACGCCGGATCGGGTCATTGTCGATGTGGATGTCGAAGAGCAGCCGACCGGGTCGCTCAACCTCGGCGGTAACTACTCGGCGGCGGATGGGTTTGGTCTGGCAGTCGGCCTGACGGAAAACAACTTCCTTGGTCGCGGGCAACGGGTTTCGCTGAATGTGTCAACCGCGCAGGAGTCTGAACGTTATACCTTCAGCTTCACCGAGCCTAATCTGCTTGGTCGTGATCTGCAGGGTGATCTTGCTCTCGGATACGCGGCGCGCGATTCGAGTTTCTCTAACTATGATACAAGACGTGTCTTTTTCACGCCGGGTGTGACGTTCCCGGTGGGCGAGCTGTCCTCTATGCAGTTCCGCTATGACTGGGGTCAGAGCGAAATGCGCCAGCGTGATGACCAGACGGTCGGAGCGGTCATTGCCTCGGAAATCGCACAGGGCAAGCGTACTGCAAGCGGGCTGGGGCTGAGCTATGTCTATGACAGTCGCCGCAGTGGATTGGACCCCACTGCTGGGGTTCTGTTCCGGGCGGACGTTGACACGGCGGGGCTGGGTGGAGATGACAAATATGTCAAAGCTGTCGTCAGCAGTACCGCTCAGCGGCTGGCCTTTAGTGAAGAGGTGACACTCAAGGCCACGCTCGAGTTGGGCGCGTTCCACTGGTTTGGCGATGGCAACAGCCGCACCATTGACCGTTTCCTGCTGGGGCCGCGCACATTCCGCGGCTTCGATCCGGCGGGTATCGGTCCGCGCGATCTGTCTAATGGTGTCGATGACGCGATTGGCGGCAACTACTACGCGGTCGCACGGCTTGAGGCTGATTTCCCGTTGGGACTGCCCGAGGAGTACGGGATCCGCGGGGGCCTGTTCTATGATCTCGGAAATCTGTGGAACATCGACAATGTGGACACCGCCGGCGCCTCGATCGTGGGGGCGGATGGGTCGCTCAGACAGGTCGTTGGTTTCTCTATTCTCTGGACAACCCCATTTGGCCCGTTGAGGTTCAACTTTTCCAAAGCGTTGCAGAAAGAAGATTTTGACAAGGAACAGAATTTCGACGTGACGCTTCAGGCGCGGTTCTGATCTGCTATGGCACTTGGGCGCAGATCCGGCCCCTGCGCTGCGCTGTTGCTGGCGGTTGCACTCCTAGCGGGGGCACCGCCAGCGGGCGCGCAGGACACCGGTCTGCCCACGGGTCAAATTCTGACCATTTCCGCTGACAGGCTTTTTGCTGAATCCGATTTCGGCCAGCGGGTGCTGAGTGAGCTTGAAGCCGAGGGTATTGTTCTTTCCGCCGAAAACGAGCGCATCATCGCGGAACTGAGCCGCGAAGAAGAGGCCCTGACGCAGCGCCGGGCCGAAACTGACCCAGAGGTATTCCGCACGCTTGCCGATGCCTTTGACAGGAAAGTGGAAGAGCATCGCGTCAACCAGAAGGCCAAGCTTGACGCCTTGACGCTCAACCGCGAAAAGGCGCGGGCGGTGTTTTTCGAAGCCGTCCGCCCGGTGTTGGAGACACTGATGCGCGATACCGGGGCTGGCGTGATACTGGAGCGCTCGGATGTGTTTCTGAGCGCAAACGCCACCGATATTACTGCCAATGCCATCGCCCGCATCAATGCGACGATCGGCGATGGTTCCGATCTGGAAACGCAGATCGAACGCTAGCTCGCTTGCCCAAGCGGGCATCTGTTGCTAGTGACGCCTCCAACACGAATGAACCACGGGACGACCGCGCAATGACATCAGAGACCAAGAGCGCCGATATTCAGCTGATCCAGCGTATTCTGCCGCACCGCTATCCCTTTCTTCTGGTCGACAAGGTGGTGGATATCGACGGCTATGCCTCGTCGCGCGGGATCAAGAATGTCACCATGAACGAGCCACATTTTCAGGGCCATTTTCCCGGCACCCCGATCATGCCCGGCGTGACGATCATCGAGGCGATGGCGCAGACAGCCGGCGTTATGCTGGGGGTTGGTTTCGATGTGATCGATACCGAATTGCTGATCTATTTCATGTCCATCGACAAGTGCAAGTTCCGCCGCAAGGTGGTGCCCGGTGACGTGATGGAGATGCATGTCCAGACCGTGCGCGGCAAGAAGGGTGGCAAGATCTTCAAGTTCAGCGGCGTTGCCACCGTCGAAGGCGAGGTGGCCGCACAAGCCGAATTTTCAGCCTATGTCGATTGGGACATGGAAAAGACAACATGAGCGGCATCCACCCCAGCGCCATCATCGAAGAGGGTGCGCAGATCGGTCAGGACTGTGTCATCGGCCCGTTCTGTGTGGTCGGGCCTCAGGTGCGGCTTGGTGACCGGGTCGAGCTGAAATCCCATGTGGTCGTAACCGGTGACACTGAGGTTGGGGATGATACCGTGATCTTCAATTTCTCGGTGATCGGAGAGATCCCCCAGGATCTGAAATTCGGTGGCGAGAATACGTCGCTGGTGATCGGCAAGCGCAACCGTATCCGGGAACATGTGACCATCAATACCGGCACCGAAGGTGGTGGCGGGGTGACCCGTATTGGCGATGATTGCCTGCTGATGGCGGGCGTGCATGTCGCCCATGATGTGCAGATGGGCAACCGCGTGATCATGGTGAACCATGCCGGTGCTGCCGGACATTGCGTGATCGAGGATGACGTGATCGTTGGCGGCATTTCGGGGCTGCATCAATGGGTGCGGGTCGGGCGCGGTGCCATCATCGGCGCGCTGACCATGGTGCCCAATGACGTGATCCCCTACGGGCTGGTGCAGGCGCAGCGCGGGCGGCTTGACGGGTTGAACCTTGTCGGGCTCAAGCGGCGCGGGCTGTCACGGGCCGATATCTCGGCCCTGCGTGCAGCGTTCAAGGAGCTGTCCGAAGGCGACGGCACCTTCCAGGATCGGGCCAAACGTCTGGGCGAACGCACTGACAGCGACTATGTCCAGCAGATCGTCGATTTCGTGACCGGGCAAAGCGACCGGTCCTTCCTTACGCCGGAGCGCTGAGCCATGCTGGCATTGATCGCCGGAACCGGCGCCTTGCCGGACGAGATTGTAGCTTCTCTGCCCGAGCGCCCCTACATCTGCGCGATGGAGCCGTTCCTGCCCGATCACCTGAACGTGGATCGCCCCTTTGTGATCGAGCAGTTGGGCACGCTGATTGCAGAGCTCAAGGCCAAAGGCGTGACGGGGATTTGCATGGCGGGTGCCGTGGGGCGGCCTCCGATTGATCCGTCGCGCATTGATGCCGCCACCATGCCGCTGGTGCCGATCCTGCAAAAGGCGATCCTGTCCGGCGATGATAGCGCCTTGCGTGCGGTTATCTCGATCCTCGAAGAGGCAGGTATTACGGTTCATGCAGCGGATGAGATCGCGCCCGACCTGTTGCCGCCGCTGGGCACATTGACTGAGGTGCAGCCAAGCGAAGCGGATTTGCGCGATGCTGATCGCGGCGCTGGCATCGTGCGTGCGATGAGCGCTGCGGATGTCGGACAAGCCTGTGTGGTAGCCAAGGGGCAGGCTCTGGCGATCGAAGGGATCTATGGCACCGCCTGGATGCTGCAATCACTGACCCAGCGTCCCGATGCGGGCGGCGGCATTCTGTTCAAGGCGCCGAAACCCGATCAGGACCGACGTGTCGATCTGCCGGCCATCGGTCCCGACACGGTGACCAGTGCCGTTGCTGCCGGCCTGTCGGGAATCGTGATCGAAAAAGGCGGCGTGATGGTGCTGGACCGGGTTCGCGTCGTGGCGGAGTGCAACCGGCTCGGCCTGTTTCTGACCGTGCGCGAACGGGCCGCCTGAATGCGGGTCTTCATCCTTGCGGGCGAGCCTTCGGGCGACCGGCTGGGCGGGGCGCTGATGCAGGGATTGCGGCAGTTAGTGCCGGATGTGGAGTTTGACGGTATTGGCGGGCCGATGATGACCGGGCAGGGGTTGCAGAGCCGCTTTCCCATGTCCGAACTCAGCGTCATGGGTCTGACCGAGGTTCTGCCCAAATTCTTGCACCTCAAACGCCGCATCGCCGAGACCGCGCAGGCGGTGCTTGAGATGAAGCCGGATGTGCTGATCACCATCGACAGCCCCGATTTCAGCCTGCGCGTGGCCAAGCTGGTCAAGGCGCAAAGCACGATCCGCACCGTGCATTACGTGGCCCCCAGCGTCTGGGCCTGGCGGCCGGGGCGCGCCGACAAGATGGCCAAGGTGATCGATCACGTGCTGGCGCTACTGCCTTTCGAACCGCCCTATATGGAACGCGCCGGGATGGAATGCGACTTCGTCGGCCATCCCGTGGCCGCTGATCCGGTGGCCAGCGCGGAGGAGATCGCCGCACTGCGGACCGACCTGGAACTGGGCGATGCACCGGTGCTGCTGGCGCTGCCCGGCTCGCGGCGGGGCGAGATCGAGCGGCTTGCGCCGGTTTTTGGCGCAGCGCTGGTCGCGTTTCTGAAAGATCGGCCCGAGATGCGCGTGGTGGTCCCGGCGGTGCCGCATGTGGTCGAACTGGTGCAGGCGCAGACCGCCGATTGGCCGGGCAATCCCGTCATCCTCGACCCGCGCGGGCTGGATAGCGATGCCGCCGCGATGCGCAAACGCGCAAGTTTTGCGATGGCTGATCTGGCGCTGGCGGCCTCGGGCACCGTGTCGCTTGAACTGGCAGCGCAGAACACGCCGATGGTGATCGCTTATAAGCTCAGTTGGCTCACCCAGAAGATCGCCGAGCGGATGGTGAAGCTGGACACCGTCACGCTGGTCAATCTGGTCAGCGAGAGCCGCGTTGTGCCGGAATGCCTCGGCCTCGATTGTACCCCTGAAAACGTCGCCGCAGCGCTTGCGACGCTGCAGGCTGACCCCTCGGGTCAGGCTGAGGCGATGACTCAGACGATGGAACGTCTGGGCCGGGGTGGCGAGGCCCCGGGCCTGCGCGCGGCCGGCGCGGTTCTGAAGCGGATGCAGGGCTGATGCTGGATCATGTGATCTTTGCCCTCTCCGCCGCGCTGGCGCAGGTGCTGACCAATCTCGACAATCTGGCGGCACTGATCGCGCTGATGCTGGTGTCGGGTGCGGCCAGCTCGGTCGCGGGTTTTCTGCTGGCCCAGATGCTGGTGCTGGTGGCCGCGATGGCTGTTGCCTATGGGGTCAGTGATGCGGTGCCGCATTGGGCAGGGTATCTGGGCGTCTTTCCTGTAGGCCTCGGGCTCTGGGGGCTGTGGCGTCAGTTTTCCTCACATGCAGAGGCACCAGCCTCACCACTTCCTGCAGGCGCATCGGTGGTGGTGACGACGCTGCTGTTTCTCAGCATGTCTGTGGACAGTTTCATCGTAATGGCGCCGCTGCTGGCTGATTCCGCGCCAAGCTACCGTGTCGCCGGGCTGATCGGTGCTGCGCTGGCGGTCTGCGCCCTCGCCGCGCTGGCGCTGGCAGGCGCGCGTGCCACCAGTGTTGCCGAACGCATCGCCCGCCGGATGGAGAAGATCGTGCCGTATGTGATGATCTGCGCCGGAATCTACATCCTCAGCAACACCTGGACAGATATGGTTCAGTAGCCGCGCCAGATCCAGCCGCCACCAAAGATGCGGCTGCCGCCGGTTTCATAGAACACACAGGCCTGACCGGGCGAGATGCCTTCCTCGGCGCTCAGCAATTCGACCTCGGCGCTGGTGTCGCTCAGCGGTCGGATCACCGCCTCGCGCGGAGGACGGGTCGAGCGGACCTTGACCGAGACATGCCATTCCTTTTGTGAGGTGAACGGTTCATCGCCCAGCCAGTTGATCTCGCGCACCGGAACGGTTCGCGTGGCCAGCAGCTCTTTGGGGCCGACCACCACCTGTTTGGCATCCACATCCAGCTTGACCACATAGAGCGGCTCACTCAGCCCGCCGATGCCAAGGCCCCGCCGCTGGCCGATCGTGTAGTGAATGACGCCCTCATGACTGCCCAGCACCCGGCCATCGGCATGCACGATCTCACCCGGTTCCGCCGCACCGGGGCGCAGTTTCTCGATCACGCTGGCGTAGTTGCCATCGGGCACGAAACAGATGTCCTGGCTGTCGGGCTTGTCCGCCACCGCTAGCCCATATTGCGCGGCCATCTCGCGGGTCGCGTCCTTTGACGGCAGATGTCCCAGAGGAAAGCGCAGGAAATCCAGCTGTTCTGGCGTGGTCGAGAACAGGAAGTAGGACTGATCGCGATTGGCATCCTCGGCACTGTGCAGCTCCGGCCCGTTCACCCCCAACTTGCGCTGGATATAGTGACCGGTGGCCATGCAATCGGCCTCCAGATCCTTGGCGGTTTCCAGCAGGTCCTTGAACTTCACCCGCTCGTTGCAGCGGATGCAGGGCACCGGCGTGGCCCCGGCAAGGTAGCTGTCGGCAAATTCGTCGATCACCGCGTCCTTGAAGATGTTTTCGTAATCCAGCACGTAATGCGGAAAGCCGCGTTCCTCGGCCACGCGGCGCGCGTCATGGATGTCGATGCCCGCACAGCACGCGCCTTTCTTGGCCAGCGCCGCGCCATGGTCGTAGAGCTGCAGCGTTACGCCCACCACATCATAGCCCTGATCGGCCAGATAGGCGGCCACAACGGAACTGTCGACGCCCCCCGACATGGCGACAACCACCCGTGTTTCCGAGGGCGGTTTGGCGATGCCAAGCGAGTTGAGCTGCGTGTCGTTGTCCAGCGCCATCGGGCGACTCCTACGGATCGGTGAAAGACCGGCAGAATATAGGAAAATCCTAGATACTCTCAAGGGGCGGTTTCATGTGCCGTTAAGTATGCTGCGCAACAGTTTGTGGGCCAAGAAAGGGGATAAGGTGATGTTTTTGCGCAAAGTTGAAGGACCAAGCTCGGTCACGCTGCCAGACGGGTCGATCATGACGCGGTCCGACCTGCCGCCAGCAAGCACAAGCAGATGGGTGGCCTCCCGCAAATTCGCGGTGGTGCGGGGCGTGTTATACGGGCTGATCACGCAGTCGGAGGCTCAGAAAACCTATGGGTTGAGCGAAGAGGAATTCAACAGCTGGGTCGCTGCCGCGGCAACCCATGGCGAGAAGGCTTTGAAGGTCACCGCGCTGAAAAAATATAGACAACTTAAGGTTGATACACGATAGTTTGATTAACGGTAACGTTGGATTAACCATTTTTGTCCACGGTGATCCCGAGAGCAAGTTTCTGTAGGATACGGAGAGCAGTGCATGCGCATACTTTTGGTCGAAGATGACCCAACAACATCAAAGAGCATCGAACTGATGCTGACCCATGCCAACCTGAATGTCTACGCGACGGATCTGGGCGAAGAAGGGATCGATCTGGCCAAGCTTTATGATTACGATCTGATCCTTCTGGACCTCAATCTGCCCGACATGGAGGGGCATGAGGTGCTGCGTCAACTACGCCTGGCGCGGGTCGAAACGCCGATCCTCATCCTGTCCGGCGCGGATGACACGGAAAACAAGATCAAGGGTTTCGGCTTTGGCGCGGATGACTATTTGACCAAGCCTTTCCATCGTGAGGAGCTGGTGGCGCGCATCCACGCGATCATCCGCCGGTCCAAGGGGCATTCACAGTCGATCATCCAGACCGGGCTTATCGCGGTCAATCTGGATGCCAAGACGGTCGAAGCGGATGGCCAGCCGGTGCATCTGACCGGCAAGGAATACCAGATGCTAGAATTGCTGAGCCTGCGTAAGGGCACCACCCTGACCAAGGAGATGTTCCTGAACCATCTTTATGGCGGCATGGACGAGCCTGAGCTCAAGATCATCGATGTATTCATCTGCAAGTTGCGTAAAAAGCTGAGCGTTGCGACCGATGGCGAGAATTACATCGAAACGGTCTGGGGCCGTGGCTATGTGCTACGCGATCCGCAGGACGACAGCATGACACAATCCAAACTGGCCGTTGGCGCCTGAAACTATCCCCGGCTGCCCGTCCAGAGCGGCCCCACCACTCACACGCAACGTCTGGACCTGACGATGGCCTCGTCCTAACACTTGTGACCGAATCCACAAGCGGGGGCGAGGCCATGTCAGATACAATATCGGTCGACAAGCTGACGGAAGATCAGGCGCAGGGTGAACTCGCGCGACTCGCCGGTTTGCTGGATCGCGCCAACCAAGCCTATCACGTGTCAGACGCCCCTGAAATCAGCGACGCCGAGTATGACGCGCTGAAGCGGCGCAACGCAGCGATCGAAGCACGCTTTCCCGAATTGAAACGCGATGACAGCCCGTCCGATCAGGTCGGTGCCCGCGCCGCTGACGGGTTCTCCAAGGTCACCCACGCGGTGCGGATGCTGTCACTGGGCAATGCCTTTGACGATGAGGATGTGAGCGGGTTTGTTACCTCGATCCGCAACTATCTGGGCCTCTCAACTGATGCGCATTTGGCGTTCACCGCAGAACCCAAGATCGACGGGCTTTCACTGTCGCTGCGCTATGAAGGTGGCAGGCTGGTACAGGCCGCCACGCGCGGGGATGGCGAGGTGGGCGAGAATGTCACCGCAAATGCGCAGACCATTTCGGATATCCCCGCCACGCTCACGGATGCCCCCGCTGTGCTTGAAGTACGCGGCGAGGTCTATATGACCCATGCCGATTTCGACGCCCTGAACACAAGGCAGGAACAGGAGGGCGGAAAGGTATTCGCCAATCCGCGCAATGCAGCGGCAGGCTCTCTGCGTCAGCTGGATTCCGCGATCACCCGCGCGCGCCCTTTGAAATTTTTCGCCTATGCTTGGGGCGAACTGTCGGGCCCTCTTGCAGAAACGCAAATGGAGGCGATCACCCGGCTCAAGGCGCTGGGGTTTCAGACCAATCCGCTGACCCGGCTGTGCGAAAGCGTGCCCGAGATGATCAGCCATTACCGCGACATCGAAGCGCAACGCGCCACCTTGGGCTATGATATCGACGGGGTGGTCTACAAGGTCGATGCCCTGGACCTGCAGGGGCGGCTGGGGTTCCGCTCGACCACGCCCCGCTGGGCGATTGCGCATAAATTCCCCGCCGAACTGGCCTGGACCCGGCTTGAGGCGATCGACATTCAAGTGGGCCGCACTGGCGCGCTCAGCCCGGTCGCGCGGTTGCATCCGGTGACGGTGGGCGGGGTCGTGGTGTCGAACGCGACCTTGCATAACGAGGATTATATCGCGGGCCGGGATGCCAATGGGGCAGAGATTCGGGGCGGCAAGGATATCCGCGTGGGCGACTGGGTGCAGGTCTATCGCGCCGGAGATGTGATCCCGAAAGTGGCGGATGTGGACCTGAAGAAGAGGCCGGAAGATTCGGAAAAATATCAGTTTCCAACCACATGCCCCGAATGCGACAGCGCGGCGATCCGCGAAGAAGGCGACGCGGTGCGCCGCTGCACCGGTGGCTTGATCTGCCCGGCGCAGGCGGTGGAGAAGCTCAAGCATTTCGTGTCGCGCAAGGCGTTTGATATCGAAGGGTTGGGCGCGAAACAGGTCGAGATGTTCCACGGCGACGATGTCCTGCCGATCAACACGCCCGCCGACATCTTCACGTTGCAGACACGTGATGCGCAGAATCTGGCGCGGCTCAAGAACCGCGACGGCTGGGGCGAGACCTCGGCCAGCAATCTCTTTGTGGCCATCGAGGAAAAGCGCACCATCCCACTGGCGCGGCTGATCTTCGCGCTCGGCATCCGCCATGTGGGCGAGGTCGGCGCGCGCGATCTGGCGCTGTTTTACCGGGACTGGGATGCGATGGCTGATGCTGTCGATACGGCCCGCCCGGCGGCGCTGGCCCATCGCGCCGCTGATGAGGCGGAAGAGGCCGAACGGATCGCGGCGGCGGCTGAAGGACGCCGGGCGCGGATAAAGGAGGCCCGCGATGCCGCCACGGCCACATGCGAGGTGCCGGACGCGGCAGGCGCCGCCTGGGGGGATCTGACCGGAATCGATGGTATCGGCGCGACGCTGGGCCTGTCGCTGTCGGATGCCTTTGCCAATACCGAGGAACGCTCGGCCTTTGACGCCTTGCGCGCCCATCTGAGCATCGTGCCGCCCGAAGCGCCCGCATCAGAAAGCCCGGTTGCCGGCAAAACCGTGGTCTTCACCGGCACGCTGGAAAAAATGACCCGCGCCGAAGCCAAGGCGCGGGCCGAGGCGCTGGGGGCCAAGGTTTCGGGCTCGGTCTCGGCCAAGACCGATCTGCTGGTGGCGGGGCCGGGGGCCGGATCAAAAGCCAAGAAGGCGGCTGATCTGGGCATTGAAACCTTGGACGAGGACGGCTGGCTGCACCTCATCGGCGACGCATGAGCGGGCGTCCCGAACAGCTTTTTCCGCTTTTTGCCGGGCTTGAGACACTGGAAGGTGTCGGACCGAAAACGGCACAATTGCTCACGCAGGCCGAGATCACCGCGCCGCGCGATATCCTGTTCTCCCTGCCTTATGCGGTGGTAGACCGCCGCCGCCGTGACACGATCAAGGGCGTCGATCTACCTGCGACGCTGACCGTTGAGGTGACGGTGGGCGCCCATCGCCCATCGCGCAACAAGGGTGGGGCGTATCGGGTGCATGTGGAGGATGCGCAGGCGGATTTCCAACTGGTGTTCTTTCATGCCCGCGGCGACTACCTCAAGCGCATCCTGCCGCAAGGCGCGCGGCGGGTGATCTCGGGCAAGCTGGAACTGTTCGATGGCATGGCGCAGATGGTGCATCCCGACCATATGCTGCCGGTGGAAGAGGCCGGGGATATTCCCGATTTCGAACCGGTCTATCATCTGACGCAGGGTGTCACGCAAAAGACCATGTTCAAGGCCGCTCGCGCTTCGGTTGCCCGTGCGCCCGATCTGGCGGAATGGATCGATCCGGCCTTGGTGACACGCGAGAGCTGGCCGGACTGGCATGCCGCGATCGAGGCGGGCCATGCGCCGCGCGGGCTGGACGACATGCTGCCACACGCCCCGGCGCGGGCGCGAATGGCCTATGATGAACTGTTTGCCCATCAGATGACACTGGCCCTGGCGCGGCGGCGCGAGCGTAGGGGGCGCGGGATTTCCAGCGCCGCTACCGGCGCGTTGCAGTCACGCGTGCTGGCCAGTTTGCCCTACAAACCCACCGAGGCGCAGACCCGCGCGATCGCCGAAATCTCAGACGATATGGCGGCTCAGACCCGGATGAATCGGCTGTTGCAGGGCGATGTGGGCGCGGGCAAGACGCTGGTGGCCTTCATGGCGCTGCTGGTCGCGGTCGAGGCGGGCGGGCAGGGGGTGATGATGGCCCCCACCGAAATCCTCGCCCGCCAGCATCTGGAGGGGTTGCGCCCGCTGGCCGAAGAGGCGGGCGTGGTGCTGGAGTTGCTGACCGGGCGCGACAAAGGGGCGGAACGGCGTGGTAAGCTTGATGCGCTGGCGCGGGGCGATATTCAGATCCTCGTCGGCACCCATGCGGTGTTTCAGGAGGATGTCTCGTTCTCCGACCTGCGCCTTGCGATTGTTGATGAACAGCACCGGTTCGGGGTACGTCAGCGGATGGAACTGGCGGAAAAGGGCATGGGCGCGGATGTGCTGGTGATGACCGCCACGCCGATCCCGCGCAGCCTGTCGCTGGCGCAATATGGCGATATGGATGTCTCGGTACTGGACGAAAAGCCTCCCGGTCGCAAACCGATCAAGACGGCGGTGATCAGCACGCGGAACATGGATGCGGTGGTTGACCGGTTGCGGCAGGCCATCGGTGAGGGGCGGCAATGCTATTGGGTCTGCCCGTTGGTCGAGGAATCCGAATTGGTCGATCTGACTTCGGCCGAGGACCGGTTCAAACGCCTGCGCGCAGCCCTTGGCGAAGGTATTGTGGGTCTGGTGCACGGTCAGATGCCGCCCGCCGAGAAAGACGCTGCAATGGCCGCCTTTCAGAGCGGCCAGACCAAGGTGCTGGTGGCCACAACGGTGATCGAGGTGGGGGTGAACGTGCCCAATGCCACCATCATGGTGATCGAGCGGGCCGAGATATTCGGTCTGGCGCAGTTGCACCAGCTGCGCGGCCGCGTTGGGCGGGGCGAGGCCGAGTCGACCTGTCTGCTGATGTATCAGGCCCCGGTCAGCGAAAGCGGGCGGCGGCGGCTGGAGGTGCTGCGCGAGACCGAGGATGGGTTCCGGATTGCCGAAACCGATTTGGAGATGCGCGGCGCGGGAGACCTGATCGGCACCGCGCAATCGGGCCTACCAAAGTTCCGCATCGCTGATCTTGAACGGCAGGCCTCGCTGATGGCGGTCGCGCAACGGGATGCACGCGCGTTGCTTGAGGCCGACCCGGAACTGGTAAGCGCGCGAGGGCAGGCGGCGCGCGTGCTGCTCTGGCTGATGCGGCAGGATCAGGCGATCCGTTTGATATCGGTTGGGTGAGCCGCGTCTTGGAAACCGTCTGGTGGACGGTTCCAGGGGTGAACGGGCAGAGCCCCGTTACGGGGCCAGAACTGCCCGAATGAAAGAACCATGAATTCAACCGGTTAGCGTGCAGAATCGCAAAAAGTTCACTAATGTTCTCATAAAGTTCTTTACACGGGGCGCCGAAAATGAGAACAAAAGGTCAACAAATACTTAAGACCTGAGCCGGAGGTGACCCATGCTGACCCAGATCAAAACTGCACTGACCCGTTCCCGCAATACCATCCTGCAGGATGCGTTGGGTGCGGCCTCGCTGGTTGTCATGCTGATGGTTGCCCTGCACATGCCCGGTCTTTGACCCGTATCTGCCTGCGATCTCGTGCCGAAGCCCCTGCATCCTGTTCGATCCCGATGCAAAGGGTGACCTGCCTGTCCTTAACCCTTTAGGGGGATGTCCCGTTCCCCCGCCGGGCGCTTCGGTCCCAACACGAGAAACGCATTCCTGCCGCCGCCCTCTCCCGCCCGGGAGGAGCGGCGGTTTTTTTATCATCTGGAGGTCCTGTACGGATCAGAGCTTGCCGGTCTGGATGATGTTGATCAGCGCGGATAACACGGCGTTGGCCGCGACCGAGGCCAGGATCATGCCCATGATCCGGCTGATGATGGCGGAACCGGAATGACCGATCACGCGGATGATCGGCTCCGCAAACAACATAAGCACATAAGCGGCGGCGATGACTATGATCATCACCAGCCCCGTAATGCCCTGATCGACAATGCCGTGCCGTTCGTTATCCGTCAGCATCACCACCGCCAGCATCGCGCCGGGCGAGGCGAGCGAGGGCACGGCCAGAGGAAAGATAGCCGGGTTCTGCTTGCGGACATGGGCGGCCTTGTCGGCCTCGACCAGGCGTTGATCTGATTCGGGTTTCGATTCGCCAAAGATCATAGTGAGCGCGAACAGGAACAGTACGATCCCGCCCGCGACCTGAAAGGAATTCAGCCCGATATCAAGCGCGTCAATCAGCAACTGCCCCAGCAGCAGAAAGAACAGCAGCACGCCCACGCTGACCATCGCCGCCTGCCGCGCGGTGCGGCGGCGGGTGGCGGCATCAAGCCCGGCGGTGACGGCGATAAAGACCGGAATGGTGCCGATCGGGTCGATCACCACCCACAAGGTCACGAAACGGTCCAGCAGGTCTTCCAAGGCGTCCCCTCCGATATCAGTGCGACGTTAACGAAGCGCGAGGGGCAAGGCCACCGTCAGGCGCAGTTGGCCTGTTCGGCTTGCGCCATGGCTTCGGCTGTAGCTTCCAGCGCCAGCATGATCGAGGCGTGACGGTTCTTGTATTCACGCGCCGGGATCAGCACTTCGAGCCCGTCAAAAGGTGCGTCCGGGGCCGGGCCGTCATTCTTCAGCATGGCTTTGAGCTGATCACGGGCGGTTTCCACCTGATCGCGGGTGGTGCCGATTATGGCCGCGCCCACAACGGCGGCCGAGGCCTGCCCAAGCGCGCAGGCTTTCACATCTTGCCCGAATTCGGCGATGCGCCCGTCCTTCGTCTTTACATCCACCGTCACGGTCGACCCGCAGAGCGGCGAGCGCTTCTTGACAGTGGCATCGGGGTCGGCCAGCCGGTCCAGATGCGGAATATCGGCAGCCAGCGCCAGAATGCGGCCTGAATAGAGCTTGATCAGATCGGTTTCGCCGGACATGGCTTTCCCTCGTTATGCGTTCCCCATACATAAGGGGCCAATTCCGGGATGCAAAAGGTTTTCGCAGATGGATTTCGACCCCAAGACCCTGACCTATAACGCCGACGGGCTGATCCCGGCAATCGCGCAGGATGCCACAAGCGGCGAAGTGCTGATGATGGCGTGGATGAATGAAGAGGCTGTGGCGCGCACGCTCGAAGGTCGCCGGGTCACCTATTGGTCGCGCTCGCGGCAGGCCTTCTGGGTCAAGGGCGAAACCTCGGGCCATGTACAGGAACTGGTCGATCTGCGGGTCGATTGCGACCGCGACTGCCTGCTGGCCGTGGTGAACCAGACCGGCGCGGCCTGCCATACCAACCGGCGCAGCTGTTTCTATACCTCTGTAAATGACGGGACCGAACGCGAGCTGATGGCGCCAATGGCCTGAGGCCTCTAGAGCCCGACCATCCGCCTGATATCCTGCGGGGTGGCCCCCTCGGCGCGGTATTTGGCGATGGCGCGGGCGTCGTCGCGCTTGGCCAGCCGTTTGCCATGATCGTCGCGGATCAGACGGTGGTGGTGATACTCGGGTGTGGGCAGGTCCAGCAGGCCCTGCAGCAGAACCTGCAGGAAGGTGATCTGATAGAGATCCTCGCCGCGGATAATGCAGGTGATGCCTTGCGCCGCGTCATCAATGACCGAGGCCAACACGTAAGAAACCGTCTCAATCTCTTTGCGGCCCAGCACGGCATCGCCGATTTCCAAGATCAGGCGCTCGGGGTCCAACTGGTGCGACTCCGCATGTTTGGGGCCGGTCTCGGTGAATTCAGGCATCTCGATGTCTTGCACCGCCGCGCGCATGTTCAGCCGGATCGCGTCGCCCTGCTTGCGTTCACGCATGGGACGGTGGCGGCAGGTGCCGGGATAGACGCCCGGTGCCAGCGGCGCGCCTTCCTGCGGGGCCGAGAGTGCGGCGCGAATGTCGCTGCGGCGGCAGGAGCAGGGGAACACCAGCCCGCGCGTGGCCAATTGCTCAAGCGCCGTATGATAGAGTTCCAACTGATCGGATTGCCGCATCACCGGCTCTTCCCATGTCAGGCCCAGCCAGGCGAGATCCTTGTAGATCAGCTCCTCCCATTGCGGGCGGGCGCGGCTGGTGTCGGTGTCTTCGATGCGCAGCAGGAACCGACCACCCGCGACTCGCGCCATGTCATGGGCCAACAGCGCTGAATAGGCATGGCCCAGATGCAGCGGTCCCGTGGGCGAAGGCGCAAAACGGGTGGTCAGGCTCACGCTTTTTCAAGCACGTAGACATCGGCGCCCATATTCTGACCGGGCAGGTGGGGGCCGTGTTCGCGAAACAGCAGGCGCGCCGCGCCGCAATCAAGCCACTCGTTGAGCTTGCCGGTAAAGTGGGGATCGGCCAGGGTGTGGTCATTATAGGAAAAGGCCAGCAGGCCGCCGCGTTCCAGCGCATTCATCAGCACGTCAAACGTGGCCGGTGGCGCGGCACCGGTGCCCAGAACGCCGATGGCGGTGATCACCTTGTAAGCGCCTTTGGCAACGGGTGCAGGGTCGTTGACATCCAGCAGGTCGAGCGCGCGATAGGCGGATTTGGCCCGCGCGCCGTCGAGCATTTCCGGCGAGGGGTCCAGCCCGTCGATCACCTCGAACCCGGCGCGGCGCAGGGCGAGGCCGGACAGGCCGGTGCCACAGCCGAAATCGAGGATGGGGGTTTGCGGTTCAGGCAACTTGCTCCAGAGCGCGTCGGCGATGCGGCCCGGTGTGACATAGCCGTTCTCTTCCACCTCGCTTTCGTAGCTGGCGGCCCATTTGTCGTAATGGTCGCGGGTTTCTTCGGCGGAACTCAGCCCGTAGGTCTTGGCGAGGAATTTATCTGGCATGCAGCAAGAATAAGCGTGCAGATCACGCCGCGTCCAGCGCGCATTGCGCCAGCCAGCCCTGCCAGGCCGATTTGGCACGGTCGGTATAGGCCTTGTAGCGGTCCTTGCGGCCCCGGCGCCCACCTTTCAGCCCCTCGACCGGGCGGAACAGGCCGAAATTGACGTTCATCGGCTGGAAGGTCTTGGCCTCGGCTCCGCCGGTGATGTGATGGATCAGCGCGCCCATGGCGCTGTCCTGCGGGACGGTCGGCAGGGTGTGGCCCTGAATGTCAGCCGCCGCCAGTCGCCCGGCCAGCAAGCCCATCGCGGCGCTTTCCACATAGCCTTCGACCCCGGTGATCTGCCCGGCAAAGCGGATATTGGGGCGCGACTTCAGACGCATCCGGTCATCCAGCAGGGTGGGCGAGTTGATGAAGGTGTTGCGGTGAATGCCGCCCAACCGGGCAAAGCTGGCGTTTTCCAGGCCGGGGATCATCCGGAACACATCCGTCTGCGCGCCATATTTCATCTTGGTCTGAAAGCCGACGATGTTGAAGAGCGTCCCCAATGCGTTGTCGCGGCGCAATTGCACCACCGCATGGGCCTTGATCTCGGGTTGATGCGGGTTGGTCAGGCCCACCGGCTTCATCGGCCCGTGGCGCAGGGTTTCGCGGCCACGTTCGGCCATCACTTCGATCGGCAGACAGCCGTCGAAATAACCGGCGGTTTCACCTTCGTGGAACTCGGTCTTGTCAGCGGCCAGCAGCGCGTCGATGAAGGCCTCATACTGGTCGCGATCCATCGGGCAGTTGAGATAGGCGGTACGCTCTTCTTCGGTCTCGCCCTTGTCATAGCGCGACTGCATCCAGGCTTTTTCCATGTCGATGCTCTCGGCATAGACGATGGGTGCGATGGCGTCGAAAAAGGCCAGCGCCTCGGCCCCGGTCTCGGCCCGGATCGCCTCGCCCAGGGCGGGCGAGGTCAGCGGGCCGGTCGCAAAGATCCACTGACCGGTTTCGGGCAGATCGGTGACCTCTTCATAAGAGATGCTGACATTGGGATGCGCGCGCAGCCGCGCGGTGACGGTTTCGGCAAACGGTTCGCGATCCACCGCCAATGCGCCGCCTGCTGGCAGGCGATGCTGATCGGCGCTGGCCATGATCAGGCCATTTGCCGCCCGCATCTCCCAATGCAGCAGGCCGACGGCGTTTTGTTCATCATCATCCGAGCGGAACGAGTTCGAGCAGACCATTTCGCCCAGATTGCCGGTCTGGTGGGCAAAGGTGCCCACCTTTGGCCGCATCTCGTGGATCACGACCTGAACGCCCATTTGTGCCGCCTGCCAGGCCGCCTCGGACCCGGCCATGCCGCCGCCCACGATATGCAATCTCTCTGTCATGGGCTGCCACATAGGGCAGGGCGCATGCAGACGCAACGCTGCGAGCGGCCGTCAGACGTGAATTTTAGGGGAGGGAGGATTTGGGGTCGTCGTGGCGGGAATGTCGAAGTCAGCGAGAGAACTGACCAGGAGGGACCTTCCACCTACAACGACCCAAAACTATCCTTGGCTTTCGCCATGCCCTAGCTTTGACACAGTCTCGCCCAGATTAAAAGTGCGAATTTCGAAACAATGCTAAAATAATTGTGTGACGTTACACTCATTGTCTCCAATCTGGGGGTCTTTTCTCTATAAAGGCGGCAATACCCTCTTCGGTATCGCGGTGCAGCATGTTTTCTACCATGACGCTTCCGGTATGGGCATAGGCCTGATCCAGCGGCATCTGAAGCTGCTCGTAAAAGGCGCGTTTGCCGATTTTCACAGCTGTGCCAAGCTTTTGGGTCAGGGTCTGGGCCAGTGCGTTGGTCTCGTCTGCCAGCTTGTCCGCAGGCACGGCGCGGTTGATCAGCCCCAACTCGGCGGCGCGCGCGGCGCCGATGAACTCTCCGGTCGTCAACATCTCGAACGCGTGCTTGCGGGGGATGTTGCGGGTCAGCGCAACCATGGGGGTTGAGCAGAACAGGCCGATATTCACGCCATTGACGCCGAATCGGGTGTCCTCGGCAGCGATGGCCAGATCGCAGGTCGCCACCAACTGGCAGCCAGCGGCGGTGGCGATGCCGTGGACCTGCGCGATCACCGGTTGCGGGATCGCCTGCACGGTCATCATCATCCGGGCGCAGCGGTCGAACAGATCCTTGAAATAGGCTTTGCCGCCATCCTCGTTCTGTCGCCCCGCTGTCATCTGTTTCAGGTCATGCCCGGCGCAGAAGGCCTTGCCAGCCCCTGACAGGACCACCGCGCGCACGGTCCTGTCTTCGCCGATCCGGTCCAGCGTGTCCTGCAGCGCACCCAGCATCTCGTCTGACAGCGCATTGAGCCGCTCGGGCGCGTTCAGCCGCAGATGCGCGACCGCATCTTTGTCATGTCGTTCCAGAATTGCCATCTTGTCCTCACCCCTGTTCCGCGCCAACTCTATGCGTCAGCAGGGCGGAGGGGAAGCATGTCACTGAAGATGAACAAGGAAGAACTGGCAGAGTATCTGGCCGAAATCTTTCCGCAGGTGCGCGCGGATTTCGCAATCGATGCGCTGTCCGAGGATCACGTGACCATGCGGCTGCTCACCGCCGAGCGGCATCTGCGCCCCGGCGGCACGGTGTCAGGCCCGTCGATGTTCGCGCTGGCCGATGTCAGTGTCTATGCGATCGTGTTGGCGCGGCTGGGGCGGCAGGCGCTGGCGGTGACCACGAATTGCTCGATGGATTTCATGCGCAAGCCGCGCGGTGATGTGCCGATGATCGCGCAATGCCGCCTGCTCAAGCTTGGGCGCAGTCTGGCGGTGGGCGATGTTCTGATCCTGTCCGAGGGCAGCGACGCGCCGGTTGCGCGTGCAACGATGACCTATTCGATCCCGCCTGTCGGGTCTGCCGCGGCGCAGGCGGGCTGAAAAAAGGCCGGGCAAAGCCCGGCCAGTCTGGAGGTCCCGGATCGGGACGGGGAGTTGGTCAGTAATCCCAGAAGGGGCGGGCCGATTCCCGGTCCGCCTGCCATCTGGTCAGACCGACATCGGACAGAAGCCGGTCATCAAGATAGCTGAGATTGACGCGGGTGCGGCGCCGTTGTTCCCACCGTGTCACGGTCGCCGCAAAACGGACCGCCAGGGCGGCCAGCAGCGGCAGCCGGGGGCTGGCGTTGAGGAGCGTCAGGGCTGGGTTCTGCGAAGCGTGTGTCATGGTAAGGTCCTTTCAATTGTATTGACACAATGCGAATAATAGAGGATATGATGTATGGGTACATTCTGTATTGTGCCAAATCAAAGGAAAGATTGTAATGGGTACAATTTGGCCCGACACCCTGCCGCGCGAGAGAGGCCCCAAGTATAAACTTGTGGCCGACACGATCAGAAAATCAATCGAAGACAAGGTGTTGCAACCCGGCGCAAAGCTGCCTCCGGTGCGCGAACTGGCGTATCAATTGAGCATCACGCCTGGCACCGTTGCGCGGGCCTATACGATACTCACCGATGAGGGATTGTTACAAGCCGAGGTCGGGCGGGGTACATTTGTGGCTCCTCCCAAGACTGATCAGGTGGGTGTTGCCCCCATCGAGGTCGATGTCATTGCACATAATAGCGAGGGCGGTGACGGGTACACGGTGAATCTGTTCTCGCCGCATCTGCCCGGCGTGGGTCAGTCAGAACTGATCCGGCACTTGCTGGGCGAGATCGCGCAGGACCCGCCCTCGGGCCTGATGCATTACCCCAGCCGTGCCGGGTCCCTGCCGGCGCGGCGGGCGGCGGTGCAATGGCTGTCGCGCGCGCCGATCGGGCGCATTCGGGAAGGTGACGTGGTTCTGACCAATGGCGGCCAGAATGCCGTTTCGCTGATCATGCAGGCGGTGCTGCGGGGCAGGCGTCCGGCCATTCTGGTCGAGGAACTGTCCTATCCCGGCTTCAGACGGGCCGCCGATCTGCTGCGCGCCGAGGTGGTGCCGGTTGCCATGGATGAACATGGCGTCATACCCGAGGCGCTGGACGCTGCCGCGCGCGCCCATGATGCGCAAATCTTCTGCACCTCGCCCGAGGTCCACAACCCCACCTGCCTGTTCACCCCGCTTGAACGGCGCGAGGCTTTGGTGCGGGTCGCCCGGCAGCGTGATTTCTATATTCTCGAAGATGATTGTTACCGCCACATGCCCGCCGATGCGCCGAGCTACCGCGTGCTGGCGCCGGAGCGGTCCTGGTTCGTGACCTCGATCTCGAAATCCATCACGCCGGCGCTGCGCATCGGGGTCGCCGTCGCGCCGGACGGGCATATCGCCGATCTGCGCCGGGCGGTTGAGCACGGGTTCTTTGGGCTGGCCACGCCGCTCACCGATCTGACCGCAAAACTGCTCGCCCATCCGCAACTGGACGCCATGTTGGAGGAATTGCAGCGCGTGACTGGTGACTATATCAAGGCGGCTGTGAATATCCTGGGGGCCTATCAGTTGAACTGGCGCTCGCCAGTGCCGTTTCTGTGGCTGACCTTGCCGGAGGGTTGGCGTGCGGCGTCCTTCTGCCGTGCGGCCGAGGCCGAGGGCATCCAGATCCGCTCGGCCGAGGAATTTGCCAGCCGCACCACCCGAACCCCGCATGCGGTCCGGCTGGCGGTGAATGCCGGTGTCAGCCTGGAAACGTTCGAGGCCGCCATGACTCGCCTGCGCCATCTGCTGGACAATCCACCCGAACGGATCGGGGTCTGACCTTTCACCCCAGCGCCTCTGGCTCCCCAAAGAACCCCACCAGTTCGGCGATCTGCCCCTCTGCATCCAGACGGGCGAAATCGCGACCCGCGATCATGACCATATCACCCGCCACCATGCGCCACGTGAAATGGACCATGCCGTGATGGTGCTGCGGCGCGCTGGTCAGCTCCACACGGCCACCAAACTCTGCCAGAACCTTTCCGATATGATCACTCAACGCAGCGCGCCCAGTCACATCCGCGCTTGGATCGACATAGCGGCCCGTTTCGGCAAAACAGGCCGCGAGATGCGCGAGCCGCGTGTCGGGGTCGCTTTCCCGCCACGCCGCGCCATAGCTGGCAAGGGTCTCGTTCAGTGATGTCATTGAGGCCTCCGGCAGTGGTTTCTGTGATGTGCTGGCCAATACTCTACAGATAGGGCAGGAAAATGGAGTGAGGTATGGGGTAAAATAATACCTATTTTATAACCCATTGTTAATGTGTCGAAAAATTAGATTGCAGCGTATTGACCCGGATGTCGGTCAGGTCTAAACCCCCTCCATCGAATTCGGGCCGCTCCGTAAGGGGGCGGTCTTTCACATCAAACAGGACTATCCTGCCATGAAAACCTTTTCTGCAACACCTGCAGACATCGACAAGAAGTGGATCCTGATCGACGCCGAGGGCGTTGTTCTGGGCCGTCTTGCTTCGATCGTCGCCATGCGCCTGCGTGGCAAGCACAAGCCGTCGTTCACCCCGAACATGGACATGGGCGACAATGTCATCGTGATCAACGCCGACAAAATCCAGATGACCGGCAAGAAGCGCGACGAAAACTTCTACTGGCATACTGGCCATCCGGGCGGCATCAAGTCGCGCACCAAACAGCAGATCCTCGAGGGTGCACACCCCGAGCGCGTCGTGACCCAGGCGGTCAAGCGCATGCTGCCGGGCAACCGTCTGGCGCGCACGCAAATGACCAACCTGCGTGTCTATGCCGGTGCCGAGCATCCCCACGAGGCGCAAGCGCCCGAAGTTCTGGACGTGAAGTCCATGAACAAGAAAAACACCCGGAGCTAATGACCGATGGCTGATCAGATCAATACTCTCGAAGAGCTGAGCGCCGTCGCAGGCGTTGAAACCGTGGCCGAAGAAGTTGTTGCGCGCGAACCCGTGCGTGACGAGCTGGGCCGCTCTTACGCCACCGGCAAACGGAAGGACGCGGTTGCCCGTGTCTGGATCAAGCCCGGTTCCGGCAAGGTGACTGTGAACGGCAAAGATCAGGACGTGTATTTCGCACGCCCCGTTCTGCAGCTGATCCTGCGCCAGCCCATGCAGGTGGCGGGTGTCGAAGGTGAATTCGATGTTGTCGCAACCGTCAAGGGCGGTGGCCTGACCGGTCAGGCCGGTGCGGTCAAGCATGGCATCTCGAAAGCGCTGCAGCTCTATGATCCGTCGCTGCGCGGCGCTCTGAAAGCCGCGGGCTTCCTGACCCGCGACAGCCGCGTCGTGGAACGTAAGAAATACGGTAAGGCCAAAGCGCGTAAGAGCTTCCAGTTCTCGAAGCGTTAAGCCGGAGCCATCTGACCATTTTGAGAGGCCGTGCAGAGATGCGCGGCCTTTCTTTTTGCGGGGGCATGGCGATGCCTCGAGAGCGCAACCGGAAGGCGAAAATCCGGCAAATGCTCAAAATGTTTAACATTTTGCGAGAAGTGACCTATCGTTGGGGCTCAATTCCGGGCGGGCGGATCAGGGCATCAACAATGGCGCAGTCAATCTACGAAAAGCATGGCGGCTTCAAAACCGTGAGCCGGGTGGTGCTGCAGTTTTATGAGATGGTGCTGGATTCCGAAGAGATCGGCCATCATTTCGACGATGTCGACATGCCGCGCCTGATCGATCATCAGACCAAGTTCATTTCATCGCTTCTGGGCGGGCCGGCCTCGTTCAGTGACGACCGGCTTGAGGTGGTGCACCGAACGCTGGGCATCACGCATGGGGATTTCGACGAGGTGGCGCGGCTGTTGGGGCAGGCTCTGCTGGAACATGGCATGCCCCAAGGTGACGTCGATACCGCATTGGCCGCCGTCGAGGCCAAGCGCTCGGTCATCGTGACCCGCGAGGCGGGATGAGCATTTCGGCCATCAACGAGCACCTGCTGCGCGCGATTGGCGTGGGCGTGGCGTTGGCGCGAGCCTCGGATTTGCGGCTGGTCTTCCACAATGAGCCCTTTGCGGAATGGTTCGGCCCCCCGGACCCCGACGCCACGCTGACCTCGGTCTTGGGAGAGCTTGACACGGAAGCGCTGGATCAGGTGCGCGAGACCGGTCAGCGCTATTCGGTCGAGCTTGAGATCAAGCCGCGCCGCCGGACGCTGATCTTTGCGATCAATATTTCGCTGTCCAGCGGCACCGAAGAGCCGCTGCTGATCGTGGAATGTCAGAACATCACCCGCATTCGCGAATTGGAAAACATGATCGACAGCTACTCGACCATGGTCGAGCGCAACACGCGTGAGCTGGAACGCGAAAAGGAGCGGGTGGAGCGCTTGCTGCTCAATCTCATGCCGCGCTCGGTCTATGAGGAATTCAAGACCTTTGGCGTGGTCACCCCGCAGCTTTACAAGAATGTCTCGGTGGTGATGCTGGATTTCGTCGATTTCACCGATTTCGCCGCCAGGACCGATCCGACGATCACGCTGGGCGAGTTGAACGACATCTTCACCGCCTTCGACCGGATCGTCGAGCAATATGGCTGCGAGCGGATCAAGACCATTGGCGATGCCTATCTGGCGGTCTCGGGCATGCCCGACGAAACCCCCGATCACGCCACGGCAGTGGCCCATTGTGCCATCCGTTTCCTGCGCTATCTGGAACGGCGCAACGAAAGCCACCCGCATAAATGGCGCGCCCGGATCGGTCTGGGATCAGGGGCCGCAGTGGGCTCGGTGGTGGGCATCCAGAAATACGTCTATGACGTGTTCGGCCCGGCAGTGAACATGGCGGCGCGACTGCAGATCTTTGCCCACCCGATGAAGATCGTGGCGCCGGAATCGATGAAATACGACTTGATCGACGAGTTTCAAGTCTCTGATATCGGTGCCTATGACATCAAGGGCATGGGCGAGATGGAGTTAATCAATGTCAGTGCCGATCTGCGCGCCGGGCAGACCCGCTCACGGTTCCAGCCCTAGTCGTCGGGCGAGATCAGCCCCAGACCGCGCAGGTAGATTCCCACGCCCGATTCCAGCAGATCCTCGGGCGGGAAAGGTGAGGCAGTGCCGGTGTTGCGGGCGTATAGCTCGACCACGCCGTGGCTCATCGCCCAGATATGGGCGCTGACCATCGAGGCGGGGGGGCGTTTTTCCGGCGGGATGTGTTCCGACAGCTCTTGCGCGGCCTTTTCCAGAACCGCCTTGGCGCGGGCGGCGGCGTCGGCCAGTGCGGGGGTGCGGTTGACCGAGATGCCGCTTTCGAACATCGCGATATAGTGGCCGGGATGCTTGCGGGCAAAGGCCAGATAGGCACGGCCCGTGGCCTCGAAAGCCGCCAGCGCCGAGGGCTGGCCCTTGTCGTAAGCGAACTGCATCAGGTCGGCGAACATCTCGAACCCCTGACGCGCGGCTTCGGCGATCAGGTCTTCGCGGCCTTCGAAATGGCGATAGACCGCTGCGGGCGTCACGCCTGCGGTTTTGGCAGCTTCGGAGAGCGTGAAACCGGTGGGTCCGCGCGCCTCGATCAGCACCAGCGCCCCTTCGATCAGGGCCTGCTTGAGGTTGCCGTGATGATAGCCGCGTTTAGCCATCCCAGATATCGGGGCCCCCGCAGATCTTGCCATCAACGTCGCCAAGCGCGTCCGCGTCCTTGTCGTCGTAATCCAGCCCATGCAGCACCGCCTGGATCGCCGCAATTCTTGCCCGGCGCTTGTCGTCCGAGCGCACGATGGTCCAGGGCGAGAAGGCGGAATGGCTGCGGGTCAGGGTTTCGCTGATGGCGCTGGAATATTCGTCCCATTTGCCAAGGCCCTGCACGTCGATGGGGCTGAGCTTCCAGTGCTTCAGCCGATCGGTCTCCCGGTCCCGGAAGCGGCGCAACTGTTCGCCGCGCCCCACATTCAGCCAGAACTTGAACAGGTTGATCCCGTCATTCACCAGGCCCTCTTCCAGTGGCAGGACCTGACGGAAAAACCGCTCGCGCTCATCATTGGTGCAGAAGCCGAACACATGCTCGACCACGCCACGATTGTACCAGCTGCGGTCAAAGAACACGATTTCCCCGGCCGAGGGCAGATGTTCGATATAGCGCTGGAAATACCATTGGCTGCTCTCGGTATTCGAGGGTTTGGTCAGCGCCACCACGCGCGCGCCACGGGGGTTGAGGTTCTCGCGCAGCCGCTTGATGGTGCCGCCCTTGCCGGCGGCATCGCGCCCCTCGAAGATCACCGCGACGCGCTGCCCGCTTTCCTTGACCCAGGATTGCAGCTTGACCAGCTCGATCTGCAGCGCCTCCATCTGCGTGTCATAGGCTTTGCGCCCCATGCGTTCGCTATAGGGGTAGCTGTCGGTGATGATGTCGTCCTTGGCGGCCTTTTCCAGCGCTTTGCGCAGATGGCCCGGCGCGTCCTCGGCGATGAACTTGGCGATTTCGCCCTTGTTTTTGCGAGACATTCCGTGCCTCCTGAATTGCTCGTACACGCACTATGGAATGTTAAGGGGCTTAACGCAAACCCGCCCGTTTGGCGGCACGATCAATGGCGTCGACCACTTCGGGGACCGAGACATGCTGCGGCATATGACCCACTCCCTCCAGACTGGTGAGAACAGCGTCGGGGATCTGCTCAACCAATGTCTGCGAATGGATTTCCAGCCCCACAACCGTGTCGTCCGTGCCATGCACGATCTCGGTCGGGACCGAGATTTCGTGATAATGCGGGGCCAATTCCTCGATCTCACCCAGCAGGTTGTAGCGTTGCAGCGCGTTGGCGCGCAGTGAGTTGCGGCGCAGGCTGAGGCCGGGGCCAAAGTGGTCGGCATAATCCTCGGGCATCGGGTTCGGGGCGAAGACATCGACAAAGGTATCCTCGACCAGGGATTGCGGCACATAGGCCGTGATCAGCGGATTCACCACCGCCGCGCCGATCGGGTTGGCGGTGAGCTTGTAGAACAGCTCCAACTCGGTATCCCAGGGGTTCGATGCGCCGGCAATCGGTACCAGCGCGGCGATGTGATCGGGATGTTCCACCGCCCAGGCGAGCGCCACCGCACCGCCATAGCTTTGACCGACCACGATGGGTTTGTCCGCACCAAGCTGCTCTGCGGCTTTCATCAGCTGCGTTGCCTGTTCGGTGATGGTCGCGCCCTTGGGGTTGAGCGGATCGGAATAGCCCAGACCGGGACGGTCAAAGACAATGACCCGGTAGCGATCCGCCAGAGCCGGGGCAAGGCGATAGGTCATGTCGTTGGTATTGCCGTTCGAGCCGTGGATCAGCACCACGTCGGGGCCTTCGCCCATCACCTCGGCATGAACCTGATGGCCATCCACCTGGAGCAGTTCGCCCCGGGGCGGGTGGCTGGCCTCGGCCCGCGCCTCGTTACGGTTGGCAAGCCACAGGGTCAGCGCCCAGAAGGCGCCAAGAACAAGTAGGATGATCACCAGCACGCGCATCTCCGGTCAGGCCCTCAGATCGGTGGAGGTAAGGCCGATATGGCCGATGTCAAAGGGCGTGGTCTCGTAGATTTCGCTGATCCAGTTGCCATAGAGCAGATGCGCGTGGCTGCGCCAGCGGTTCTGCGGATCTTTCGAGGGGTCATCATCAGGGTAATAATTCAACGGCACATTGATCGGCGTGCCATTGGCGACGTCGCGGTCATATTCCTGTTTCAGCGTATCGCTGTCATATTCGAAATGGTTGAAGATATAGAGCGCGCGATGCGCCCTGTCGCGCACCAGACAGGGGCCAACCTCATCGCTGCCCAACAGGGTGCGCAGGCCATCTGCCGCATCGATCTCTTCCTGTTTCATCTCGGTCCAGCGGCTGACGGGGATGAAACACTCATCCGAAAAGCCCCGCAGGAAGGACGAGGCAGGTTCCAGGTTACGATGCCGGAAACAGCCGAATGCCTTGGAGTCCAGCATGTGTTTCTTCACACCGTGGAAATGGTTGATCATCGCCATCCCGCCCCAGCAGACGCCGAAGGTGGAATGCACGTTGGTCTGGGTCCAGTTCATCACCTCGACCAGCTCATCCCAATAGGTGACGTCGGTGAACTCCAGATGCTCGATTGGGGCGCCGGTAATGATCAGACCGTCAAACTTCTCGTCCTTGACCTCCTGAAACGGACGGTAGAACTCGGCCATATGTTCGGCGGCAGTGGTCTTGGTGCGGTGTTCGGACATGCGGATCAGACTCAGTTCGATCTGCAGGGGCGTCGCACCGATAAGCCGGGCGAACTGGTTCTCGGTCTGGATCTTCTTGGGCATCAGGTTCAAGAGCCCGATCCGCAGCGGACGGATATCCTGGCGCGCCGCCTGATCCTCGGCCATGACCATGACACCCTCACGGCTGAGGACGTCGAAGGCGGGCAGGTCTGAGGGAATCTTGATGGGCATGATAGAGGCTCTGTTGCGAACATGTCTGGGCTAGATAGTCCGGGCAGCCGGTGGTGCCAAGCCTCGTTACGCTTGACAGCACAGGACTGTGGCCTCTCAATCGGGGTAGACCGGCGAGAGGGGACCGGAATGAAAAGATTGGTTTTTTTGGCGCTGATGCTGTGCGCGCCGCCTGTCATGGCGCAGCATGGCGATCCGATGGAGTTGCAGCGCTGTATCTGGCGCTGTCTGGCGAACTCTCCGGGGGCCCAGAGCGCGATCTATCACCAATGCGTGAGCAGGCTTTGTACAGGGCCGCAATATCAGCCCGTGACGCCCGCACCTGTGGCTCAGGGCTGGTCTGCGGGGAAAGCGGCGGATGGCCAGACATGGTCGGCCGGTCTGGCAGCCGCGGATGGTAGCGGGCAGGGGCTGTATTTCCAGTGCATCCCCGGGCGCGACAGCTATTTGATGCTGTATGGCCTCAGGGCGCGCGAGGGCGTGTTCCAGATCAGCATCGATGGCCGTGCCTATCCCTTGGCCTTTCACAGCAGACGCGGGGAATTGACCAGTGATCTGCCCCCTTCGGCCCCGTTTCTGAATCTGCTGGGGCAGGGACGTGCCATCGCTATCGTGGACCCTGACGGGGTGTACAGGGCGGGCTATAGCTTGCTGAACGCGCAAGGGGCAATCTGGCAGGTGCGGGCGGCCTGTGGTGGTTGATCAGTGCGCAAGCGCGTCAGCGATCAGCGCGTCAAAATCTGCCGCATCCCGCACCGTGGACACCTGATCGGCAGTCAGGGTGATACCCCAATTGCGCGCCATCGCCTCATAGCGCGGCTGCCGATGGGCCAGCGCCCTGGCATAGGTCCAGCGCACAAAGGCATCCGGGTCCACCGCATCGGGCGCGCAGCCTTGGTCTGACAAGTAGCTGTCCCACATCTGGCTCAGGAACTCGGCCTGATAGGACATCGGTTTCGGGTCCTTGTCGAAGCGGCGGATCAACTCGTCCGTATGGGCCTCATCACCCTTGAGCCAGATCATCAGCGTATCCTTGGCAAGCTCGGACAGCACGTGATCCTTCGGGTCGTCGGGATCGACCCATTCGCAGATCGACCCGCCCGTGTCGCAGATGAAGTTGGGATAGCCATAGAGCCGCTCGGCCCGGTCGATGAAATACTGCGTGTCGAGCAGCGCGTGTATCTCGGCCTGCCGGAACTGTTCCTGGCGACGGCGATACTCGGCAATGGCCAGACCGCCCTTGGACGGGTCGCCGGGCTTGCCCAGATAGGCCGAAACCGGGGTGAGGTTCGAAAACGAGATGTTTGACCCGATATAGATCGAATCCGACAGCAACAGATCGCGCAGGAAGGGGACCTTCATCGCCTGCGCCTTGGCATTGTCGGTGATATATTCACCCATATACCGGGTGCCGATGCGGTAATCGATCGAGTAATGGAACCAGTCGCCGCCCGCTCGCAGGATGTTGCTGAGATATGTCTTGCCCAAGCCGGACATACCGAAAAACAGCACCTTCTTGCGCGTCGCGTCGCGCCAGTCCTGAGCCGTGGAGTAAAGCATATCCCGCAATCCCGAGTTTTGGCCTTTGCTAGTGGGCTGGACGGGAAGGGTCAATCGCCGACACCTTTATTGCGTCAAGTTCATCCGCAACCAGGTTGTTCAGGCCAAAGAAAAGGCGCCCGACCCGTGGCCGGGCGCCCAATATGGTGAGCTTTAGAATTTGAAGCCAACCGTTACGCCGAAGGAAAGCGCGTCATTATCTGTAAAGTCGGCTTGCGCCCGATCCGGAGTACCAGTCTCGGCAAAGGCATCGCCGAGCACCGCATACTGGACGCCGCCGCTGACCTTGATTTTGTCGTCGGTGTATTGAAGGCCAACTGTCACGCTTTTGAACCCGTTCGCGGGCAGAAGCGGCGAAACAAGATCGTCTGAATCGCGCGGCTCATAGCCAAATGCCAGCGACGCGGCCCAGTTTTCGTTCAGGCGGCGCGCAACGCCGAGCCGGTAGGTGGTGGTGTTGACGATGTCGATCAGTCCTACGCTCGGGATTGGCCCAACGGGTGTTGAGTTCAACTGTGTCTGGCTGTGATCTACCCAACGTATGCTACCAAAAACCAGCGTGTCCTTGGCGACCCCGGATCGAAAATCCAGGTTGACCGATTGCGGAGTCTTGACTTCACGTGAGGAGTTGATTGTCCCGAATAACGGAGATGTCTCGGTCGATGCGAAATTGTGCGTAATAGCTGATTGATAAGTCAGAGCAACGCGCAGCGCCATTTCCGGGATCTCATAGGCACCGCCGACCAACCAGCCGAAGGCCCCATCGCGGGCGAGGTCGATTTGGTAGCCACTAAATGCTCCGTAACCGGTTCCCTGAAGCCCTAGGCTGCCATCAAGTTCTTGATAACGTACGCCGCCGTGAACGCTAAAGCGGTTCTCGAACTTGTAGCGCAAAATAGCCGTGAGCGCGTCCGAGTCGGCCTCTGCGAATGTGCCACCAAGTCTTACAGAGCCCGGTTGCGAGGGATCTCCTGATGGAAGCTGGTAGGCCACGTCGGTTTGCCACGGTTGATTATAGATCAGTGTCACGGACAATTGATCAGTAAGTTCATATCGCAGGCCAGCGGCTACCTGATTAAAACCGGGCGCGATGTCACCTGAGGGCGTTTGTTCAGCCGTGAGGTCATTCCCCGTCACATCAGGATTGATGCGGAAAAATGAGGCCTGAGCATAGTTGCCCTCCTCAAAAATGAGGTCGACAGGCTGACCCGTTCTGTCAAGTCCGCCAGCGGATGCAACTGTAGGGGCGAGCGCTGCGGCTGCGAGCGCCATGAGTGGTTTTTTCATCTCTGATCCCTGTTTGAGCAGTTCTTATGTTTTGTGCACAATCGGCTATCAGAAAGAAAATTACACGGTCAACTTTTACCTAACGGCAAAAACTTCAGTTTGGTTGCATTTCTGCACCAATCACGTAAGGGAATTTCTGACATTCACATAGTTGGCGGCAAGGATCAACAGACCGCCAATAAACACCCAAATATCAATTGGTTCATTGTACACTAGCATGCCGACGATAGCGATAACAGGCAGCCGTGCAAAGTCAAATGGCACCACAATTGTTGCCGGTGCAATAGCGAGTGCGTTGGTGATGCAGAAATGCGCGGTCAGCCCGCAAACGCCGATGAGAATCAGCCAGGGAATCGTTTCAGCGGTTGGCAGGGCAATCTCTGCGTCATAGCCCGAGGCAACCAGACCCAGAACAAGTTGCATGCTGGTGAGCCAGAACAGGATGCTGCCGATCCCTTCGGTGCGCGTCAGTCTTTTGGTCGCAATCATCGTGAGCGCGAAGAAAATCGCACAGCTCGCCGCCGCCACTATTCCTGAATTGAGCGGGGTTGCGCCGGGGCGCGCAACAATGAGAATGCCGAGAAACCCCAGCCCGACCGCCAGCGCCTTGGGCAGTGTGATCCGTTCGCCCAGCAACAGCGGCGCCAGAAGAATCACCCAGAGCGGCGTGGTAAACTCAAGCGCAAAGACCTGCGCCAGCGGGATCAGTGTCAGCGAGTAGAACCAGAGGTTCTGTCCAGTAAAATGCGCCAGGTTCCGCGCCATGTTCAGCCCGAGCCGGTCGCGACTGACCCGGTGCCAGGTTCCGGTCCAGGTAAGCACTGCGCAGACGATGATCACGCCAATCAGGCTGCGATACATCATCATTTCAAACGTGTCGTGGATGCTGGCCGCCGCCCGACCCGCGATTGCCATCGAGGTAAATGAGGCAATTGCCCCTGTCATCCAGAGCGCCGCGCAAAGAACGTTTGGGGCGCTCAAAAGGCTGCTCCCCATTGGCCGTTTTCGCCTAAGTAGTATGGCGTATCAGATGCGTATTGCACGGTGGTCTGCACCGGATCAGGAGGCATCTTTGAAGAGGTAATCGTGATTGGAAAGCTGCGTCTCAAGAACATAGTCTAGTGGTCCAAGATATTGGGACAACTCATCAAAGTTCCAATGTTCGACCAACATGTAGCTAAATCGATAATTCTGGTGGTTGACCCCTTTCAGAACCGCGATCTCGGCTCCCTCGACGTCTAACGAAAGAAAGTCGATCTGCTTGGGAGCTTGCGCTTCGGTCAGGATCGCTTCAAGCGTCCGCGCCAGTGCCCCAAATCGAAAATTCGTTTCAGCCTTGGGCAGATGAACCTTGGAACGCTCCACATAGTCCAACGGATCTTCGATTGTACTTTCAAGGCCGAGGCTGACGCTCATGAGATTGGAATACACCATCTCCACAAACCGGTCGGAATAGTCGAAATCGACGCAGGCACCGCAAAAAACCGCGTTATTCTCGCCACGTTGAGCTAGGCATTTCAGATAGTTATGCGGTGCCGGTTCCACCAGAACCCCCTTCCAGCCACGCGAGCGTTCCAAGCGATAGGTATTTGACTGGGTGATCCCGTCATTGGCGCCCAGCTCGACATAGAATCCACCATCGAAATCCAAGTAGTGCTCGATTTTTCTGTCCAGCTCATTGAGAGCAAAGTAGCCCTTGTTCTTTCTCTTTTCCTGCTTGCGTCGCAACCAACCCGGCTTGACCATGTGTTTTCCCTCGATTTGCAGCGACGACGCGGTCCGGATCAGATCACTTGTACTGGATCGCGGCCGTGAACCGTCAGATTTCTGTATCCGGTAGTGTCCACCAGTCCGGTGCACGAATTTGTGCACTTGCCGAAAGGTCGAGCGGACCGATTTCCTTTTTGGGGAGTTGGAGCATAAGATCCAACTGATCCTGCGAGGCTTTCCACTCGCCGATGCGGGGATAACGGCCACTAATGTCACCCCATGCCTCGGTGCTTGTCAAATGGTCAAACTGTTCATATGCGGGGCCGCTGGCACCAAAAACCCGCACCGTTTCAGCTGCGTCGCTGAGCAGGCAAACGCCAACGCCAAAGGTACCATAGCCAAAGGTGAGGTGGCGCGCCGACATCAATACGCTGAGGTCCTCGTGCAGCGTTCCGCTTTGGAGCAGGACGGTCAATCCTGTTTGCTTTAGATACGTTTGCAGGGCCTCCACGCAAGGATTGCGCGTGTCCTCATAGACCAACCGTACCCTGTTAATTTTCTGACTTTCACGCGCATCATCAATTGCCATCTGGTAGAAGGCCAGCGGTGGTTGCGCGAAATCCGGGTGTGGGTCCTTCTTGAAGGCATCACCAGAGCGCAGATGAATGGTCAAGCAGCCCTCGGGCTCGGCTTGCGGAAGGGGGATATTGGCGGCTTCCACCAAATATTTTTTGAGGATTTTTCTACGTTCGGGCATTCGTATCCCCAACCGCTCCAGACGAGGTCCCTGGTAGAAGTTGCTCGTCAGAAATCCCCCAAGTTTTTGGGTGTTATAAGAAGGTGGCAGAAACGTCAGACCCTTGACCGTTTTTTGTGCTTCGATCTTGATCAGTTCTGTGTTGGGAACCTGAACGTATTGCAACCCGAGGCTACGGGCCAGCAAAAGTGCACTACTGACCTGGAGAAGGTTATTCCCCATTCTGCCATATTCGCGCACCGAGAGGCCAACGATTTGATCAGCGGATTTGCCCGAAGACAGGCCAAGGTCATAATGTGCGGACGAGGTCGCCGATTGCCCGGCACGCGCCGATCTTTTGCGTAACCGGGACCACCACTTTCTCATGACGCCGCTCCAGTTATTCCCACTCGATGGTGCCCGGCGGTTTCGAGGTGATGTCATAGGTGCAGCGGTTGATGCCCCCGACCTCGTTGATGATCCGTGTGGCGGTTTCGCCCAGGAATTCGTGGCTGAACGGATAGTAATCCGCGGTCATACCATCCACCGAGGTCACCGCGCGCAGCGCGCAAGCATAGTCATAGGTGCGCCCGTCGCCCATCACGCCGACAGTGCGCACCGGCAGGATTGCCACGAAAGCCTGCCAGATCTCATCATAGAGACCGTGCTTGCGGATCTGGTCGATATAGATCGCATCCGCCTCGCGCAGAATCCCCAGCTTTTCGCGGGTGATCTCGCCAGGGCAGCGGATCGCCAGACCGGGGCCGGGGAAGGGGTGACGGCCAATGAAGCTCTGTGGCAGGCCCAACTCGCGGCCCAACGCGCGGACCTCGTCCTTGAACAGCTCGCGCAGCGGTTCGACCAGTTTCAGGCCCATCTTCTCGGGCAGGCCGCCGACATTGTGGTGGCTTTTGATGGTGACCGAAGGGCCGCCGGAAAAACTCACCGATTCAATGACATCGGGGTAGAGCGTGCCTTGGGCCAGAAACTCTGCGCCATCAATTGTGTCGGCATGTTTCTGGAACACGTCGATGAACAGCCTGCCGATGATCTTGCGCTTGGTTTCGGGGTCGGACTGGCCGTCCAACTCGCCCAGGAACAGCTCGGATTCGTCGGCGTGGATCAGCTGGATGTTGTAATTGTCGCGGAACATGGCGACGACTTCCTGCGCCTCGTTCTTGCGCAAGAGCCCGTGGTCGACAAACACACAGGTGAGCTGATCACCGATTGCCTCGTGGATCAGGATCGCAGCCACCGAAGAATCGACGCCCCCTGAAAGACCGCAGATCACTTTCTTGTCGCCCACCTGCGCGCGGATCTGTTCGATCATCTGTTCGCGATAGGCACCCATGGTCCAATCGCCACTGAACCCGGCAAGGCGCACGAAATTCTCATACAGCTTCGCGCCGCGCGGCGTGTGATGCACCTCGGGGTGGAACTGCACCGCGTAGAAGTTGCGCGCGGTGTCGGCGGTGATCGCATAAGGCGCGTTGGGCGAGGTGCCGTAGACCCGGAAGCCGGGTGCCAACTGGCTGACATGATCGCCATGGCTCATCCAGACCTGTTCATCGCCGTCAGTGAACCAGCCCTCCAGCAGGGGCAGGTTGTCTTCGGGCGTGACAAAGGCGCGGCCAAATTCCGCCGTGCCGCCACCGCCCGAGATCTTGCCACCTTCGACCTTGCCGCCCAACTGCTGCATCATCACCTGCTGGCCATAGCAGATGCCCAGAATCGGCACGCCATAGTCAAAGATCTCCTGCGGCGCACGCGGGCTGCCCTCGCGGGTGACACTGTCGGGCCCACCGGAAAAGATCACGGCTTTTGGTCCCATCTGACGCACGAAATCCATCGTGACCTTCTGATAGGGGTGGATATCGCAATAGACGTTCAGTTCGCGCAGGCGGCGGGCGATCAACTGCGTGACCTGGCTGCCGAAGTCGATGATAAGTAGGCGGTCATGGGATGTCTGGCTCATGGCCCAGCTACTAGGTCGCAGAGCTGGCAAGCGCAAGGGATTTCAGGCAGTTTGGGCACAGCCGGAGGAGAGGGTGATGACCGATATTCGATTGCGCGCGGCAGTGCCTGCGGATTTGCCGCAACTGGTCAAGGTGATCACCTCTGCCTATGCCGCCGAACGCGCACGGCTGAGCGGCATCCCGGATGTGACCGAGGGGCTCGACGCGCATATCCGCGAGGACATCGTGCAACTGGCCGAACGGGCGGAGGTGCTTTTGGGGGTCATTGTTCTGGTAAGGCAGGAAAACGCTCTGATGGTTGCCAATCTCGCGGTCTCTGCCCAGGCGCAGGGCACCGGCATCGGAGGGCAATTGATGCGTCTGGCGGAGACGATGGCGCGTGAGGCTGGATATGGCCGGCTGAGCCTGCGCACCCACGTCGGCATGTCGGCAACGCGCAGATTCTATGCCGGTTTGGGATGGGTCGAGACCGATTTGGACGGGCAAGTGGTTTGCATGCAGAAATCGCTTTGATGACGTGGATTTCAAACTCCTTAGAGCGCAGGACGAACATGCAGTCGTGCCTGACCAAACGGTGCCATCAGGTCGAAGGGACCAGTTTGAGGGTCTGACCGCACCTCCATGTCGCTTTTCCCCCTATTGCGCCGCAATCTTTCGGCGAGCGGGTCGCGTCAGCCGTTAGAACTGAAAGAAATACGCAGTTTAGGGGAAATGACCCATGGCAGAAGCAGCAGCGCGTCGCAGGGGCCGGGGAGGCGGCGGGGCCGCGCGCCGGGCCGAGCGCTCGGCGGTGAGAATCGAGACCGCAAAATATATCGAGCGGAACATTCCGAATTTCGAGGTGCTGACCGACGAGGCGCTCGACATTATCGAGGCCAACGCGGAAACCGTGCTGGAAGAGATCGGCGTCAATTTCGTCGACAACCCCGCCGCGCTTGAGCGCTGGCGCGACGCCGGGGCCGATGTGGATGGCGAACGGGTGCGCCTGCCGCGTGGGTTGGCGAGAAAGCTCTGCGCGACCGCCCCGAAAGAGTTCACCCAGCACGCCCGCAACCCCGAGAAATCGGTGGTGATCGGCGGGCGTAACCTGGTGCTGGCCCCGGTCTATGGCCCGCCTTTCGTGCGCGACGCCAATGGCGGTCGCCGCTATGCGACGATGGAGGATTTCTCCAAATTCGTGAAGCTGGGCTATATGTCGAAATGGCTGCACCATTCAGGTGGCACGGTCTGCGAGCCCACCGACGTGCCGGTGAACAAGCGCCACCTGGACATGCTGCACGCCCATATGACGCTCAGCGACAAGCCGTTCATGGGCTCGGTCACCGATCCCAGCCGAGCACAGGATTCGGTTGAGATGTGCGAAATCCTGTTCGGCAAGGAGTTCGTGCAGGACAACACGGTGATGACCTCGCTCATCAACATCAACTCGCCGATGACTTTCGACGATGTGATGATGGGCGCGCTTGAGGTCTATGCCAGCAACAATCAGGCCTGCATCGTCTCTCCCTTCATCGTGGGCGGTGCGATGGCGCCTGTCTCGGTTGCGGGCACGCTGACACAGGTGCTCGCCGAGGTGATGGCGGGCATCGCCTATAGCCAGCTCATCCGTCCGGGCGCACCGGTGATTTTCGGGGCCTTTGTCTCCTCGATCGATATGAATTCGGGCGCCCCCACCTTTGGCACGCCCGAGGCGTCCATGGTCACCTATGGCGCGGGGCAATTGGCCCGGCGCATGGGGCTGCCGTTCCGGTCGGCGGGCTCGTTTTGTGGTTCGAAACTGCCAGACGCTCAGGCGGCCTATGAAACCGCGAACTCGCTCAATATGGGGCTGCTGGCAGGCGTGAACTTCATGCTGCATTCCTGCGGCTGGCTGGAAGGCGGGCTGGTGGCGGATTTCGAGAAATTCGTGATGGATGCCGATCAGTTGGGCGCGTTGCACGGGCTGGCCAAGGGGGTGCCCGTCGACGCAGAATCGCAGGCCCTGGATGCCATCCGCGAGGTTGGTCCGGGCGGGCATTATCTGGGCTGCGCTCATACCCAGGCCAATTTCAAATCCGCCTTCTGGAAGTCCGAGTTGCTGGACTACAAGCCTTTCGAGACCTGGGAGGAAGAAGGCGGGCGCGACACGCGGATGCTGGCGAGTGAGCGGGTTGAATATCTATTGGCCAACTACCAGCAACCCGGGCTCGACCCTGCCATCTCCGAAGCGCTTCAGGCCTATATCGACGAAAAGAAGGCGTCGATGCCCGACGCCTTCATGTGAGGTCTCTCAGACCGGGGCGCGGCTGGCCTTCAACAGCTGCGCCTCACCCATCATGGCGATCAGCAGATCCAGATGGCGGATGACGGAATAGCTCGCATCATCGCTGCGCCGCCGCTCATCGACCTCCCGCTCAAGCTCCATCAGCCGCATCAGCGTCGCCGCCGGGCGCGGCAGCGTGCCATAGCCCAGAATGCGCGGCAGATGGCGGTCGCGGCTGTATTCCTGCACGCCATGCCGGGCAGCGCGGATCAGCAGGCGGGGGCGGCGGAGCGTGGACCGCATCGTGGTCAGGTCTTGCATGTTTGATCCCTCTTGGTTTGTGCGTTGTTGCGCCATTTGTTGCACAACCTTTGCGAGTGTTGCCGAGGGCGCGCTTTAACCGTTCTTTGGGTTCAGTCCTGTTTATCAATTTTAAACAATAGTTTCCCCAGGGGTTCGTCCTTAACAAACAGGTAACAAATGCTCCCATAGGTTGTTTTTGTTTTTCAGGGGACGTGGCGGGGGCACCAAGGGATGACAAGATAAGGGTACGATATGATGAATGACGGGTCCGGCTTTTTTGTTCCGGCATGGGTTCCAGAAGGCGCCCGGCGCTATCTGGCGCATACCGAAGCAGGACATTCCATCCGCGAACTTGCGCGTGGGGCAGGCTGCCACGCCTCGACGGTGCTGCGGCAGATTCGCAAAGTTGAGTTGCGTCGGGACGATCCGCTGGTAGATGCTGCGTTGCAGAACCTGGCCACGTCGCATTGCCAACCGCGACCCAAGCCCAGCCCGACCGACATGCAATGGGAAAGCGACCCGCAGGCAGAGGACGAGCAGCCCGTCGACAAGGCGATGTTCGATCACGAAGCCGCGCGGGTGCTGCGGCGGCTGTGCGAGACCGGGGCGGTTCTGGCGGTGGCCGAGGATATGGACAAGGCGGTTGTCGTGCGCGACAGCGGTCCGGCGGGCAACACGCGCACGGCCGTGGTGGCAGCGGCAATTGCGCAGGCGCTGGCGCTGAATGACTGGATTTCCTGCGACAAACCGGGACGGATCTGCCGCTACCGGATCACCGCCGCCGGGCGGGCCGCGCTTGGGCAATTGCTGGCTGAGGCCGAAAACCGCGCCCGCCGCGCCCGCGAAGACGGGCTGGCCGAGGCGCAGGCCGGTTTCACCGGACCTGCCAGCCGCGCGGAGGTGGAGCGCTCGGGGCAGGCGCCAAGCCGGCGCAAGATGCGTTATGGGATGGCCGAAAGCCCGCTGGCCGCGCTGGCGCGGCGCAAGGATCGCGATGGCAAACCGTTTCTGGCCGAGGATCTGGTCCGCGCCGGTGAGCGGCTGCGCGAAGATTTCGAACTGGCGCAGATCGGCCCGAATGTCACCCAAAGCTGGGACGGGTTTCTGGCCGGGAAATGCGGCGGTGATCGGCGCGGCGATCCGGTCAGCAGCGGCTCATCACCCGCGCGCGACCGGGTCACCCGTGCACTCAGCGATCTGGGGCCGGGGCTGAGCGAGGTGGCGCTGCGCTGCTGCTGTTATCTCGAAGGTTTGGAACTTGCGGAAAAGCATCTGGGCTGGTCAGCGCGGTCCGGCAAGATCGTACTGCGCATCGCGCTACAGCGGCTCAAGCGGCACTATGAGATGGCAAGCGAGGCGGATGCCATGATCGGTTGACCGGCGCATTGAACTGAAACGTAAAAGGCCCGCCAAATGGCGGGCCTTGTTCTTTTAGGCCGGTTCCGGCTGTTTCTGCTCGGCGAGATAGGCCAGCACCGTCTCGGGCGAGGACACGTCATAGGGGTCCTCGGGGCAGTTATCCATCAGGCCGGGCTCTTCGAACCAGGCCTCGACCACACCGTCCGTGACGATGGCCGCATAGCGCCACGAACGCATGCCGAAGCCCAGATTGTCCTTGTCGACCAGCATGCCCATCTTGCGGGTAAACTCGCCCGAGCCATCGGGGATCACCATGACGTTTTTCAGCCCCTGCGCCTCGGCCCATTTGTTCATGACAAAGCTGTCATTGACCGACAGGCAATAGATCTCATCGATCCCTTGAGCGATGAAACCGGCGTGGCCGTTTTCGAATCCGGGCAGTTGATAGGTCGAGCAGGTGGGGGTGAAAGCACCGGGCAGCGAAAACAGAACAACGCGTTTACCAGCGAAGTAATGGGCGGTGGTCACATCCTGCCAGCGGAACGGGTTTGGCCCCTCAATCGCATCGTCGCGCACCCGGGTGTGAAACGTGACGTAGGGGAGTTTGGTTCCGGTTTTCATCTGCTATGTCCTCTTCGGGGCTGTGAACTCGCCGCCGATTAAAATGATTCCAAATCGGGTTCAAGTCGATCTTTCTGCGACAGCCTTGTGTAAAGTTATGTTAAAACATGTTGTTACACGTATTTCGGTGGCAGATATGCTGCGTATGCAAATTGGCGGTGCATAGCGGCCATGCGCCACTGGCTGTTTGTCTCTGGACGGATTATGGTATGGACACCCATGCTGACCCTAGGTGAGGACGCAGAACCGTGCGCGATCTGAAAATCCCCGAGCAACGCCACCCCGAAAAGGCGCATCGCCCGGACAATGCCCAGCCCAAGAAACCAAGCTGGATCAGGGTCAAGGCCCCCGGCGGCAAGGGCTATGCCGATACCCACAAGATCATGCGCGACAACAACCTGACCACAGTCTGCGAAGAGGCAGGGTGCCCCAATGTCGGCGAATGCTGGTCCCAGGGTCACGCCACCATGATGATCATGGGCGAGATCTGTACCCGCGGCTGCACCTTCTGCAACATCGCCACCGGCAAGCCCGACACGCTGGACGCGTTTGAGCCGGGCAGGGTGGCCCATGCGGTACAGAAGCTGGGGCTCAATCACGTGGTGATCACCAGCGTGGACCGCGATGATTTGGAGGATGGCGGCGCAGACCACTTTGCCCAGACCATCCGCGCCGTGCGCCACCGCAGCCCCAAGACCACAATTGAAATTCTGACCCCCGATTTCATCAAATGCGACGACAGCGCGCTAGAGGTCGTGGTCGAGTCAAAACCGGATGTGTTCAACCATAACCTCGAAACCGTGCCCGGTCTTTATCCCGAGGTGCGCCCCGGCGCGCGGTATTTCCACAGCCTGCGGCTGTTGCAGCGGGTCAAGGAATTGGACCCGTCGATCTTTACCAAATCCGGCATCATGGTCGGCTTGGGCGAGGATGGGCAGGCAGTGCGGCAGGTGATGGATGACATGCGCGCGGCAGATGTCGATTTCCTGACCATCGGCCAGTATCTGCAACCCACGCCCAAACATCACAAGGTCGATCGTTTCGTCACGCCAGATGAATTCGCGGCTTACGAAAAGGCGGCGTTCGGCAAAGGCTTCCTGATGGTGTCCGCCACCCCGCTGACCCGATCCTCCTACCACGCCGGAGACGATTTCGCCCGCCTGCGCGAGGCGCGCGAGGCGAAGCTGGGCGGGCGCAAAGGCTAGGCTATTCGGTGAACCGCACCTTGCCGATGAAAGGCAGGTTGCGGTTGCGCTGCGCGTAATCGATGCCATAGCCCACGACAAACTCGTCCGGAATCTCGAACCCGATCCAGTCGGAGCGGAAATCGACCTCGCGGCGGCTGGGTTTGTCGAGCAGGGCGATGGATTTCAGCCGTTTAGGCTTCCGGCTTTGCAGCAGCTTGGTGACGTGGTTCAGCGTGTGGCCGGTATCAACGATATCCTCGACCACCAGCACATCGCGCCCTTCGATGGCGCCGCGCAAATCCTTGAGAATGCGGACCTCGCGGCTGCTTTCCATCGAATCGCCGTAGGACGAGGCCTCCAGGAAATCCACCTCGATGGGCAGGTCCAGCTCGCGCACCAGATCGGCGATGAACACGAAACTGCCGCGCAAGAGGCCGACCACGACCAGCTTATCGGTTCCGGTAAATTCCGAGGTAATCTCATCACAAAGCGCCTCGATCCGCGCCGCGATCGACTTGGCCGAGATCATCTGATCTATCACATAAGCGCGGTCACTCATTGCATCCCCCTTGATCTTTTGCGCCCAACATACGACATCACCCGCCATTGTCATGTACGAAGACGCCACACCTGATGCCAACCCATTCCGAGACAAGACGCCTGCCACATAGCGCCCAGCAAATGTATGATCTGGTCGCGGATGTGGGCAAATACCCCGAATTCCTGCCCTGGTGTTCAGCGGCCCGGATGCGGCGCACCTATGATGATGGCCGCGCGCGGGTGTTGGAGGCGGATCTGGTCATCTCGTTCAAGGTGTTCCGCGAGAAATTCGGCAGCCGGGTGACGCTTTATGATGCTGATCACCGGATCGATACCGAATATCTGGACGGCCCCTTCAAATACATGAAATCCAACTGGTCCTTTGCAGATGCGCCGGGTGGCGGCTGCGACGTGTCCTTCCATGTGGATTTCGAATTCAGGAACGCGATGCTGCAAACGATCATCGGCGTGGTCTTTAACGAGGCGATGCACCGGATCGTGCGCGCCTTTGAGCAGCGCGCGCAGGCGCTCTACGGTTAGGCTTTACCGCGGGCAGGTCGGCGCTAGACTGCGCCCATGACCAGATTGACCTCAGAGCTTGCCGGGTTTGCCGCCGGTCCCGTCGCCACCAGCGCCGCCGCGCGCCTGATCGCCGCCCTGTCGGTTCTCGATTGGTTTTCGGTGGGGCATGCAGGGGCAGAGGAGCCGGTCTCGCTCATCATCCGCGACATGGTGCTGTCCGAGGGCGGGGCCGCGCAGGCGCATCTGTTTGGCGGGTCTGCCGCGCCTGCGCGGGCGGCGGCGCTGGTCAATGGCACCATCTCGCATGCGCTGGATTATGACGACACGCATTTTGCCCATATCGGCCACCCCTCGGTCGCGGTGATCCCGGCAGCGCTTGCCATGGCAGAGCTGCACGAACTGCCGCTGGTCGATCTGCAAGAGGCCGCATTGGTCGGGATGGAGCTGTCGGTGCGCGTCGGTCTCTGGCTGGGCCGGGAGCATTACCAGACCGGCTTTCACCAGACCGCTACCGCCGGGGCTTTTGGCGCGGCGGCGGCCGCGGGACGGCTGGCGGGGCTGACGCCCGATCAGATGGCGCAGGTGTTTGGCCTGACCGCCACCCGTGCGGCAGGGCTCAAGGTGCAGTTCGGCACCATGGGCAAGCCTTACAATGCCGGGATTGCCGCAAGTTGCGGGGTCGAGGCGGTGCAGCTGGTTCAGCGCGGATTTGTCGCCAACCCCGACGCGATGGAGGGGCCGACCGGCTTTGGCGCCATCCATCACGGTGCGGGCGACAGCGACGCGGCGCTGGACGGGATTGGCGAGACGTGGCTGTTCGAGCAGGTCAGCCACAAGTTCCACGCCTGCTGTCACGGGCTGCATGCGGCGCTTGAGGCGGCGCGCAGTCTCGACATTGCGGAACCCGAACTGGCCGAGATGGCGGTCAAAACCCATCCGCGCTGGATGAGCGTCTGCAACCAGCCCGCACCAACCACCGGGCTGGGCGCGAAATTCTCCTATCGCACCGTGCTGGCGATGTGGGCGCTGGGATATGACACGGCGCGGCTCGACAGCTATTCCGAAAAGGTCTGTGCCGACCCTAGGCTGCACCGCCTGCGCGATCACATCACGGTCGAGGCCGACGAGACCCTGAGCGAGACCCAGGCGCATCTGAGCGTGCTGCGCCGCGACGGACAAAGGCTGGAGGCCAGCCATGATCTGATGGAACCGCTGTCGCTTGCCACGCGCGAGGAACGGGTGCGCGCGAAGTCGGCCAAGCTGATCGGCACGCAGGCAAGTGACGAGATCTGGTCGCTGCTGCGCACCGGCGGGTCGGCCGCCGAGCTTGCCGCGCGGATGGCAGAATAGGAAAAGCGGGCCTCGTTCGGGACCCGCTTTCCGGCCGTTTCCGGCCTGACACAGCAAAAGGTGGGCTTAGCTGGTCATGTCGTAAGCCCGCTCTCCGTGTACCGAGAGGTCGAGCCCGTTTGTTTCGGTCTCGGCATCTACCCGCAGCGGCGTGACAAGCGCAACCAGCTTTACCAGAACGACGGTGGCAACCACCGTGAACAGCCCGACAATCACCAGCCCGCCCAGTTGCGCAGCCCATGCGCCCTGACCGAAGGCGGCGATCATGATCGTGCCGAAAATGCCGCCGACACCATGCACGGCGAACACATCCAACGTGTCGTCGATTTTCGCGACGTTGCGGACAACATTCACCGCCTCCTGACACAGGATACCAGCGACAAAACCGATGATCAGCGCCTCGATCGGGCCAACAAAGCCGCTGGCCGGGGTGATCGAGGCCAGACCGGCGATGGTGCCGGTGACCAGACCGACCATCGAGGCCTTGCCGTATTTGATCTTCTCCCACAGCGCCCAGCTGAGCGAGGCGGTTGCTGCCGAGATATGGGTGACGGTCAGCGCCATCGCGGCACCACCATCAGCGGCCAGTTGCGAGCCGCCGTTGAAGCCGAACCAGCCTACCCAGAGCATCGCCGCCCCGATCATCACGAATCCGGGGCTGTGCGGCGGGGTGGTGTGGTTGCGGCGCGGGCCGAGGAAGATGGCGATCACAAGGGCCGCCAGACCAGCGGTTTCATGCACCACGATGCCACCGGCAAAGTCGCGCACGCCGATCTCGCCAAAGATACCGCCATCCGACAGGAACCCGCCGCCCCAGATCCAATGCACCACCGGCGCATAGACCAGCAGCATCCAGAGCGCCGAGAATGTCAGCACGAAGCCGAAGCCGATGCGTTCCACATAGGCGCCGACAATCAGCGCCGGGGTGATGATCGCGAAGGTCATCTGGAAGGCAAAGAACAGCACCTCGGGCAGGGTGCCAGCCAGCGTCTCGGGGGTGATGCCCAGCAGAAATATCTTGTCCAGCCCGCCCCAATAGCCGCTTGAGCCGCCGCCAAAAGCGATGGAATAGCCCGCGACAAGCCACAGAATGCTCATCAGACAGGCGATTGAAAAACAATGCATGAAAACGCTGAGCACGTTGCGGGCGCGCACGAGGCCGCCGTAAAACAGCGCCAGTCCCGGCAATGTCATGAAGAGGACCAGCGCGGTTGCCACGATGATCCAGGCTGTGTCGGCTCCGTTCATGAACCGCCCTCCTTTTTTTGCCTGCAAGCGATGCGTCCGCATCGCGGGTGTGTGATGGTGCGGGCGGTTCAATCGGAGGAGACGTGGGGAAAAAAGAGGCAGGGGGTGGAAAAACTGCTTATTTTGCGTGCTTTTTGTACAATGATCAAAAATTAGGCGTAAATCTGGTGGTATCGGTTACTTATTGATCGCTGCGCGAAGCGGCCTTGTCCAGACAGTCCAGCGCGTGGTCGCGCGCGGCTTCGCGCACCTTGTCGCGGCCCAAAGCGCCGAATTCGATGGTTTCGGTTCGGGTTTGTGCGCCTTTCGCCGCCACACCGAAACAGACGCGCCCCTCGGGCTTGAACTCGGACCCGCCGGGACCGGCGATACCGGTGATCGATACGGCGATATCCGCCGCGCTATGCGCAAGCGCGCCTTCGGCCATCTCTGCCGCCACCTCTTCGGATACGGCACCATGAGCGGCCAGCGTCGCGGCCTGGATCCCCAGCATCTGCTGCTTGGCGGCGTTGGAATAGGTGACGAAGCCACATTCGACCACGTCCGAGCTGCCCGCGATGTCGGTTAGTGCGGCGGCCACCATGCCGCCGGTGCAGCTTTCGGCGGTGCAGACCCGCAGGCCGCGCGCACGGGCGCGCGCGAGGAGCGCCTCGACGCTCACAGCCCCAGCACCCCATGCGAAAGGAAGGCCAGCGCCGCGACGCCGATGGCCGCGAAGATCCCGGCGATCAGATCATCCAGCATCACACCCAGCGGATCGCCGCGCCGGTCGGCCCAGCCGACAGGGCCGGGCTTGGTGATGTCGAACAGTCGAAACAGCAGGAATGCCGCGATCCAGCCGGGCCAGAGCGCCGAGATATCCAGCCCATGCGCCCAGGCCGGGGCCGAGACCGCCCAAAGCGCCAGAAACTGCCCGGCCACCTCGTCAATCACGATCTCGGAAGGATCATGGTCGTCGCTGTCCTTTGTCATCGCATGGGTTGCCCAGTTCCCGACCAGAGCCGCCAGCAACGTGGCCAGAAACAGCAGGGGAAAGCCGCCCAGTTGATGCAGCACCCAAGCCATGGGCAGGGCCGCCAGTGACCCCCAAGTGCCCGGCGCGGGGCGCAGGTAGCCAACGCCGCCCACGGTCGCGATCAGCCGCGCCGCGCGGTCGCGCCCGACGCTCATAAGCGCACCAGACAGGCGGTGGCCAGCGCCGCGATGCCTTCCTCGCGCCCGGTGAAGCCCAGACGTTCCGAGGTGGTGGCCTTGATCGACACCTGATCGGGCGTCAGCCCCATGATCCGCGCCATTTCTGTTTGCATATCAGCAGCATGCGGTCCGATCTTCGGGTGCTCGCAGACCAGCGTGCAGTCGATATTGGAGATCCGATAGCCCATGTCTCCGGCCAGCCCCACCGCATGGGCCAGGAAAATCTGGCTTGCCGCGCCTTTCCATTGCGGGTCCGAGGGCGGGAAATGTCGCCCGATATCGCCCTGCGCCAGCGCGCCATAGATCGCGTCGGTGACCGCATGCATGCCCACATCTGCATCCGAATGCCCCTGCAGCCCGCGCCCATGCGGGATACGGCAGCCGCACAGGATCACATGATCGCCCGGCCCGAAGCGATGCACGTCATAGCCGTTGCCCAGTCTCACATCCATATCGCGCCTCAATATCCTTTCCGCGCGGGCGAAATCCTCGGCCCGCGTGATCTTCAGATTGTCTGCCTCGCCGGGGACGATGGCAACCTTCATGCCCGCCGCGCGGGCCACTTCGACATCATCGGCAGCCTCGCCCGATCGGTCCTCATGCGCGGCGCAGATCAGATCATAGTCGAACCCCTGCGGTGTTTGCGCCGCAAAAAGCCCCGAACGATCCCGCGTGCCGTCGACAACCCCCTCCGCGCCGGACCAGAGCGCATCGGTGACCGCCAGACCCGGTGCGGCGGCGTTGTAACTGTCGAGCGCCTGCATCACCGCGCGGATCAGCGCCGCACTCACGCAAGGCCGCGCCACATCATGGATCAGCACCCGTGTGACACCGCGCCCCTCCAGCGCTTGCAACCCGTTGCGCACCGAATCCGCCCGTTCCGCGCCACCTTGGGCGAGCAGTAGGTCCGTCGCGCCGAACTCCTTCCATGCCATGTCGTCTTCGGGCGACAGCACCAGAACGATATGGGCGATCTCTGGCAAGCGGAAGCGGTCCAGAGTCCAGTCCGCCACGCGCCGTCCGGCAAGCGCGCGCCATTGCTTGGGCGTATCGCCACCAGCGCGACGCCCGCGCCCGGCGGCAACGATGATGGCAGCTGTTGTCATGGGCGGCGGGCTCCTGCTGGGGTCGGGCTCTGTTTAGGACCAGAGAGGGCCAAGAGCAATCACTCCGACCAACTGCTTAAAAATTGTGCAAACGAGTTTGCCGCGAGGCAATTTGCCCCCAGTTTTCTTGTGCATTTCGCGGGGTTTCGATACCACCTAGAAAAACGCACAAGGATTGGGCAAAGTGACCTTGCGTCTTGCCGACAAACACATCTCACCTCCTGTGATCTTGGCTCCGATGGCCGGAATCACCGATCGCCCGTTTCGCGATCTGGTGATGCGCTTTGGTGCCGGGCTGGTGGTGAGCGAGATGGTGGCCAGTCAGGAAATGGTGCAGGCCAAACCCGGCGTCCGCGAACGTGCCGAGATCGGGGCTGATGTGGAAAACACCGCCGTTCAACTGGCGGGCCGCGATGCGGAATCGATGGCCGAGGCCGCGCGGCAGGTGGCCGACCGGGGCGCGCGGATCATCGACATCAACATGGGGTGTCCGGCCAAGAAGGTGACCAGCGGCTATTCCGGCTCGGCGCTGATGAAGACCCCCGACCATGCGCTCAGCCTGATCGAGGCGGTTGTGGGCGCGGTAGAGATACCGGTGACGCTCAAGACCCGGCTGGGCTGGGATGACGCCCTGCTGAACGCGCCCGAGATCGCCCGCCGGGCCGAGGCGGCAGGGGTGCGGATGATCACAATTCACGGACGCACGCGCTGCCAGTTCTACAAGGGCCATGCCGATTGGGAGGCGATAGGTGCCGTGAAACAGGCGGTGTCGATCCCGGTGATCGCCAACGGGGATATCGTCGATCTGGCCTCGGCCCGCACCGCGCTCAAGCGCTCCGGCGCGGATGGGGTCATGGTCGGGCGCGGCGCGCAGGGGCGGCCCTGGCTGCTGGCAGAGATTGCGGCCTCGCTTGGGGCTTCCGCCTCTCCGGATATTCCAACCGGCCAGGCGCTGAGTGATATGGTCTCAGCCCATTACGAGGCGATGCTGGGGTTTTACGGGTCCGAGCTGGGGCTGCGCGTCGCCCGCAAACATCTGGGCTGGTATATGGATCAGGCCGGAACCTCGCCCGCGTTGCGCCGTCAGGTCCTGACCAGCCGCGATCCGGGTGAGGTCCTGCGCCTGGTGCCGCTAGCCATGGATGGGCAGAAGGAGCAGGCCGCATGACCCCCGATCAGACCATCTGGGCATCGCTGCCGGTTCCCGCCTTCGTTATCAGTGCCGAAGACCGGATCGAGGATGCAAACTCTGCCGGGGAGGGATTTTTGAACGCCTCAGTGAAATCTGTTGCGGGGACGCCGGTCTGGGATCAGATCGCCATAGACGCCCCGATCGAAGAGGCGTTCGAGCGCGCGCGCAGCAATGGCACGCCGCTTTTTGTCAACGATATCGACGTGGGCACCGGCAGCCGCGCGCCTTTGCAATGCGCGCTACAGATCGCGCCGCTACTGGGGCAGCCGGGCAAGATGTTGATGCTGATCTCGCCCCGCGAACTGGCCGGGCGGATGACCCAGAGCCATACGGTGAAATCCGCTGCGCAATCCGCGATCGGTATGGCCGAGATGCTGGCCCATGAGATCAAGAACCCGCTGGCCGGCATCACCGGCGCGGCGCAATTGCTCAGCATGAACCTCAGCCCAGACGATCTGGAACTGACCGATCTGATCGTGGCCGAAAGCCGCCGCATCGTGAAGCTGCTGGAACAGGTGGAACAGTTCGGCAATCTCAGCCCGCCGGATTTCCGCCCCGTCAATATCCATGACGTGCTGGACCGGGCGCGGCGCTCAGCGCTGCTGGGGTTCGGTGCGCATATGAAGATGATCGAGGATTACGACCCCTCGCTGCCACTGGCCTTTGGTGACCCTGACCAGCTGTTGCAGGTGGTGCTGAACCTGTTGCGCAATGCGTCTGAGGCGGCAGAGCCCAAGGGCGGCACGATCCGCCTGCACAGCTATTTCGAACATTCCTTCCGCCTGCGCCGCAGTGACGGCACCGGCCAGTCTCTGCCGCTGCAGGTCGAGATTATCGATGATGGGCCGGGCCTGCCGGAAGACATTCGCAATGACGTGTTCGACCCGTTTGTGTCGGGGCGTGAGAACGGCACGGGGCTTGGGCTGGCTTTGGTCAGCAAGATTATCTCGGACCACAATGGATGGATTTCGGTCACGTCGGTTCCGGGACGAACCGTCTTTCGGCTGTCGCTGCCTCGGGTGCCGCGCGGCTATGATATAGAGGAGAAGACCTGATGGATGGCACGGTTCTGGTCGCGGATGACGACCGCACGATCCGCACGGTTCTGACACAGGCACTGACACGAGCAGGGTGCAAGGTGCATGCGACCTCGTCGCTGACCACGCTGATGCGCTGGGTGGGCGAAGGCAAAGGTGATCTGGTGATCTCGGATGTGGTCATGCCGGATGGCAACGGGCTGGAAATGCTGCCCAAGATCAACGAGGACCGCCCCGGCCTGCCGGTGATCGTGATCTCGGCCCAGAACACCATCATGACTGCGATTCAGGCGGCTGAGGCCGACGCCTATGACTACCTGCCCAAACCGTTCGACCTGCCGGACCTGATGAAGCGTACCGCGCGGGCGCTGGACCAGCGCCGCCGCAGCCCGGCCGAGGCCCCGCCAGAGGACGATACCCGACCGGATGAGTTGCCGCTGGTCGGGCGGACTCCAGCGATGCAGTCGCTCTACCGGCTGGTGGCGCGGGTGATGAACACCGATCTGCCCGTGTTGATTTCCGGTGAAAGTGGCACGGGGAAGTCCCTGATCGCGCGCGCTATTCACGACTTTTCTGACCGGCGGACCTTGCCCTTCGTCACCGTGACCGCCGCTGATCTGCAGGACCTTGAGGGCCCGGCTCGGGTGCTGGCGCGGGTCAAGGGGGGTACGCTGCTGATCGACGAGGTCTCTGATATTGAGGATGAGATTCAGGCCCGGATCGTGCGCATGATGGATGCGCCGGGCGATCACGTGCCGCGCTTCATGGCGACCAGTCAGGACGATCTGGCCTCGGCCATGGAAACCGGACGGGTGCGGCAGGACCTCTATTACCGGCTGAGCGGCGCAACAGTCGAGGTTCCGGCGCTGCGCGAGCGTGTCGATGACATCCCGCTGCTGGCCGAGCATTTCCTGGCTCGGGCCGAGCGCGAAGGCGCGTCAAAGCGCTGGCTCAGCGAGGATGCCCATGATCTGGTGCGGGTCTATTCCTGGCCCGGCAATGTGCGCCAATTGGAGAACGCGGTGCGGCGACTGGGCCTGACCAGCCGTGCCGAAGAGATCACCCGCGCCGAGGTCGAGTCGGTGCTGGGCAGCCAGCCCGAAGCGGAACCGGCGCTTGGTGGAGGCGATGGTGAGAAGCTTTCCGCCTCTGTCGGGCGGCATTTGCGGCGGTATTTCGACCTGCATGGCGGGATGCTGCCTCCGCCGGGATTGTACCAGAGGATTCTGCGCGAAGTGGAAGGCCCGCTTATAGAAATCGCGCTTGATGCGACGGGTGGAAATCAGGCGAAATGCGCCGATCTTCTGGGGATCAACCGGAATACGTTGAGAAAAAAGATATCGGACCTCGATATAAAGGTGACACGCAGGCGCAAACTGATGTAATATCGCCACACAAACCGTGGCAAACGGGTTTCGGCCTGGAAACGACCACGAGATATGGCGGTACGTCGCTTCGGCGGCACATCAGTATGAGGGCAGCAGGTGGCAACCTGGTCACAGAACGGGCCAATTCCATCCTTTAGCCAGTGGAGCAGATCTCGAAAGGTTCGCAATTTCGGGACCTTGGGGCTTGTTGTTCTCGGGCCTGTCCTGACGCTGGCCACCTATCTGGTGATCGGCCCGTTCGAGCTGGATGTCTCAGGGCCGACGCTGCGGCTGATCCTTCTTACCGATCTGGTCTACATTCTGGTGCTCGCTGCGCTTGTTCTGGCGCAGGTGGGGCGATTGATCGCGGCGCGCCGGGCGAAGTCAGCGGGCTCGCGGCTGCATTTGCGGCTGATTGGCGTTTTCACCTTTCTGGCGCTGGTGCCCACCGTGACGGTGGCGATCTTTGCCGGGCTCACTGTGAATATCGGGCTTGAGGGCTGGTTCTCGGACCGGGTGCGGCAGGTGGTCGGCAACTCACTTGCTGCGGCTGAGGCCTATGAGTTGGAGCATCGCGAGGACCTTACCCAAGACGCGCAGGCGCTGGGGCGGTTCCTGGATCAGGCCCGCGCGATCGATTTCTACATCAACGATGCCGAACTGCGCGAAGTGCTGGCGCAGGGCCAGGCACAAATTCAGCGCGGGCTGAAAGAGGCCTATATCATTGATGGCACCGGCGAAATCCGGGTGCGGGGTGACCGGTCTTACCTGTTCGACTTCGAGGCACCCACGCCCGAGCAGGTGTCTGAGGCCGAGATCAATGGCGAGTTGATCATTCAGGACTGGGACAACAACGAGTTCCGCGCCATCGTGCCGCTTTACGCCTATCTTGACCGCTACCTCTATGTCAGCCGCGTGGTGGATGGCGAAATCCTGAATCTGCTGGATGATACCAAGGAAACCGTGCGGCTCTATCAGCAGCTGGAAAGCGAACGGGGCAGGGTGCTGTTCGAATTTGGCCTGCTTTATCTGGGCTTTGCACTGATCCTGATCCTGGCGGCAGTCTGGCTGGGGCTCTGGTTTGCCGAGCGCCTGTCGCGCCCGGTGGGGCGTCTGACCACAGCAGCGCAGCGCGTCGGGGCAGGCGATCTGGCTGTGCAGGTGGTGGAAGAAAAAGGCGATGACGAGATCGCCATGCTGGGGCGTTATTTCAACCAGATGACAAGGCAGCTCAAAGGTCAGCGCGATACGCTGCTGGAAAACACCCGTCAGATCGAAAGCCGTCGCAGGCTGTTCGACTCGGTGCTCAGTTCGGTAACCTCGGGCGTTGTCGGGCTGGACCCCGATGGCTGCGTGACTTTCGTGAACCGCTCTGCCGAACGTCTGCTGGACTGGTCTGGTGGCGGTCAGAACCCGGCCATCGGCGTCGCCGTGCCCGAGTTTTTGCCCCTGTTTGAAGCGCTCAAAGAGGGCAGCAATGAAACCGCGCAGGGGGCCGTCAAGGTCACCCGCAAGGGCCGTGCCGAGAACCTGCTGGTGCGTATGGCGACGCGGCGCGGCGAGGAGGGGCGGCTGGAAGGCTATGTGGTGGCCTTTGACGACGTTACCGATCTGGTCAGCGCCCAACGGATGGCGGCCTGGGGCGACGTGGCGCGGCGCATCGCGCATGAAATCAAGAACCCTCTGACCCCGATCCAGCTCAGCGCCGAGCGCATCAAACGCAAATTCGCGCGCCAGTTGGACGAGGCGGATGCCGATACGCTGGTGTCGATGACCGATGTGATCGTGCGCCAGACCAACGATCTGCGCCGCATCGTTGATGAATTCTCGAAATTCGCGCGCATGCCCGAACCGGTGCGCCGCGATGAAGATATCAACCAACTGGTGCGCGACGCGGTGCTGTTGCAGCAGACGGGGCAACCGGATGTGAAGGTTTCGGCCACACTGCCCGATGGTCCGGTGATGAGCGATGTGGATGCGACCATGCTCAGCCAGGCGCTGACCAACCTGATCAAGAATGCAGGTGAAGCGATTGAAACGCTGAAGAAAAAAGGCGCGCACGATAACTTGAGGCCAGAGATTCAGGTGACATTGGATAGCAGCGGTGATGGCAACCTGATCACTATTGCAGATAACGGGATCGGCCTGCCGGAGGATCGCGCGCGGCTCTTCGAGCCTTACGTGACGACCCGTGACGAGGGCACCGGGCTGGGCCTGCCGATCGTCAAGAAGATTATCGAAGAACATGGTGGAACATTGGCGCTGGAAGATGCGCCGATTTTTGAAGGGCAGGATCATTTCGGCGCCATGGCCGTGATCCGCCTTCCCGGGCAAGACGCGGCCCGTAAAGCGGCGTCATCCAAACAAACAACCGGTAAAAAGGTGAAAGCGGGGCAAGATGAGTGATATTCTGATCGTAGACGACGAACGCGACATTCGCGAACTGGTTTCCGATATTCTTGAAGATGAGGGGTATGCGACCCGGCTGGCGGGCAATTCCGATGATTGCATGGCGGCCATCAACGCAGAACCTCCGGGGCTGTTGATTCTGGATATCTGGCTGAAAGACAGCCGCATGGACGGGATCGACATCCTCAAGGCGGTCAAGCGCGACAACCCGGATATTCCTGTGGTCATCATCTCGGGGCATGGCAATATCGAGATCGCGGTCGCCGCGATCAAGCAGGGTGCCTATGACTTCATCGAAAAGCCGTTCAACATCGATCAGTTGATGGTAGTGATCCGCCGCGCCATGGAAACCTCGCGCTTGCGCCGCGAGAACAGCGCGCTCAAACGTCGTGAAGTGACGAATGCCGATATGATCGGCAATTCGGCGGCCTTCCGGTCGATGCTGGGGCAGTTGGAGAAGGTCACCCGCTCCAACGGCCGGGTGATGCTGAGCGGTCCGGCGGGATCGGGCAAGGAGATCGCCGCGCGCTTCGTGCATGCGCAATCGAACCGCGCCAATGGTCCATTCGTGACCGTGAACTGCGCGGGTGTTGAACCCGAACGGGTCGAAGAGGTTCTGTTCGGTCGCGAAACCGCTGAACGCGGGGTCGAGCCGGGCCTGCTGGAAGAGGCCCATGGCGGCGTGATCTATTTCGACGAAGTGGCGGACATGCCGCTGGGCACCCAGTCCAAGATACTGCGGGTGCTGGTCGATCAGCAGTTCCAGCGCGTCGGCGGCTCTGACAAGGTGCGCGTCGATCTGCGCGTGATTTCGTCGACTAACAAGGACCTGGAGGAGGAAATCCGCGCCGAACGGTTCCGCGAAGAGCTGTTCCACCGTCTGAACGTGGTGCCGATCGCCGTACCCTCGTTGGAGGAGCGGCGCGAGGATATTCCGCTTCTGGCCGAGCACTTCATCGAGATGTGCAATGAAACCCAAGGGCTTACGGCACGTCCCTTAAGTGATGAGGCTATCGCGTTGATGCAGACCATGGCCTGGCCGGGCAATGTGCGCCAGCTCAAGAACCTGATTGAGCGGGTTCTGATCCTGGGTGACAGCACCGGTCCCATCGAGGCGCGCGAACTGCCCAGCGAAGAGGAACGCGAAAGCGAAGAGGGCCGCGTGGTTCTGTCCGGCGCGCTGGCAACGCTGCCCCTGCGCGAGGCGCGCGAGGCGTTTGAGCGCGAGTATCTGCTGACCCAGATCAACCGCTTCGGCGGCAATATCAGCCGCACCGCGTCCTTTGTCGGCATGGAGCGCAGCGCCCTGCACCGCAAACTGAAATCGCTGGGCGTGGTCACCTCGAACAAGGCGGGCAACCGGGTCGCGCATGTGGATGAAGAGGTGACTGAAGCCGCAGAGTAAGCGCGCTCAGCCCCGGGTGCTGGCAATCTGGGGCGTCACGATCTGATAGCTGCCATCCTCATTGCGGATAAAGCAGGAGGTGCTTGCAAGCGGCGGCAGCGTTGTGGTTCTTGCAACTGGCACCTGCGCTTTGACACCGGAACTGCAAGGTTGGATCTGCACCGGCTGATAGCCTTTTTCGGCCATGCACATCTGCGTCACGCGGTTACGCAGGCCCTTGTTGGCATCCACGGAATAGACCGGCCCACGGTCCCAATAGCCGGTCGTGTGCCAGCATTGACCACGATTGCAGTACCGGTTGCCGGGATAATAAACCGGTGGCCCCTGGCGGATCTGCGTGTTGACCGGCACCTCTTGAAGCGCCTGTACCTGGCAGCGGGAGGTGTCGTTCTGTTGCCGCGTGACCGTCACGCCGGGTTGATAATAAAGCGATAGCGGCCCGCATCCTGCAAGCAACATCCCCAACACCACAATCCGAACCAGCGTTTTCATGGGCTTACTGTGCCGCAGAGCGGCCAGCCTGACAATTCAATTGACCATGTTTTGGGCTTCTGTCATTCAGAAATTCGGCATGAAGGGACCAGTGCGATGAAGGTCATCATTTGTGGGGCCGGGCAGGTGGGCTGGCAGATTGCCCGCCATCTCTCGGGCGAGTTGAACGACGTGACTGTCGTCGACAACAATCCCGATCTGGTCCGGCGCGCCACCGAGACGCTGGATGTTCAGGGGATTTCGGGCTTTGCCAGCTACCCGGACGTGCTGGATCGGGCCGGGGCCAAGGACGCGGATATGATCATCGCCGCCACCCATTCCGATGAGGTCAACATGGTGACCTGTCAGGTGGCCCATTCGGTCTTTGGCATCCAGCGCAAGATCGCGCGGCTGCGCTCGCAATCTTATCTGACGGCGATCTATTCCGACCTCTATCGCCGCGACCACCTGCCGATCGACGTGGTGATCAGCCCCGAACGCGAAGTGGCCGCCGCCGCGATGCGCCGCCTGTCGGTGCCAGCGGCGTTTGATACCGAGTTGTTTATGGATGGCGACGCGCAGTTGCTGGGCATTTCGGTGGACGAGGATTGCCCCATCGTGAACACGCCCCTGCGGCAGTTGACCGACCTGTTTTCGACCCTGCGCACCATCGTGGTGGGGATTCGGCGAGAGGGGTCGCTCTTTGCGCCGGAACCGGGTGATCAGATCTTCACCGGCGATGAATGTTATGTCTTTTCCCATGTGGACGATGTCGAACGCACGATGGAGATCTTCGGCAAGAAGCACGGCAAACAGGACCGGGTTGTCATCGTGGGCGGCGGCAATGTTGGGCTGGAGGTTGCCAGCACGCTGGAAAAGCACAAGACGCGCATCCGCGCCAAGGTGATCGAGCGCGACCGCAAATGCGCAGAACTGGCGGCGGAGGCGCTGGAACGCACCATCGTGCTGAACGGTGACGGGCTGGATGCCTCGCTATTGTCCGAGGCCGGGATATCCCGTGCCGATGCGATGCTCGCGGTGACCGATGACGACAAGACCAACCTTCTGGCCGCGGTGCGCGCCAAGGCAGAGGGTTGCCCGCTCGCCATCGCGCTGATCAATGACCCGACGCTGGTGCCGTTGATGACGCCGCTGGGCATTGACGCCTATATCAACCCGCGCGCCACAACGGTCAGCTCGATCCTGCGCCATATCCGGCATGGGCGGGTGCGGCAGGTCTATTCCATCGGCGATGCCGAGGCCGAGGTGATCGAGGCCGAGGTGCTGTCGACCTCGCCCATGGCGGGCCAGAAACTGCGCGATATCGACTTTCCCGAAGGCGTGCTTGTGGGCGCGCTGCGCAAGGGAGAAGAGGTGGTGCGCCCCTCGGGCGGGCTGCGCATCGAAGAGGGGGACACCATCGCGCTCTTTGCCATGGCCAAGGACGTGCCGGAGGTCGAACGCCTGATGCAGGTTTCGATCGACTTCTTCTGATGGCACGCAGCGCTCAGAAGATCAGCCTGGTGCGGCAATTGCCGCTGTTTTTGCTGATCTGGGGCATTGCCTCGCTGCTGATGTGGGTTCCGGCGGTGATGGCGCTGATCCAGAACGACCATGATGTGTCGCGGTCGTTTTTCTATTCGGGCATTGTCGGGCTGACGGTGGTCACGATGATCTCGCTGGCGCTGCAAGGTCGTCGTTCGCGGCGCGGCACGTTGGGGCAGTTGCTGGCGCTGATGGCGACATTTGCGTTGCTACCACTGTTTCTGGCGGTGCCGTTTCACGACGCGCTGCGCACCACGAGTTTTCTGAACGCCTATTTCGACATGGTCAGCGCGATTACCACCACCGGCGCGAACCTGTTCCCCGATCCCGGGCGGCTGGCGCCCTCGCTGCATCTGTGGCGGGCGATGGTGGCCTGGATGGGTGGGCTGGTCATGTGGATTGCGGCGGCAGCCATTCTGGCGCCGCTGTCGCTGGGGGGCTTCGAGGTGACTGCGCGCGGCCAGCCGGGCCGCGCCGTACCGGGCGCGGCGCAGAGCGAGCGCGCCGACCCGCGCGGCCGTTTGCTGCGGATCAGCCGCACGCTGGCGCCGGTCTATCTGGGGCTGACATCGGTGGTCTGCGTCCTGCTCCTGATCGCGGGCGAGGCGCAACTGACCGCGATATGCCATGCGATGTCGATCCTGGCGACCTCGGGGATTTCTCCGGTCGGGGGAATCGCCGGGTCGACCTCTGGTATCACCGGCGAGGCGATCCTGTTCCTGTTCATGTTCTTTGCCCTGTCGCGGCTGACCTTTTCTAGCGACACCGCCACCAGCGGTCATGCGCGTCTGGACCGGGACCCGGAATTTCGCATCGGCGTCGCCATCGTTATCGGCCTGCCGCTGCTGCTGTTTCTGCGGCACTGGCTGGCCGCGTTCGATATCGACGTCGTGGTGACCCTTGAATTTGCCCTGCGCTCGCTCTGGGGATCGGTGTTCACGGTGATGTCCTTTCTGACCACAACCGGCTTTGTCAGCGCCGATTGGGAGGAGGCGCGGCAATGGTCGGGGCTGGGCAATCCCGGCCTGATCCTGCTGGGCCTGGCACTGATCGGTGGTGGGGTCGCCACCACTGCGGGCGGGGTGAAGCTGCTGCGGGTCTATGCGCTTTATCTCAACGGTTACAGAGAGATGGAGAAGCTGGTTCATCCATCCTCGGTTGATTCAGGCGACAAGGGAAACCGGCGTATCCGGCGGGACGGGGCGTTCATCGCCTGGATCTTCTTCATGCTCTTTGCGATCTCGCTGGCGGTGGTCAGCGCGCTGCTGGCCGCCTTTGGCCTCAGCTTCGATCAGGCGCTGGTGCTGAGCATCGCCACGCTGTCCACCACCGGGCCATTGATCGACATGTCCGGCGAAATCTCGATCCGTCTGGTGGAGTTGAACGCCTGGGCCAAGCTGATCATGTGTATCGCCATGGTGGTCGGGCGGCTTGAGACATTGGCGATCATCGCACTGATCACACCCGACCTGTGGCGCAACTGAACAGTTTTGCCACTGCGTTGCCATTGTTGATTTTTCGTCTGGAATATCCTTTCCCGGCACTCCATACTTGACGCAGAGGGAGCGCGTTGGTCCGCAGCGCGTCGCAAGAACAAAGGCGAGAACAGAATTAATGGCTTCGGACAGACAGAATCTTCAGGATGCCTTCCTGAACCATGTAAGAAAAACCAAAGTTCCAGTCACAATTTTCCTGATCAACGGCGTGAAACTGCAAGGTGTCATCACCTGGTTTGACAATTTCTGCGTGCTGTTGCGGCGCGATGGTCAGTCGCAGCTGGTCTACAAGCATGCAATCTCAACCATCATGCCGGCACAACCGATCAGCCTTTACGAGGGCGAAGACGCCACTTGATGGAGCATGAGAGGGCGCGCACCCGAGCTTGGGTGCTGCATCCCGATATCCGATCAGACGCCGAGCGCCGGACACCCGAACCGGCGCTGGAAGAAGCCGTATCCCTTGCGGCGGCCTTGCCCGATCTTGACGTGGCCGGGGCTGGAATCGTGCGGTTGGCAAAACCGCAGCCCGGTTATCTGTTCGGCTCCGGCAAGATCGAGGAACTGGCCGCTGAACTGAAAGCCGCCGAGGTCGAACTGGTGCTGATCGACGGGCCGCTCAGCCCGGTTCAGCAACGCAATCTGGAAAAGGCGTGGAAGGTCAAGATCCTCGACCGGACCGGGCTGATCCTTGAGATTTTCAGCGACCGCGCACGGACCCGAGAAGGCGTGTTGCAGGTCGAAATGGCCGCGCTGTCCTATCAGCGCACACGGCTGGTGCGGGCCTGGACCCACCTGGAACGCCAGCGCGGCGGGCTTGGCTTTGTCGGCGGCCCCGGCGAAACCCAGATCGAGGCCGACCGCCGCGCCATTGACGACCAGTTGGTGCGCCTGCGCCGCCAATTGCAGAAGGTGGTCAAGACGCGTGAGCTGCACCGCAAGGCGCGCGCCAAGGTGCCATACCCGATTGTCGCGCTCGTGGGCTATACCAACGCGGGCAAATCAACGCTCTTCAACCGGCTGACCGGGGCCGAGGTGATGGCCAAGGACATGCTGTTCGCCACGCTCGACCCCACCATGCGCCGGGTGCAATTGCCCGATGGGCCCGAGGTGATCCTGTCGGATACGGTGGGTTTCATCTCGAACCTGCCGACCGAACTGGTCGCCGCCTTCCGCGCCACGCTGGAGGAGGTGCTGGCCGCTGATCTGGTGTTGCATGTGCGCGATATCAGCCATGGCGAGACCGAGGCGCAGGCAGCAGATGTCGAAGCCATCCTGACCTCGCTGGGGGTCGAGGAGGAACGACCGAGGCTCGAGGTCTGGAACAAGATCGACCAACTGCCCGATGAGATGCGTGACAGCGTCGTGACCCGCGCCGGGCGCGAGGACGGGGTCTTTGCGATCTCGGCCGTCACGGGCGAGGGGATCGACACCCTGCTGGACCGGATCGCGGTTGAACTGCAGGGCGCACGCCATGAAACCTTGCTGCGGCTGGGCTTTTCCGACGGCCGCAAACGCGCCTGGCTGTTTGAACAGGACCTGATCCAGAACGAGAAACAGACCGAGGAGGGGTTCGAGATCCTCGTACTCTGGACCGGCAAGCAAGAGGCGCAGTTTGCGGCGCTGTGATCCCGAGATGTGCCGCTTGAAACGCGGCGTTTAGACAAAAGATCAGGCAGGAGAGTGGTGATGCCTTGGATTTTGCACGAGAGCATCTCGGACGAAGAAGATGTGACATGGGCTTTCCGGGATGTGAAAACCGGTGCAGATCGAAGGGAGCCCAAAATCTATATGCCGACGGTGCAGATCACCCCAGATCAGTATCCTCTGGATTTTCAACAGACCTCGCCACATACAGAGTTCACCGACTTCATGCGAGGAGGAGGGCTGGGCAAGATACTTGTCAGCCGCGCATTTCGCGACCTGATCGAAGAGATGGACCCGGGCCACAGTCACTACTATCCTGTTGTTCTGCATTGCAATGACGGGCGCGTCTTGGAGGATGCCTATTTCCTGCACAAGTTTGCGGACTTCATTGAGGACGGGATCATCGTCGACGAGTCGAGTGTGCAACCCGTGATGCGCAGAGGCAAGATCGGGTTCTACAGCAGTAACGCCTGGCCCAAACTTGTCTGGCGTAGCGACAAGATCAAGGGTCGCCACGTATTTGCTGATCGATATCTGGGACTAAGGTTCTGTGTTTCGGATGCGTTTCTGGAAGCCGCCGAAGACCGGGGCTTTGGCGGCTTCAGCAAAATAGAATCCTTTATCAGATACCTTTCATAAGGCGAGTTCTCAGCACAAGTCCGTCGAAGTCCACCCAAACGGTGTCAGCGCCCTTCGATCTGGCGCTGGTGGTCGTCGGGGTCGAACCAGACATGGGCTGAACGGATGCGCAATTCGGCATCCATCTCCCACTCTTCCCAGCCCCGTATGGTGACCTGATTGCCGGTTTCGGCATGGGTGCCTTGCAGCGTCCAGGCAAAGAGCGCATGATCCCCCGCCTTGCGCATCGTGTCGCAGGTCATGTCGAGATCAGGGAATTCGGTAAAGAACCCCTTGGCCACTTCCGCCACCGCAGCCTGACCGACCAGCGGCGCGCCGCGATAGATGGTGATCTGGCCGCCGGGGGCGAAAAAGCTGGCCACATAATCGGGGTTGCCGGAACTCCAGGCCAGGGCATAGTTCCGCGCGAGATTTTGCAGCTTGTCCTGGGCTGTAGCCATCGGGATTTCCTCGGGTCGTGGGCATTTAACCCTAGTTACGATATTTGCCGAGGCCGCGTCCATGACTTGCGCGAGTGGCGGGCGGAATATTACCAACGCAGCGCGCGACGTCGTCAGCCGTGGGGCGGCAGCGACCTGAGCCACTGCCAGCTGTCGCGCGCGACCGACGGGCCGATGACATAGAACCAATGAGTGTGTCCGGGGATGCGCTGCAGCGTCACCGAATGGCCCGCGCGCGCCAGGGCCTTGCCGGTTTCTACCGCATCATCGACCGAAAAGAGCGCATCCTCTTCTCCCAGATAGAGCCGGACCGGCTTTGCCTCGTTGGCGGGCCGGTAGTGATCCGCTGTGCCGAACCCGCCATGCAGAACAGCAGCTTTCCACGGCCCCTGTGTGCGATTGATCAGATGTGCCGCATAGATCGCGCCGCTGGAATGGCCAAAGAGGTAGATCCGGTCGCGGTCGATCTGCTGATCTTGTGCGGCGGTGTCCAGAATCTGGTCGAGCAGTGCTGGCGACAGATCATCCGCCCCCCATGAGTCGCCGCGCGCATCGGGCGCGATCAGAACCAGACCCTGCGCCTTTGCCGTCTCACGCCACATGTCGATCATCGACAACCCGTTTCGCTTGGACCCGTGCAACAGCAGGATAACCGGCGCGGGGCCGGTCGCATCGGGATGAAAGCTGTACCAGACGCGACCTGATGCGCTGTGTCGTTGGCTGGCATCGATGACATCCTGCGGCACCTCGTAGGTGAACTCCGCCGGATTGGCATAGCTTAGGCCGCCGCGCCTGACATGCGCGAAACCGCCCGGCTCGATCGTGCCGGACTCGGCCGCCGAAGGCATGGGGGCAAAGGCGACCTGTTCCTGAGCGACTGCGGCTGGCGTGTGGGCCCGTTGCGTCGCTGGCTTTTCGGAAACGAGATAGGCGGCAATCACCGTTGCACATGCGGCAAAGAGAACAAGCAAAAGCAAGGCGCGCAGAACAGCCAAAACTGGTACTTCCTTTTTGTTGAATCTGCTTATGAGTGTGTCGCACACCGCTTGAGACGGCCAGCCGCCTGACCATTTTCATGCGTGATGTTGCGCCCGGGCCGCATCAGGTCAGGGTTTCGGGGTGAGCGTGGTGATCCCGACCGAGGCCGCGCGCGCCAGATCGGCATCCAGTGACATCGGGATATATTCGCCCCGCCGCCAGAGCTGCGCCTGATCGTCATAGTGGCGCGACAGGAAATGGCCCGACTGGCCGGTGGAAATGACAAAGACCGAACTGTCGGGATCAGCGAAATCATAGACGCCGCGGAAACCGGCCCCATGCACGTTCTGGAACGGCGCCGGGTCCTCGCCCGAGGTACGGCCCCGTTGCAGCGTGTTGTCCCCGCCGCTGGTCGATTGCCGGATGTTCACGAAATAACGCAGCACCGGAACCTCACCCAGAATCGGGTGGTCATGGGTGGCCTGATGCGCATCGCCCCAGCGCAGGCTTTCCAGCGCGCTGCCGTGGTTCTCGGCGATCCAGACCAGCGCGTCATCCAGCGCCAGACGGGCCATGTCGGTGCAGCTTTCGACCGGCGCGCTCTGGCTGACGTCACACCAGACCGAGGCGCCGTCGACATCACGGTAGACCCGTTCGATAAAGAGCGGATCGACATGTTTGAACTCGTCGGCAAGCGGTCCCAGCTCATCCTCGATCAGGCGTTTTTGCAGGGCACGCAGCCAGGCGGCATAGATCAGCGGTTCGGGCAGATGCTCGTTCATCTCGCCATTCCAGTCCGCCAGCAGCGACAGCGCGATCTGGCGCTGGCGTTCGGGCGTGCCCTCGGGTGCGGCCTCGCCGGTGAACCACAGATCGGCCCCGATCAGCGGCAGCAGCGAGCGGGCGGTGAAACTGACCGGGTCCAGCTGCGCCTCGATGAAACTGTCGCGGGTATGGACCTGTCGCGATTGCATCAGGCGTTCCCAGCGGTTCACCCGCTGGGTGTCACCCCAGCTATGAGAGACATGGTTCGGGAAGGGCCGGTCGACCGTTTTGTTGTTGGTATTGCCCAGCAAGCCGCCCTCGGGCGACAGGAAAGAGGGGTTGGTATCATACGGCATCCGCCCCTGCCAGCGATTTTCAGGCCGCCAGCCCTGGCTGGGCATCCGCCCCTGGCTTTGATGGCGCGCATCGCGACGGGGGATCGCACCGATGGTCTGCATCGCGACCGTTTCACGATCGGCCAGGGTCAGGTTCTGGGCCGGGGTGAGGTAGCGCTCGCCAGCCTCGATGGCTTGGGTCACGGTTTTGGCGCTCATCAGCGCGATGGCCGCCGACATGGTCGTGTCATTCGGGCTGAGCGCGGTCCAGGCCAGTGACACCACATGGCCCGGTGGCGTGATGGTTCCCAGATTGTACAGGCTGCCCGGCAGCACCGGGCCGTTTTCGGTCCAGCGCAGGGTCAGGGTGATTGGCGCGGCGTTCTTGATCTGGATGATCGAGGGGCGGCTCTCGAACGGTTTGTAGCCGTCTGGGGTCAGGTATTCCTCGGGATTGTTGGGGTTGAGCTGCTCGATATAGAGGTCTTGATCATCCACATAAGACGAGGTGACGCCCCAGCCGAGATAGTCGCTGCGCCCGGTTAAGACGGCGGGAATGCCGGGGATGGTGCCGCCGATCACCCCGCCCGAGGTCAGTTCCAACCGCGCCAGATACCAGGTCGAAGGGGCCGAAAAGCCCAGATGCGGATCATTGGCCAGCAGGGTGCCACCGCTGGCAGAGCGGGAGGGGTCAGCCGCCCAGGCATTGGAGGCCCCGGCCAGCCCGCGCTCCGGGATCGGCGAGATCGGATCGGCAGCGGGCCTTTCACCGGCGGCATAACGGGGCAGATCGGGGAAGAGCGCCGAATATTCCGGCAGTGCGGCAATGCCCGAACCGGGCACATCGGGCAAGATATCCAGCAACCGGTCGGGATCGCTCAGCATCAGCGAGGTGCGGGCGCGCAGAACTTCTTCTTCCAGATGCCCCGACAATTGCAGCGCCATCAGCTTGATCATCGCGATGCTGTCGGCGGGTTGCCAGGGGGCCATGGGGGTTGGAAACAGGAACATCTCGGGCGCGCCTCGGCCAAGGGATTCTTCATTGATCTGGTTTAGGCGCGCATTCACCCCGGCAGCATAGGCGCGTAAGGCCACCATCGTCTCTTCGTCCTGCACCGCGACCGAGCGTTGCGCCGCGCGATAGAGGTCTAGCCGCCGCAACAGCCGGTCAATCTTGACCGTGCGCTCGCCGAACACCTCTGACAGGCGGCCCTGCACCGTACGGCGCATCAGCGTCATCTGCCACATCCGGTCTTGCGCATGGGCATAGCCGAGGCCGAAATAGACATCAGCGTCGGTTTCACCAAAGATATGCGGCACATTGGCGTTGTCACGCACGATCTCGACCGGCGAGGAGAGACCCGTAACAGAAACCTCGCGGTCGTAGTCGGGCAGGGACTGGCTGGCCAGGAAATAGACCAGGGCAACACCTGCCAGGACCAGCAGGATCAGACCGGTGGCAATCCGCAGCAGCCAGCGAAAGATCAATCTCATGGGTGTGCCGTGCCTTCTGCTGTCCGGATCGCGGCCAAACTAGAGCAAGCGGCTTGCGGCCGAAAGGCCGTTCCCTACGGAAACCCGGTCGGATTGACCGACGGGGGCATAGCCCCGTCGGCACCGGCCTGCATCAGGGGATGATGCGGGTGTATTTGGTGCCCTCGACCGTGGCCCCCAGCAGCAGACCGGCCTGTCCAAAGACCGCCGCGATCACCGGTGAGGTCGTGGTGGTGGTGGTGGCTGAAAGCTGTTCGCCCTGGTCGCCAACCACATAGGCCACATCCGCGCCCGCTTCCCAGCCGGTCGAGCGGCGGAACCTGCCCAGCGCGTCCTCGGTCATGAAGAACAGAACCGTGGCATATTGCGCCGCGCCGATCTGCAGGCCCGCGGTGCCCTTGACGGTCTGGTAGTAATCCACCGTGACGCCATTGACGCGCAGCGCGCCGCGCCCGTAGGCGCCGCCAAAACCAAAACCGGCCTCGGTGATCAGCGGCATGACCAGAATACCATTGGCCTTGTTGCCGATCTCGACGGTGTTTGGATACTGGTTGTAGAGTTCCTGCAGGGTGGCATCGACGCGGGCGTCGATGACGGCGGCGTTGGAATTTCCGACGCCATTGCCGCAGGCGGCGGTGACGGTCAGCCCGGCCATGCCAAGGGCAAAGCCGCGACGGCTCAGTCGTGGGGATTGGGTACTGCTCATTTTCTCTGTCTCTGTGGGTTGCCTGATAAGCCGGTTTGTCCGGTCTTGGCCGCAAGCATACGCGCAATGTGGGGCGCTGTCACCTTGTTCATGACGGTACCGGGCGGGATATCGCCCGGAAAATCACATGAATTAAAGGGTTAGCCCTGCAAAATTCGCGCAACTTCGGGGGCAAAATAGGTCAGAATCCCATCACACCCGGCGCGTTTGAACGACATCAGGCTTTCCAGCATGATCTTTTCGCCGTCCACCCAGCCATTCAATGCCGCCGCCTGGATCATCGCGTATTCACCGGACACCTGGTAGGCATAGGTCGGCACACCAAACATGTCCTTGCTGCGACGACAGATATCGAGATAGGGCATGCCGGGCTTTACCATCACCATATCCGCGCCCTCGTTCAGGTCGCGGGCGATCAGCCGCATCGCCTCATCGGAATTGGCCGGGTCCATCTGATAGGTTTTCTTGTCGCCGGTCAGCGCGCCCGAGGCCCCCACCGCATCGCGGAACGGCCCATAAAAGGCGCTGGCATATTTGGCGGCATAGCTGAGGATCATCACATTCTGGTGGCCGCTCGCCTCCAGCGCCTGCCGCATCGCGCCGATGCGTCCGTCCATCATGTCCGACGGGCCGATGATATCGGCCCCCGCATCGGCCTGCGCCAGCGCCATCTTCGTCAGCGCCTCGACGGTTTCGTCATTCACGATCTCGCCATCCACCACATAGCCGTCATGGCCGTTGATGTTATAGGGGTCGAGCGCCACATCGGTCATCACCGCGATTTGAGGCGCCGCCGCCTTGATCGCCCGGATCGCGCGGTTGCTGAGGTTGTCAGGGCTCCAGGCCTCGGCGCAATCCTCGGTTTTCAGGGACGGATCGGTATAGGGAAAAAGGCAGATCGCCGGGATACCAAGCGCCTGCGCCTCGATGGCGACCTGCGCGATCCGGTCGACGCTACGGCGCATGACGCCGGGCATTGAGGGCACGGGTTCCTCAACGCCGTCCCCATCGCGCACGAAAACCGGCCAGATCAGGTCATCCACCGTCAGCACGTTCTCGCGGACCAGCCCGCGAATGGCCTCGGATTGCCGGGCGCGGCGGAACCGGGCGGTCGGAAAAGGGGCAACGATGGGTTTCATTTGGTGATACTCCTTGCGCAACTGCGCTCTGGGTGGCATGGAATTGTCCCGGTCTCAAGGGTGGCATTTGAACGCAAGCCATGGCAGAGGCCTCAGGATAAGGGCATAGGGCAGGGGACGACGGTTGGACTGGTACGACTCGATCTTCGAGATGATCGACATGCGCAGCTTTTCGAACCTCTGGTTCTGGATTGCGCTTGCGGTCATGTGGTCATCCGCCAGCCACTGGGTGATGGGCATCCCCTTTGACATGGTCACCCGCGCGCGCCGATTGGGCGGGCAGGCCGAGCAGGATCTCAACGATATCACCCGGGTGAACGTGAACCGGCTGCTCTATATCACCGAGGTTTCGGGGCTGTGGATATTGGCGATCGGCTGCTTTCTCCTTTCGGGGATGGCGATGCTTGGCTTCTTCTACGGGATCGAATTTGCACAGGCGCTGTTCCTGTTGGCCTTCCCGATGTCGATTGTCGGTTTGGTCAATCTGGCGACGGCCCGCGCTATCCATGGGCAGAACGCCCAAGGGGTTGAGATTGCGCGTTTCCTGAACCGCTGCCGGATCATCACGCAGGTCATTGGCATGATCTCGATCTTTGTCACCGCCCTTTGGGGTATGTATCAGAACCTCTCCATCGGAGCCCTCTAGGGCGGGGAAAGGACCCAAAGCATGACAGCAGCGGATCACGTTCTGGTTGGCGGTGCCCCCGAAGGCTATGACGCGCAGCTGATCCTGCGCGAGAGTGCCCGCGCCGATGGTCCGGTCTGCCATGTTGCGCGCGATGACAAGCGGATGGAGGCGATGCGCGCCGCGCTTGCGTTCCTGGTGCCTGACATGCCGGTCTTTGTCTTTCCCGGCTGGGATTGTCTGCCCTATGACCGGGTTTCGCCCAATGCCGAAGTATCTGCCGCGCGTATGGCGACGCTGGCTGCCCTTGTGCACCAGATGCCGCAGCGTTTCGTGTTGCTGACCACGCTGAACGCGGCCAGCCAGAGGGTTCCCGCGCGCGCGCTGTTGCGCGAGGCCGCCTTTACCGCGCAGGTCGATCGTCGCATCGACGAAGAGGCGCTACGGGCCTTTCTCGTGCGCATGGGATTCACCCAGAGCCCCACGGTGATGGAGCCCGGCGATTACGCCATTCGCGGCGGCATCATCGATATCTACCCGCCGGGCGAAAGCGGCCCGGTGCGGCTGGATCTGTTCGGCGACGTGTTGGACGGCGCGCGCCGGTTCGACCCGGTCTCGCAACGCACCACCGAAAAGCTCGACATCGTGGAACTGGCCCCGGTCAGCGAAGTGATCCTGGACGAGGCCGCGATTACCCGTTTCCGGCAGAATTACCGGATCGAATTTGGTGCAGCGGGCACTGATGACCCGCTCTATGAGGCGGTGAGCGCCGGGCGCAAGCATCAGGGGATGGAGCACTGGCTGCCCTTCTTCCATGACAAGCTAGAGACCCTGTTCGACTATCTGCCAGAGGCCACGATCACGCTGGATGATCAGGTCACGCCCGCCCGGCTGGCACGCTGGGACAGCATCCAGGACCAGTACGAGACCCGGACCCATGCGCTGCAGAACCGCTCGCGCATGGACAGCGTCTATAAACCGACGCCGCCGGGGCTGCTCTATCTCGATGACACCGCCTGGAGCGAGGCCGTGGCGGCCCGTCGTGTGATGCAGTTCAACCCTTTGCAACAGGCCAGCGGTCCGGGCGTGATCGATGCGGGCGGACGTATCGGGCGCAATTTCGCGCCCGAAAGGCAGCAGGAAAACATCAGTCTTTTCGGCGCGCTGGCTGGTCATGTTCAGGAGAAACTGGACGCCAAACCGGTCCTGATCGCCTCCTATTCCGAAGGCGCGCGCGAACGCCTGACCGGGTTGATCGAGGATGAGGGCCTCGCCGAGGCGATTCCGGTCCCCAATGGCACGCGGATCGGCAAGCGCGGATTGCATCTGGCGGTCTGGGCACTGGAACACGGATTTGAGACGCCCGAGATGGTGGTGATCTCGGAACAGGATGTGCTGGGCGACCGGCTGATCCGCGCGCCCAAGAAACGCCGCAAGGCCGAGAATTTCCTGACCGAAACCCAATCGCTCAGCCCCGGCGATCTGGTGGTTCATGTGGATCACGGCATCGGCCGCTATCAGGGCATGGAGGTGGTGACCGCCGCCGGGGCCGCCCATGAGTGCCTGCTGCTGGAATATGCCGAAGCGGCCAAGCTCTATCTGCCGGTCGAAAATATCGAACTGCTGTCGAAATACGGCCATGACGAGGGGCTGCTGGATCGCTTGGGTGGCGGCGCGTGGCAGGCCAAGAAGGCCAAGCTCAAGGAACGCATCCGTGAGATGGCCGATAGGCTGATCCGCATCGCCGCCGAACGGGCCCTGCGCAAGGCCCCGATGCTGGACCCGCCCGCCCATGCCTGGGAGGAGTTCTCCGCCCGCTTTCCCTATCAGGAAACCGATGACCAACTGCGCGCCATTGGGGACGTGATGGAGGATTTGCAGTCCGGCCAGCCAATGGACCGACTGGTCTGCGGTGATGTCGGTTTCGGCAAGACCGAAGTGGCCATGCGGGCGGCTTTTGTCGCCGCCATGTCCGGGTTGCAGGTGGCGGTGATTGCGCCGACAACCTTGCTGGCACGGCAGCACGCGGCCAGCTTTGCCGAACGCTTCCGGGGGTTTCCCTTGGAAGTCAGACAGTTGTCGCGCTTTGTTTCTGCCGGCGAAGCGCAAAAAACCCGCGATGGCCTGTCGCGCGGAACGGTTGACATCGTGATCGGTACCCATGCCCTGTTGGCCAAGGGCATCCGGTTCCAGAACCTCGGCCTGCTGATCATTGATGAAGAGCAGCATTTCGGTGTGGCCCACAAGGAGCGCCTGAAGCAGCTACGCAGCGACATCCACGTCCTGACCCTGACCGCCACACCCATCCCGCGCACGCTGCAACTCAGCCTGACCGGCGTACGCGATCTGTCGATAATCGGCACACCACCCATCGACCGTCTGGCGATCCGCACCTATGTCAGCGAGTTCGACGCCGTCACCATTCGCGAGGCGCTGCTGCGGGAACACTACCGGGGCGGGCAGAGCTTTTACGTGGTGCCCCGCATCAGCGACCTGCCCGAGATTGAGGCCTTCCTGAAAGAGCAGCTACCCGAGCTGACCTATATGGTCGCGCATGGCCAGATGGCCGCCGGAGAGCTCGATGACCGCATGAATGCCTTCTATGACGGTAAATATGACGTGCTTCTGGCCACGACCATTGTCGAATCCGGCCTCGATATCCCGACCGCCAACACGATGGTCATCCACCGCGCCGACATGTTCGGCCTGGCGCAGCTCTACCAGATCCGGGGCCGGGTAGGCCGCTCGAAAACCCGCGCCTATGCCTATCTGACCACCAAACCGCGCGCTAAACTGACCGATACGGCCGAAAAACGCCTGCGCGTGCTGGGCTCGCTCGATACGCTGGGGGCTGGGTTCACGCTGGCTAGCCAAGACCTCGACATTCGCGGCGCGGGCAACCTGCTGGGCGAGGAACAGTCCGGTCAGATGCGTGATGTGGGGTATGAACTCTACCAATCCATGCTGGAAGAGGCGATCGCCAAGATCAAGGCGGGCGAGATGGAGGGGCTCAGCGATGCGGATGATCAATGGGCGCCGCAGATCAATCTCGGCGTGCCGGTGCTGATCCCGGAGGATTACGTGCCCGATCTGGACGTGCGGCTGGGTCTTTATCGTCGCCTGTCGTCGCTGTCGAAGAAGGTGGAACTGGAAGGGTTCGCGGCTGAATTGATCGACCGGTTCGGAACTTTGCCGAAAGAGGTCAACACGCTGCTCTTGGTGGTGCGCATCAAGGCGATGTGCAAACGCGCTGGCATCGCCAAGCTGGATGGCGGGCCAAAAGGGGCGACGATCCAGTTCCACAACGACAAGTTTGCCTCACCCGAGGGTCTGGTGGAGTTCATCCAGAACCAGAAGGGTCTGGCCAAGGTCAAGGACAACAAGATCGTGGTGCGCCGGGACTGGGCCAAGGAAAGCGACAAGATCAAAGGCGCGTTTGCGATTGCCCGCGATCTGGCCGAGAAAGTTGTCGGGACGCGGAAAAAAGCAAAAACCGCCTGATCAGCCTGTCTGCGCCTGCATCGCCGCCTGCGCACAGAAACAGGAGGCCCCAACCGAGCCGTCGGCGCGGGCTAGCGCAAGGTCAAGACGTTGCTTGATCTGAATGATTTCAACATCTTCCCCGCGCGCCTTCAGGCAATCATGCAGGCCTTTCAGGCTCCAGACATTGTCGGGATGCACGGTCGCGCGGCTGAGCTGGCCACCAAGACCGAGGTCTTCGCGATAAACCGCTTCGGCCTCTTCCGTATGGCCCTGTTCAAACAGCAGCGCCCCGAGCGCGTGGCGGGTGGGCTGCATCCAGCCCCAGGGTTCGTCATAAGGCAAGCCGTCATCAAGAGCGACCGAGGCGCGCAGGTGGGCAAAGGCAACCTCGTAATTTTCTTTGCGATACTCGATTTCGCCTCGTAGCATTTCTGACGCGATTTCAAGCAGGTGGACGACCTTATTGTTGTGCATCAGCCGCGTTTCCGGAACCCGGGCGCGGGCGGCGTCAAACAGCTTTTCCTCGGCCTCCGCCGCAGGCATGTCGCCGGTCGCTGCATGGGCGATGGCGCGGGCGTAATACACCGTTGCCGTGACCGTCCGGTAGAGATCGGTGTCGTCGGGCAGTTCCAGCGCCTTGGCACGCTCCCATTGGCCGAAGCGGATCAGGATATGCGGCTCCATCGCCATGTAGCTTTCGAAGAAATCCGCCATGGGCGGGCTTTCGATGCGCAGCATCTCTTCGGGCGTGGTGTCCCATATGCCGCGATTGGCTTCCAGCGCGGGCTGCATTTGTCCAAGGAAAAGAGCGCCATAGATAATGAAGTGATAGTTATGCTGGCGATAGCCGGTATAGATGTTGAACGCGCCCTCACGCTCGTAATATTTCAGGTCGGCGACCACCGCCTGCCGGTTCCAGCGCACAACGTTCTGGTAGTGACCGCAGAGCACGTCGATATGGGTCGGCATATGCACCAGATGCCCGGCATCAGGCACCAGCGTGCGCAGGATATCTCCGGCTTTGAGCGCCTTTTCGGGTGTCGGCGACATCTCCATCAGGTGGATGTAGAGATGCAGCAAACCGGGATGGGACATCGCGGCCGGGTCGTCGCGCATCGCGGTTTCGAGGGCCTCTTGTGCCTCCAGCGTGGCAGCACCTTCAGCCGGGCCACCGCTGCGCAGGTCCCACATCTTCCACGGGGTCATGTTGAGCAGGCTTTCGACATAGATCGTGCGCAGGTCCAGTTGATCCGGGCAGGCGGTGAAAGCCGCGCGCATGGCGTCGGCGAAGTCGCTGTCCCAGGCCTCCATTTGGTCGATCGGCGTGCGTTGCGGGTAGCGGGCAGGCAGGGCGTTGATCAGCTGGGTTTCCAGCTTGGTAAGACCCTGCAGCCTCGCCAGCGCGTCCTGTGTGGCGTCATAGGCCTTGGTCAGCGCCCGTTCGCGCCCGCCTTCGTCCAGCAATGCCCAGGGCAGGTTGTAATTGGGACCGACAGCATAGGCCACGCCCCAATGGGCCATGGCGCAATCCGGGTCATGTTCCAGCGCGCGCTCGAAACAGGCCACCGCCTCGTCATGGTTATAGCCATAGGTCCAGACCAGCCCCCGGTCGAACCAGAGTTGCGCTTCTTCCGAACGGGTGGTGATCCGGCAGCTATGCGTGCCGAGGTCGTAATCATATGACATGGTGGCCCCTCCTGCGGGGCAGGATAGGTCAGGTGCGCGATTCCGCAAAGCTCAGGCTGTGACGCTCTGTTCCACCCGCGCCATTTGCAGCATGAGCAGGAAGGCCAGCACCGACATGATAAAGATACCGCTGGTCAGCGGCAGCAGGGAGTGATCGAAGAACTGCCCGATCGGGGCCGCAATCAGCGCGGCCAATACGGTTGAGATCGCTCCGATCACCGAAGCGGCCATGCCCGCGATATGGCCCATCGGCTCCATCGCGATCGCGTTGAGGTTGCCCAGTGTGACGCCTGCCATGGCAAAGACGGTTGCTTGCCAGGCGACAAATATTGCAAAGCTGGCCAGATCGGGCAGGGGCAGGCTGGTCAGGAATAACACACTGCCCGACAGCACGATCTGCACCCCCAGCGCCCATGTGACCAGACGGCGCATGCCCAGTCGGACCACAACGGCGGCGTTCAGCAGGCTGGCAGAGCCAGAGACCAGTGCCACTGCACCGAACCAGAAGGGAAAGGTCTCTTCCCGACCAAAGATCACGTCATAGACCGGCTGCACCATGGTGAGCATGGTGAAGAGAATGCCCAGACAAAGGGTCTGGACCGCGATCGACAGGCGCACGGTGGGATTGCGGAACATCTCCCGCACCGCACCCCAGAGCAGCGGTGCGCGGAAGGGACGGCGGTTTTCACGCGGCAGCGGTTCATCGAGCCGCAGGCTCATCCAGGTCACCATGATGCAGGCAAACACCACAAAGGCGACAAAGACACCACGCCAGCCCGAAAACGCGATGATACCTGCGCCCATGGCGGGGGCGATGGCGGGGAAAAGCGTGAAGATCATCATCGCAATCGACATGATCCGCGCCATCTGGCGGCCGGAATAGAGGTCGCGCACCACCGCCACCGCCACGATCCGGGGGGCCGCTGCACCGATGCCTTGCAGCACGCGCGCGGCCAGGATGGTTTCGAGTGACGTACTGGCCCAGGCGAGTATTGCGGCGAAAATGTAAAGCGCGACGCCCCCATAAATCACCGGCTTGCGCCCGAACGCATCCGAGAGCGGGCCGGTGAAAAACGTGCCAATCCCCATACCCGCCACAAAAGAGGTCAGGATCAGTTGGGCGCGGTTTTCCTCATCAGGGCTGAGTTCCTGGGCGATCTCGGGCAGGGCGGGCAGCATCGCATCGATGGAAAACGCGATGGTTGCGAACATCACGCCGATTAGCGCGATGAACTCTCCCGTCGATATCCGCTGACTCATCTGGTTGCTCCTTCTCCGCCCGCGCTATCACGCGGATGGGATCAGAGCCATAGACGTAATTGCACAAGACTTGTGCTACTGCGCAGCCCCGGTTTCAAGCTGAGACTTGATATCCTGAATGACTTTTTCCCACAGCTCCGGCGGTTGCGCGCCGGGAACCGCGTGCTGGCTGGCAACGATGAAGGTCGGTACGGAATTCACGCCCATCTTGCGCGAATGGGTGTCGCGCGCGGCGATATCGTCCCGGTCGGCCTCCGATTGCAGCAGTTTCAGAACCACCGAGGCATCCATCCCGATCCCGTCGGCAATATCGCCCAGAACCTCATGGTCGCCGATATCACGCCCCTCGACGAAATAGGCCTCGAAAAGGGCGTCCACGGCCTTGGTCTGCTTGCCTTCGATCCCCGCCCAGTGGATCAGGCGATGGGCATCCATCGTGTTGGGGGTGCGCTGCATGGCGTCGAAATTGATGTTCAGCCCGGCCTGTTCGGCATGCTCGACCACCGGTGCATAAGCCCTGACTGCGCCTTCCTTGCCGCCGAACTTGCCTTCCAGGTAGGCGCGGCGGTCCATGCCCTCGGCCGGCATATCGGGGTTCAGCTGGAATGGATGCCATTCAATCACGAAGGGATGATCCGGCACCGCCGCCAGCGCCTTGTCCAGATGCGTCTTGCCGATATAGCACCAGGGGCAGATCGGGTCGGACATGATATCGAGCTTGACGGTGGTCTGGGTCATGAAGATGGCACCTTGAAAAGCGCGGGCAGCGCGCGGCGGAGAAGCTTGCCATTGCCGCCTATGGGCAGCTCCGGCAGGTGAATATAGGCGCGCGGTTGCTTGTATCGGGCGAGCCGGGTTTCCACATAGGTCTGCAAGGCGCCCTCGTCCAGTGCCTCGGGGCCAGTATAGAAGGCGGCGATGATGAACGTGTCGGGTTTGACCTCAACGGCGGTGGCACCGGATTGGGTAATGCCCGGATGGCGGTTCAGCACCGCTTCGACCTCGACCGGCGAAACCCGGTAACCGCCCGCATTCATCATGTCGTCATTGCGGCCCAGATAGGCGATGCTGCCATCTTCGTGCATGACGCCCTGATCGCCGGTCAGAAACCAGTCGCCCTGAAACCGGGCCTTGGTTTGCTCGGGCGCGTTCAGATAGCCCAGCATCAGGCCGGGGTCAGAGCGATGGATGGCGATTGTGCCTTCCTCGCCGATCTCGACCGGCCCGTTTTTGCCCAGCATCGCGATCCGGCGGCCCTTTTGGGGGTGGCCCAAAACGTCGCCGCTTGCGGGATGGCCCGGACAGGCCGAGATGAAGGTGGAGCATTCGGACATGCCATAGGCCTCATAGAGCTCGGTCCCTGTGGCGATGTTCCAGCGCTCATGCAGGGCGGGTGACAGCTTTTCTCCTGCACAGAGCCCGTGGCGCAGATCGGGCAGGTCGGGCACTTCGTCCTGCTGTAGGACTTTGCGGTAAACGCCCGGCGCGGCAGCAAAAATCGTCGCCTTATGATCGCGCAAGAGCGCAGGTAGCTGTTCTGGCGCGGTTCCGGCGGCAGGGATCAGGGCGGTGCCGCCAATGGCCCAGGGGTCCATCAACCCGGTGCCCAGCGTGTAGGTCCAGTTGAACGCGCCCGCATGGCACAGGCGATCCTCTTGCGTCAGGCCATACCAGCCCTCGACCATCATCTGCCGCGCCCAGATCGCGCGATGGGCATGGGCCACCGCATGAGGTGTCCCGGATGTGCCCGAGGTATAGACCACATACCCCATCCGATCCGGGTCACCCATGTCATAGGCGGCGGGCGGCAGGGTGCGCATGGTCTGTAGATCAGTGAGCGAGATGGTGCGGTTATGCGGCGCGCAGGCGATTTGCGGATCACGCAGCACTGCGGTCGGGGACAGATCGGCGATGATCTTGGCGGTCTCGGCTTCGGTCAGTTGTGACGAGGTCGGCACCGGCACGATCCCGGCGGCAATCGCGCCGAGATAGGCGATGGGGAAATCGACCGTATTGCCCAGCCGCATCAGAACGATCTCTCCGGGTTGGACACCGCGCGCCAGCAGGCCGGTGGCGGTGCCGCGAATGGCGCCCTCCAGTTCACCATAGGTCCAGTCCTGCGCGCCCAGCACCGACAGTGCCACCTTGTCGGGTAGCGCCTGCGCGTGCCGCATCACAAAAGCGGCCAGGTTGAACGGGGTTGGGCAGGGCGGCGGCGGCCCCTGATCGAAGATCGCTAGCATGACGATTGGCTATCTTGCGCGGGCGCGCGTTGCAAGCCGCGTGCGCGGCTCCTATACAGGCGCCATGAAACCGCAAGACCCCACATCACTCATCCGTATTGCCCGCGAAAACGGGACCGAGGAAAGCTCGGAACCGCTGGACCTTGGCGCGCGGGTGCGCGAGCTGCGCAAGGCGCAGGACTGGACGCTGGAACAGGCCGCCAATCAGGCCGGGCTGGCGCGCTCGACGCTCAGCAAGATCGAGAACGGGCAGATGTCGCCCACTTATGATGCGCTCAAGAAACTGGCGGTGGGGCTACGCATCTCGGTGCCGCAGCTGTTCACCCAGCCGGAAAAGGGCCAGGTCAACGGGCGCATGTCGGTGACCAAATCCGGCGAAGGCTCGGAACATGCCACCGCCACCTATGAACATGAGCTGCTGGCCGGTGCCCTGACCAAGAAGCAGATGCTGCCCTATCGTGCGCGGGTGCGCGCCCGCGCGATGGAGGAGTTCGATGGCTGGGTGCGCCATGACGGCGAAGAGTTCCTCTATGTGCTGACCGGGGTGGTGCGGCTTTATACCGAGTTCTACGAGCCGGTTGAAATGCGCCGGGGCGACAGCGCCTATTACGATGCCACGATGGGGCATAACGTGGTATCGGTCAGCGACGAGGATGCGACGATCCTGTGGGTGACCTCGCTGGTCTGACGTCAGGCCTTGCTATCCTCGGAGCCTTCAGCGGCAAAGAGCCAGTTCAGCACCACATGGCCGATGAAGACGGCGATGATCTGCATCAGTATGAACATCGCGATATGACCGGGATAGATGCCCGCGAAGGTGTCGGTAAAGCCGCGCGCGATGGTCACTGCCGGGTTGGCGAAGCTGGTGGACGAGGTGAACCAGTAAGCCCCGGTGATATAGAAGCCGACCAAAGGTGGCACCGCATCGGGCCGGTGCCGCACGCCGCCAAAGATCACGAAAAGTAGGCCGAGCGTGGCGATGATCTCGGAAAACCACTGCGCGCCGCCGCTGCGATGCAGGGTGGTCGAGGCTTGCAGCACCGGCAGATCGAACATCAGATGCGCGGCCCAGACGCCGAGGATCGCACCGATGATCTGCACAACCACGTAAGGCGCGACATCTTTCCATGCATGTTCGCCGCGCAGGGCAAAGGCCAGCGTGACGGCGGGGTTGAAATGCGCGCCCGAGATCGGGCCCAGCGTGGTGATGATCGCAAACAGGATACAGCCGGTGGCGATGGCATTGGCCAGAAGCGCCAAGGCGATATTCCCGTCCGACAGCGTCTGGGCCATGATGCCCGAACCCACGACACCGATCAGCAGGAAGGCGGTGCCGAAGAATTCGGCAAAGAGTTTGCGGGCGGTCACGTCAGGCCTCCGAGAGAATCGATCCGGGTCGCTCAGTTGGCCTCATACCACCAGACATCGGGCATGTATTGCGGCCCGTCGCCATAGATCGGCAGAGCTTGGGGGAATTTCATTTCCTTTACATGGGCGATGCGCCCAACGTCGAAATTCCAGAACGGGATCACATAGCGCCCCGAGATCAGGAGACGGTCCAGCGCGCGGGTCGCGGCGATGAAATCTTCGCGCGAGGTGGCGGTCAACATATGCTCGATCATCGCATCCACCGCCGGAGAGGACACGCCCATCAGGTTGCGCGTGCCCGGCGTATGGGCATTTTCGCTGCCCCAATAGAGCTTTTGTTCGTTGCCCGGCGACAGCGACAAGGCGCGCCGGTAATAGGTCATGTCGAAATCGAGCTCGTTGGTGCGCGACGTAAACTGTGCATCATCCACCTTTTCGGCGGCGATCACGATGCCCAGCCGTTCCAGCGCGCGGGCAAAGATCTCGATCGCGGTTTCGCTTTCCTTGTCTGCCTGGCTGATCAGGATGTTGAACCGCATAGGCGTGCCGTTCTGGTCCTGCAACACGCCATCTTTCACGGTCCACCCGGCCTCTTCCAGCAGCGCGGTCGCGGCCCGGATGTTGCGACGGTTACGCTCGCTGCCGTCGCTTTGCGGCAGGTCGTAACCCTCGAGCGCGCCGGGTAGCAACTCGTCGGCGTGGGGCTCCAGCAACGCGCGCACCGGTCCCTCTGCCGGGCCTGGCTGCAAAGCAAGCTCGGAGCCCGAGAAATAAGAGGTGATGCGTGGTTGCGCGCCGCCGGTGATGGTGTCGTTGATGAATTCGAAATTGAACGCATGCATCAGCGCCTCGCGCACGCGCCAGTCAGCAAAGTGCGGTTTGCGGGTATTCATCACAAAGCCGGTGATGCCCGAGGGTTTCAGATGCGGGATTTCGGTCTTGACCACATCGCCGCGCTGAACGGCGGGGAAGTTGTATTGGTTGGCCCATTTGTCGGCGTTGAACTCGCGCACGGCTGACAGTTGGCCCGCCTTGAACGCCTCGAACAGAACGGTCTGGTCGCCGAAAAACTCAAGCCTCATCTCGTCATAGTTCATCGTGCCGCGTCGGAAAGGGATGTCCGTGCCCCAATAGTCCGGGTTGCGCTTGAAATTGACGAAACGGCCCGCCTCATAGCTGTCGATCACATAAGCACCTGAGCCGATGGGGATATCCTGTAGCTGCGCTGCGGCGAAATCCTTGCCCTCCCACTGCGCTTTCTGCAGGATCGGGCGCATCCCGGTGATCAGCGCCAGTTCGCGATCTTCGACATTGAAGGTTATGCGCACCTTGCGCGGTCCGGTTTCCTCGATACTGGCGATCTTGTCCCAGAGCCCGCGATAGCGCAGGTGTCCCTCGGTGCCGAGCGTCTCATAGGACCAGATCACATCTTCGACCGTGACCGGGCTGCCATCAGAGAATCGGGCCTCCTCCCGCAGGGTGAATTCCACCCATGTGCGATCCGGATCGGTCTCGACCGATTCGGCCAACAGCCCATAAAGCGTGAAAGGTTCATCAAAAGACCGGCCCATCAGGCTTTCATGCGTCCAGAAGCGCAATTGCCACGGAACGGTGCCTTTTTGCACAAACGGGTTGAGACTATCGAAACCACCGGTATTGCCAAAGACAACGCGCCCGCCCTTGGGGGCGTCGGGGTTGGCATAGGGGAGCGACACAAAATCCGGTGGCAGCTCGGGGGCACCATACATAGCTATGCCATGTGCCGATTCTGCATCCACAAGTTGTGCCGCAAAAATCAGGCCGATTCCGGCACTTAGCGCACGTATCCGCGGGGCGATATCCTGTAGCATTTTAGCAACAATCCTGCTCTGGCCTTATTTTGTTATGCTTTAAGCGTAGCGATGGATTCACGTCTTTTCAAACTTTTAGCTTGGATGCCGCAGCGGAATTGCTTATAAAGGTGTCACTGCTCGATAGGTTTCTTGCCTGTATGAAACCTGCCTCAATAACTTAACGCCCGCTTCGTGCGGGCGTTTTTTTTCGCCGTGTTGGCATCCGGGCGGAGTTGGCTCGTAGATCCATATAGCCCGGATTTGTCGTTTGATTTTGCGGCATATTGTCAGGCTACGCGGGAACCCGCCTGTCTTCTTGAGGCTGGGTCACCATGCGCCGTAACTTCCCCGTTTTCTTTGCAACTGCAGCATGGCAGGCTGCGCCGCAATCAGATCGGATGAAGAAGAGGATGAGCCATGACCTTATCGGGAAAGACCGCCGTGATTACCGGATCAAATTCCGGCATCGGATTGGGGATTGCTTGGGAACTGGCGCGCGCGGGCGCGGATGTGGTTTTGAACTCCTTCACCGACCGGGATGAGGATCATGCGCTGGCCCGCCAAATCGCCGGGGAGACCGGCACGCAGGCGCGTTACATCAAAGCTGACATGTCGAAAGGGGACGAGTGCCGGGACCTGATCGCGCAGGCGGGGTCCTGCGATATTCTGGTGAACAATGCAGGCATTCAGCATGTCGCCCCGATCGATGAGTTTCCGGTCGAGAAATGGGAGGCGATCATCGCCATCAACATGAGCTCGGCCTTTCATACGACGGCTGCCGCGCTGCCGATGATGCGCGAGGCTGGTTGGGGCAGGGTGGTCAATATCGCCTCGGCCCATGGGCTGACCGCGTCGCCCTTCAAAACGGCCTATATCGCGGCCAAGCACGGCGTCGTGGGCATGACCAAGAGCGTCGCGCTGGAAACCGCGCAGGAGCCGATCACGGCAAATGCCATCTGCCCCGGCTATGTGCTGACCCCGTTGGTCGAGGCGCAAATCCCCGACACGATGGAGAAATACAATATGGGCCGGGACGAGGTTGTGAAAAAAGTGATGCTGGAGCGTCAGCCCTCGAAAGAATTTGCCACCGTGGAACAACTGGGCGGCACGACTGTGTTCCTGTGCTCGGACGCCGCTGCGCAGATCACCGGGACCACGATTTCGGTGGATGGTGGCTGGACCGCGCTGTGATCGATGTTGAGGCGCCGGGCTTCTGCGATATTTCTGGCCAGATGAAGGAGCGGATCAGGTGAAACGGATCAATCTTGCGCTGCAAGGTGGTGGGGCGCATGGGGCGTTTACCTGGGGCGTGCTGGACCGCATTCTGGACGAGCCGGACGTGGAGGTGGCGGCGATCACCGGCACCTCGGCTGGCGCGCTGAATGGCGCGGCGTTCAAGTCCGGTATGGTGGCGGATGGGCGCGATGGCGCGCGGCGCAATCTGGATGCGCTCTGGGGCCGGATGGGGGCGGTGGATGACCTGCGGCTCACCGGCTGGATGTCGGCGCTTGATCCCGGCCATCTGGCGCGCACGATCGAGTATTCTCTGCCGTTTTCGGTCGCGGATACCTGGTCGCGCATGGTGTCACCTTATGCCTATGGGCCGTTTTATTCCAATCCGTTACGGCCGGTGGTGGACGGGTTCGATTACAAAACCGTCTGCGCGGAGGATGGGCCCGATCTGTTCATCTGCGCGACCTGTGTGCGCTCGGGCAAGATCCGGGTGTTCAAGGGCGGCGAGATCAGCACCGATGCGATCCTCGCCTCGGCCTGTCTGCCCAGCATGTTTCAGGCGGTGGAAATTCACGATCCGAAAACCGGTCGTGACGAGGCCTATTGGGATGGTGGCTATACCGGTAATCCGGCGCTGTTTCCGCTGTTCCATGAGGACCTGCCCAGCGATGTGGTGATCGTCAATATCAACCCGCTGGAGCGGGATGAACTGCCGGTGACACCGCAGCAGATCCAGAACCGGATCAATGAGATCAGCTTCAACTCATCGCTGTTTCGCGAGTTGCGGGCGATCAATTTCGTGCAGCGGCTGCTGGCTGAAGGGACCTTGAAAGCGGGTCGGATGAAGCGGGTGCTGGTGCATATGATCGCCGATGACGATCTGATGAACGAGCTGTCGGTGGCGACAAAACTGGTGCCGACGCCGCCGATCCTGCACCGGTTGAAAAGTGCCGGGCAGGAGGCCGCGGACCGCTTTCTGAGCCAGCACAAATCCGATCTGGGCGCGCAAAGCACCGTTGATCTGGCCGAGATGTTCGGCTGATCACTCTTCGGGCGGCTGGGTCGGGTCCTTGCCGTTGGGATAGACAAGCCCGGCCGAGATCACCAGCTTGGCGGCCTCTTCGACGCTCATGTCCAGAATGATCACGTCTTCGGCGGGAAAATAAAGCAGGAAGCCAGAGGTCGGGTTCGGGGTTGTCGGCACGAAGACGCCCAACAACTGGCCGCCCGTTTCGGCGCGCTTCGCCACTTCACCCTTGGCCGGGATCGAGACAAAGCCGATGGCCCAGATCCCCCGGCGCGGATACTGGATCAGGCAGGCTTTTTCGAAGCTGCGTTCGCTCTGTGCAAACACGGTCTCCGAGATTTGCTTGATGCCGGAATAGACCGACCGCACCACCGGCATCCGGTCGACCATGCTTTCGGCGATCTGGATGAGCGAGCGGCCGATAAGGCCCTTGGCGATCCAGCCCACGAACACCGTGAAGATCAGGAAGATGATGACACCGACGCCGCGCAGGTTGATGCCGATATATTGCTCGGGGCGGATCGTGTGTGGCACCAGCGGCAGAACCACACCGTCGATCCAGCCGACCACGCTCCAGATCAGCCAGATTGTCAGCCCGACCGGTGCGATGACGACAATGCCGGTCAGAAAGGACGCGCGCAGCCCGGCCAGCAGACCGGGGCGTCGGTGGGGTTCCTCGTCAAATGGCGTATTCATGTTTATCCCGTCCAGCCCGCTGGTTAGTTAAGTCTTTCTCATCTCGGTAACAATGGGGCGGGGTGGTTTCCGTAGGCTCAGCCGGTGATTTCGGTCAGCGATTGGGCAATTTTTGCGGCCAGACGGGCGTTGTTACGGACCAGCGCGATATTGGCGGTCAGAGACCGGCCTTCGGTGCGCTCATAGATTCGTTGCAACAGGTAGGGTGTCACCGCCTTGCCGGTGATGCCATGCGCATCGGCGTCGGCCTGGCTTTGGGCAATGATCGGTGCCAGTTCCTCTGCCGGGATCTGATCCTCAACGGGGATCGGGTTGGCGACCAGCTGCCCGCCGGGCAGGCCGAGGGCGGCGCGTGTGGCGTGTGCGCGCGCGATGCTGGCGGCATCATCCATCCGCAACGGTGCCTTCAGCGGAGACTGCGCCGACCAGAAGGCGGGAAAGGCATCCTGACCGTGGGCGATGACCGGAACGCCGAAGGTTTCGAGCACCTCCAGCGTCTTGGCCAGATCAAGGATCGCCTTGGCCCCCGCAGCCACAACGGTGACCGGGGTTTGTGCCAGCTCGTTCAGGTCGGCAGAGATGTCGAAACTGGTTTCAGCGCCTTTATGCACGCCGCCGATGCCGCCGGTGGCAAACACCTCGATCCCGGCGCGATGGGCGGCGATCATGGTGGCGGCAACCGTTGTGGCCCCGGTTCCGCCGGTGGCGATACAGGCGGCCATATCAGCGCGTGACAGCTTCGCGACACCTTGCGACCGGCCAAGCGCCTGCAATTCCTGCGACTCGAGCCCCACATGCAATTGCCCTTCAAGCACCGCGATGGTGGCGGGCACGGCCCCCGCGTCGCGGATATCCTGTTCGACCTGCGCGGCCACCTCGATATTCTGCGGGTAGGGCATGCCATGGGTGATGATGGTGCTTTCCAGCGCCACGACGGGTTTGCCTGAGGCGCGCGCGGCGGCCACCTCGGAGGAATGTCGAATGTCGATCACAGCGGGGTCTCTCCTGAAACATACGTCGCGGCGGCCAGCAGCGCGCGGTTGAGCGCGGTTGCGCGGTTTGAACCGGACGCCTCGGCGGCGATATGGGCGGCCATAAAGGTGTCACCCGCGCCGGTCACGCGGGTGACCAGCACTTCGGGCGGGGTCTGGGTGATTGCGCCGCTGGCATCAGCCTCGGTCGCGGATTTGCCACCATCGGTCACCAGCACCCGCAGTGCGCCACGGCTCAGCAGGCCCTGTGCGGCGGTGGCGGAATCGGCGAATTCGGTCTGGCACAGCAGCCCGGCCTCTTCGAGGTTGACATAAAGCGTGGCGCGGGCGTTCTGCAGGAAGGGCAGCAGGCGCTCGGCCTTGCCGGGCGAGGCCGGGGCCACGCGCAGATCGGCGCGCGCAAAGGCCGGGTTTTTCGCGATCTCTTCGAGCAAGGAAAGCGTCAGGTTGCCATCAAGGGCGACCAACCCGTCATAAGGGGCATCGCGCGAGCCCAACGCGCCGTTTTCCATCGGGCGCAGGATTTTCGCGCCTGCCGCTTCCAGCGAATGGGCGTCGGCAATGGCTGCGATCAGACCGTTGGCCCCCTCAACCGCCATGTAGCGATCCGTGGGCAGATCCTCGGAGCGGTAGACATGGCTGGTTTCCATGCCCATGCGCGCGCAGGCGGCGATTAACTCATCGCCTTCGCCATCGCGCCCGATCGTGGTCAGCAGCGCCGGGGTCATGCCGAAGCGGACCAGCGTCATCGCGATGTTCATCGCCACACCGCCGGGCAGGCGGGTAATGCGCCCCGGCACGTCCGAGCCCTGCCGCATGTGACTGGCCGAACGCCCGATCACATCCCACAGAACGGAGCCGATACAAAGAATATCTGTCTGCTGTGTCATACCCGTTCTCTTGCCCAGAAATCACCTGCTGCGCAAGGGTTGGTGCCACTCAGGGCACCGCGAATGTCAACGACGCCCACAGGCTTTTCCAGACCGCCTCTTCGGGGCCGCTGTAAGGGCGCATCCGGACGGAATCGAGCAGGTAGTCATGACCGGATGTCACCGGGATCACGGCGCGTCCCTGCGCATCGGTGCTGGTCAGAGTGATGGTGACGGTGCCATCGGGCGCGCGGTCAAAAATCTCGACCTGTGCGTCCGGCTGCGGCTGGCCCTGATAGATGAGCTGCACGGCCACCCCGTTGGTGAGCGGGTCCGTATAAGGATTTGTCAGGGCAACAAATTCAGTTTCCATGCCGCTTGCTGCGTCTGTGCCTGCGCCAGACCCGACCGCAACCAGCGATTTGGCAAAGCGAGTATAGATTTCTGTGAACCCGCCCAGCGGCAGGCCCCGTGCCAGATGCCGGTTGCGAATATCGGGGAAACCCTTGTGATCGGCGAAGGCCTGAAACTTGGACCATTCCTTGTAATCCACCGTGCTGGGCGCGGTCTGATGCAGGAGGACCAGCAACCCGCCCCGGTCCGGCTGCATGGCCAGCGCCGGTATATCGCCAAGACGTCCCTCATAGGATTGCACCGCACCCCCTGAATTCAATTCGAACCGGGCGATGCGATTTGGAAAATAGGCCTGTGGCGTACCCTTCAATTTCTGACCCACGCGCAGCTGCGCGGTCAGCTCTGTGCCGGTTTCGACTTGAAACTCGGACGGTTCGATCCAAAACTCATGTGCAAGACCCGGTTGGGCAAAGACACAAGCCAAAACAAGGGCGAGCAGGGGGCGGCGGATCATGGCAGGGACCTTTCACGCGATGCATCTCAAGCTGCGCCTGCTGGCCCTGCTGTCAAGCCTCTGGTGTCTGTGCCTGCCTGCCTCCGCCCATGAGGTGACGCCCAGCATCGCTGATTTCTCGGTCGCGGATGGTCAATTGACGATGGAATTCCGCCTGAATGTCGAGGCGTTTCTGGCCGGGATCGATCTGGACGGGATGAGCGACACCGACGAATCGGAGCTCTCCAGCAGCTACGACAGCTATCGCGCCATGGGCTCGGCCGAGCTGGAGCCGTTGGTGCGGGATTTTGCGGTCAGGTGGATCGAATCGCTTGGCGTCACCGTGGGCGGGCCGGTGGATCTGTCGTTCGAAGGCGCGCGCATTCCGGTGATCGGGGATACCGATCTGCCGCGCGCCACCCACATTCTCTTTGCCGGGCCGGTGCCCGAAAGCGCGCGTGATTTTCAGATGACATGGCCTGCTGGCGCCGGGGATCTGGTGCTGCGCCAGCAGGGGGTCGAGGCGCCCTATACCGGCTATCTGAAAGGCGGCGAGACCAGCCCCGCCATCGCGCTTGCAGGCGGTGCGGCGCTGGGGCCATGGGCGACGTTTCAATCTTATATCCCGATCGGGTTCGAACATATCCTGCCCTATGGGATCGACCATATCCTGTTTGTGCTGGGGCTGTTCTTTCTCAGCCCGCGCCTGCGCCCGCTGGTCTGGCAGATCAGCGCCTTCACGCTGGCCCATACGCTGACACTGGCGCTGGGGACGCTGGGGGTGGTGCGAATGAACCCCGAAATCGTCGAGCCTCTGATCGCGCTGTCGATTGTTTTTGTGGCGCTGGAAAACGTCTTTATCCGGCGACTTTATCCATGGCGGGTGGTGGTGGTGTTTGGCTTTGGCCTGCTGCACGGGTTGGGCTTTGCCACGGTGCTAGGCGAATACGGGCTGCCGACCGCGCAGTTCATACCCGCGCTGGTCGGGTTCAATATCGGGGTCGAGATCGGGCAGTTGACGGTAATTGCCATCGCCTTCCTGACGGTCGGACTCTGGTTTCGCGACCGCAGCTGGTATCGCGGGCGGATTGCGATCCCGGCTTCACTGGTGATCGCCGGGATCGGGATGTATTGGTGCGTGGAGCGGGTCTATCTGACGTGAAATCAGACCATTACAGCCAGTAGCTCATTCAGCCTCGCAAGCGGGTCCGGCGCTGTCCATATCTCATCGCCTATGCCGAAGAAATCCGTCTGCGGGGCCAGTTGGCGGATCAGCTCGTCGCTCAGACCACCTTCGGCCACCACCGGCACCTCGATCATTTCCGACCACCACTGGAACAGGTCGGCCTCGGCAAAGGCGCCATCGCCCAATGCCGTGGCACCAACCGGGCCGAAGCTGACATAATCCGCGCCGGCCTCGCCTGCGGTCATGCCGTCATGGCGCGAGATGCCGCAGAAACTGCCGACGATCGCGTCCGGTCCCAGTTCCTTGCGCGCGGCCCGGATCGAGCGCGCGGCATCGCTCAGATGCACGCCATCCAGCCCCAAACGCTGCGCCATCAGCACGTGATCCGAGATCACCAGCGCGATGTCGCGGGCGTGGGCCACCTCGCGCAAAGCATCTGCCACGCGGGCCACATGATCTTCGTCGCGGCTGGAGAGCGCCATCCGGATACAGGCGATCTCGGTCCCGTCGAGCACCTTCGCCATCTGATCGGGGAACTGTTCAAGATCGATCTCGGGCGGGGTGATCAGATAGATCTGCGGCTGCTCGGGGCTGTCCATGATGGCGGTCCTTCACGTCTTTGTTCCGGGCCGTTTACTGGATTGCGGCGGGGATGGGAATATCAAAGGCACGGCCGTTTGCGCGGGCAAGGGGCACTGCCGCAGACAAGCCGAGTCTCGCCCGATCCGATTCTTGCGGTTTCGCGTCGTGATGAGGCCGAGAGCGCAGGAAACGGATCGCGGCAATGGGGCGGTGATGGGTACTGGCTGATCATTCACATCAGCGAGGACATGGATCATGGAACTTGAGGCAAAAACACTCATCATCACCGGTGCCAGCAGCGGGATCGGCGCCGCGGCAGCCCGATTGTTTGCAGCTGAGGGCGCGACTCTGGTGCTTGGCGCGCGGCGCGGGGCCGAGTTGCAGCAGGTCGCAGACGAGATCACCGAAAGCGGCGGCAAGGCGGTTTGTCTGGCAGGCGACGTTGCCGACGAGGCTTATGCCAAGGCGCTGGTTGCGCTGGCGCAATCGGAGTTCGGCGGGCTTGACGGGGCGTTCAACAATGCCGGGATGATGGGCGACATGGCTCCGGTGCCTGAGATGGCGCTCGCCAACTGGCGGGCGGTGATCGATACCAACCTGACCAGCGCGCTTCTGGCGGCGCAGGCGCAGATTCCCGCGCTGCGCGAAGCGGGCGGCGGCAGCCTCGTGTTCACCGGTTCTTTTGTTGGCATCAGCAATGGCGGGTTGCCGGGAATGGGCGCTTATGCGGCGTCCAAGGCCGGGTTGGCCGGTCTGGTTCGCTCGCTTGCCGCCGATCACGCCGCCGAGGGTATCCGTGTCAGCGCGCTTCTGCCCGGCGGAACCAAGACCGCCATGGCCGGAGACGACCCCGAGGCCCATGCTTTCATATCCGGATTGCACCCAGTCAAACGCATGGCCGCACCAAGGGAGATCGCGCAGGCCGCTATGTTCCTGCTGTCTGACCGGGCAAGCTTTGTCACCGGAGGGGCCATGGCGGTGGATGGCGGCATGGCGGTGCGACTTCTCTAACGCCCACTTGCCCTGACCGGGCTGGGGCAGTAGAGCAGGCGCGCCTGATCAGGAGACCACAATGCCTAGCGACAGACCCCAGCCCGCCTTTGTGCTCGTGCGCCCGCAGATGGGCGAGAATATCGGTGCGGCGGCGCGGGCGATGTGGAATTTCGGGCTCGACCGGATGCGGATCGTCGCGCCCCGCGATGGCTGGCCCAACCCCAGGGCGGTGGCCATGTCATCGGGCGCGGGGCGGCTGCTGGATGAGGCGCAGCTGTTTGACGATCTGCCCGGCGCTTTGTCGGATTGCACCTTTGTTTTTGCCACCACGGCGCGCCAGCGCGGTCTGACCAAACCGGTGCTGAGCCCGGAAGCGGCGATGCAGATGGCTGCTGAAAAGATCGCGGCGGGGGAAAAGGTTGCGGTGCTGTTCGGGCCGGAACGCGCCGGATTGGAAAATGACGATATCGCCAAGGCCAACGCCATCATCTCGGTGCCGGTGAACCCGGAATATGCCTCGCTCAATCTCGGCCAATGCGTGTTGCTGATGGCCTATGAATGGATGCGCCGGACCGGCGATGTGGTGCATGAGAGCACCGATCTGGGCAAGGGCGACTGGGCGACCGGGCAGGAGGTCGAGAAGCTGGTCGAGCATTACGAGGAACGGCTGGAGGAGGCGGGGTTCTTCTACCCGCCTGCCAAGGCCGCGAATATGAAGCTGAACCTGCGCAATCTCTGGTCGCGGATGCGAATGACGCGAGCGGATGTGCAGATGCTACACGGGATCATGCGGCAGATGGTGCGCTGGAAGGAACGCGGCGACTGACGCTGGACCTTCCCAGCCAAGCGCCCTAGCTTGCGGCCAGACACGGAATATGAGGATCGGATGAGCGGAAAGCGCAGCATCTTCGAAGAGGTCTCGGACGACAGCAAACAGGAGGCCGTGCAGCCGGGCATGATCGACCGCGGGCGCGGCGGCGCGCGGGGCGGCATTCGCGCCTGGCTGATGGTGCTGTTTGCGCTCGTCGTGGCGATGATCGTGGTGGGCGGGCTGACAAGGCTGACCGATAGCGGGCTGTCGATCACCGAATGGCGGCCCGTGACCGGAGCGATCCCACCCATGTCCGAGGTCGAATGGCAGGCCGAGTTCGACAAATACAAGCAGATCGACCAGTGGCGCATCCAGAACCAGTGGATGGAATTGCCTGATTTCAAAGAGATCTACTGGTGGGAATGGGGCCACAGGCAGTTGGGCCGCGTGGTTGGCCTGGTCTGGGCCGTTGGGTTCCTGGGTTTTCTGGTCTTGCGGAAAATCCCGACCGGCTGGACGGGCCGTCTGATCATTCCCGGTGCTTTGGGCGCGGTGCAGGGCGGTGTCGGCTGGTGGATGGTCGCTTCAGGCGTGACACAGGGCGAAGGGATGATTGCCGTTGCCAGTTACCGTCTGGCGGTGCATCTGGGGCTCGCTTTTGTCATTCTGGGCGTGCTGGGCTGGTATATCTTCCTGTTGGGGCGTGAAGAGCGTGAACTGATGCAGGCGAGGCGGGCCAAAGAAGCCAAGCTCTTTTCCCTTTCCACCGGGTTGATGCATTTCGCGTTCCTGCAAATCCTGCTCGGCGCGCTGGTGGCGGGGATTGATGCCGGGCGGTCCTATACCGACTGGCCGCTGATGGGCGGGCAGGTGCTGCCACCTGACGCCACGGTGCTGGAGCCGATCTGGCGGAACTTTTTCGAAAGCCCCGGTTTGGTGCAGTGGATCCACCGGGTGGCGGGCTATCTGCTGCTGATCTTTGGCATCATTGTCTGGCGGCGCGGTCGCAGCAGTGCCCATCCGCAGACACGCTTTGCCTTCAATGCGGTGCTGGCCGGGCTGTCGCTACAGGTGGTGCTGGGGATCATAACGGTGATCTATGCCGCGCCCTGGCAGATCGCCATCCTGCATCAGTTGATGGCCGTTCTGGTCTGGGTGCTGATCCTGCGGGCGCGGTTCCTGTGCGCTTATCCCATTTCCACCTCTGTCCGGGGAATTTGACATGAGTGCCTATGACGAGTTGATGGCCTATCAGCGCGAGACAACCGCGCTTGGCATGATTGCGGGCCGCCTCGGCTGGGATCAGGAAACCGTCATGCCACGCGGCGCAGCCAGTCAGCGCGGCGAGGAGATGGCCGCGATCGAGGCGGTGCTGCACGCTCGCCGCTCGGACCCGCGCGTGGGCGCGTGGCTGGCGCGCGCTGAGGCTCCGGATGAGGCGGGTGCGGCACAATTGCGCGAAATCCGTCGCGCTTATGAGCGCACGGTCAAAGTGCCCGCCGATCTGGCCAAGCGCATCGCGCAGGTGACCTCCGAGGCGCAGGGCACATGGGCACAGGCACGCGCCGATGAGGATGTGGCGGCGTTCTTGCCGGTGCTGGAGGAGGTGGTCGCACTCAAACGCGAAGAGGGCGCGGCGCTGGCTTCGGGCGGGGATGTCTATGATGCGATGATCGAGGATTATGAGCCGCATACGACCGCAGCCCAGATCGGCGCGATCTTTGACGCAATGCGCCCCCGGCTGGTTGATCTGCGCGCCCGGCTTCTGGCGCAGCCCATGCCCGCGGGGCTGGAGGGCGAATTTGACGAGCCCAAACAGATGGAACTGACCCATCTTCTGGCCCGGACATTCGGATATGACCTGACACGGGGCCGATTGGACAAGGCGGTACATCCTTTCAGTTCCGGCTCTGGTAACGATGTGCGGATCACCACGCGCACCAGCCTGACCGACCCGTTCAACTGCTTCTATTCCACTATTCACGAGGTCGGTCACGCCACTTATGAGCAGAATATCGACCCGGCCTATCTGCTGACGCCGCTGGGGCAGGGCGCGTCGATGGGCGTGCATGAAAGCCAGAGCCGGATCTATGAGAACCAGCTTGGCCGCTCCCGCGCCTTCGCCGGCTGGCTTTATGGGCAGATGCGCGACAGGTTCGGCGAATTCGGGATCGCGGATGCCGATGCCTTCTACGGTGCCGTCAACCGCGTCCATAACGGCTATATCCGCACCGAGGCGGATGAGGTGCAGTACAACCTTCACATCATGCTGCGCTTTGATCTGGAACGGGCCCTGATGCAGGGCGACCTGCAGGTCCGCGACCTCGAACCCGCCTGGAACGACCGGTTCGAGGCTGATTTCGGTTACGCGGTCGACATTCCCTCGAACGGCTGTCTGCAGGATGTGCACTGGTCTGTAGGCCTGTTCGGATACTTCCCGACCTACAGCCTGGGCAATGTCTATGCCGGTTGCCTCTATGACGCGCTGCGCCAGGCGGTTCCCGATCTGGACACGCAACTGGCTGGCGGAGACACCTCCGGCGCGACAGGCTGGCTGCGCGACAATCTGCAACGTTTCGGCGGCCTCTACGCGCCGCGCGAGGTGATCAGGCGCGCCAGTGGAACTGAACCGTCACCGGAGCCGCTGCTGGATTACCTTGAGGCAAAGTTCGTCGCGCTTTACGGCCTTTGAGCTTTGGGGGCGTTCTAGGCCAAAGCTCTGCTGTGCAGTGGGCTACTCGTCAACACTCGGATAGATGAATCCGTTCACCGGGTAGGAACTGCCATACCGGCCAGGCTGGCTTTCGACCCGAACCAGCGTCCAGTCATTGTTTTTGGACACGTCCCTGACGCCCATTTTCAACGATACCCGGTTGCGGTGCCAGTTGGCGTGGTTCACGATGACTTCGCGGTCGGTGACAATATCGGACACGACTGCCACATGGCCTAGCGGCATCCCGCCCGTCGCCCGAAACGACATCACCGCTCCTACAACCGGTTCAGCGCCCCTCTCATAAGTATTACGCGCCTTACCCCACCAGTCCTTGGCGTTGCCGCGAATTTCGATGCCGCTGAGGTCTCTTGCGTAAGGCACGCACCACACCCTTTGCCCGCGCGCGCGTTTGTGCGAGACCTCCAGCAGCGCCATTGACTGACGTTCCGGGTTGATATCCGCTTCAGTTGGGCTTTGGGCGCAGGCAGCGACAAGCCCGAAAAGCCCCAACGCAATAGCAGTCCGGGCGGTGCCGCGCAGGCGCGGCCAAATCGTATTCGTTTTACGGGCTTTGTTTTGCAAGAAGCTTCAGTGCCGGTTCGAGGGGTTACAGCGTTTTACGGTGGTCCCACGGGAATTGAAAAGAGGCTTGGCAATTCGCCGGCAAGATTTTGCCAATCCCCCGCGCCGCATCTAGGCAAATGTCCGGGACGATAGACGCCGATGGTCCCTCAAGGACGAACGCTGCGCTTCTGCAATAGGTTCAGAACACACGCCCGACGCTAGTGATTTGGCTTGCATGCGGGTTCGAGGTATCCAAGGCGGTTCAGAGAGTAACCCGCTTCCGGTTTCGAAAACTTTGAAAGTTCCCGGTGCGATTTCAATCACTGAAATCGAGCGCCCGCCGGGGAGAGTCGGTCACAGATTCGTCGCGTCGGCACAAACAATCGGCCCCGGTCTGGCCAACCGCCGTCCGCCGCGGCGTGCAAAAAACACTCATTGTGATATCTTTCACAGAAACAATAGTAGCGCCCTGTTAGTATTGTTTGGTAAGGGCCTTTGTGGCGGCATAAAGTTTCAAAGAAACGGACATTTTTTGAAGCATTGTTGCGCGATCTATGCCACACTTGTCTTGTAGTAATGAGTAAAATTGTGCGGTGTTGTTATGTTGCATTCAAATCCAGTACCCAATCCCTCCGGCCCGCAGCCTGCGGTCTGGGATTGTGAAACAGCTATACTTCTTCGATCCATCCTCCTGCCGATCTTCAACCGCGTCTCGTCCTGGACGGCGCTGATTGATGAGATGCAGGCAAAAGAATACAGCCTTGCCTTCCGGGGCGGCACGTTTTCGATCATTGATGATCGCAACGGGCAGCGCCTGTGCGGCTTGCGCTTTCTTGGGCTGAGCATGCAGGAGTTGGTCGCGCGGATGGGGCGGCCGAAAGTGGTCGTTCGCTCGGGGCGTCATGCCAATGGCGAATTGCTGCGCGATCCCTCGGAACTGTCCCGGAACTGACGTTGGCCGGGCTCAGATCCAATAGGTCAGCGCAAGGGGCAGCACCAGGATGGTCGCCAGCGTCGACACCAGGATGAACCCTGCCACCTCGGGTGCGTATTCCGGCACATGCTGGTCGATGAAGAGATAGGTCGCGACCGAGGAGGGCATCAGGCAGCACAGCATGAAGGCCCCGCGTTCGACCCCGGTGAACCCAAAGACCGGCACCAGAACGCTGGCGATGACCACCGCCATGATCAGATGCAGCAGGGTCAGAAGCCCGGATCGCCAGAGCGCGCCGACCTTGAGCGTCGCCAAGGTATGGCCCAGCGTCAGCAGCATCAGCGGAATCGACAACCCACCCAGAATGTCGAAGGATTTCTCGATCGGGGCGGGCAGAGACTGGCCGGTCGCCATCAGTCCCAGTGATATGATCACCGCATAGATGATCGGCGAGGTCAGCAGGCTTTTTAGCGAGAACGTCCCTGCGGGAATCCACATGCCGATGGTGAAAACGCTGACCAGCACGACAACGACAAACGCCATCGTATAGGCCATACCGGCGTCTCCAAAGGCCAGCAGCGTGATCGGCAGGCCGATATTGCCCACATTGGAATGCATCAGCGGTGTCAGAAACGCGCGCACCGGCAGGCGCATGGCCTTGAGCACGACAAAGCCCAGAACACCAAACCCCGCGACAACAAGTGATGCCGCCGCAAGCATGTCGAGAAAGGAGCTCACCGCGATCTTGGTGGTCGACAGATGTGAAAGGATCAGGGTCGGATAACCAACCTTGCTCACGATCCCGCCAATGACCTTGTTGTCGAACGGCGCCTTGATGATTGCCAGCCACCAGCCGATCCCGGCGCAGATCATCACCGGCAGCACCACGTTCAGGACATGCAGAAAGAGCTGCTCCAAAATTTCCGACCTTTCCTGCCAGCGCTGCCCCCATGCCCGAAAGCAAAAAAGGTTACCGGCAGCCTGAGCCAATTCCGCGATGGCGGCAAGAGCCTTGGGGGGCTTGCAAAAACCACGGCCGACGCCGCGAAACGCGCCGTGCATTGATCCAGAACAATGACGCGGGGCAACGGCGCCTCTAAAGTTCCGAGCCTTTAACCTGATCCATATCCAGCCTCACAGAAGTAATTCCAACATTCCCGCGATGTGAACAGATTGCAGATTTCGGCGAGTGCATCGAACATCTGGTCGAATGTCCTAGCCGCGATCCTTCGCAAA
>NZ_JBGRUO010000009.1:0-179053 GCF_041537905.1 Ruegeria jejuensis | reverse complement strand
CTCTTTGGAAAGTAAGGCTGAAGCCGCGCCATCTGCTCATCGGTCAGCCAGAATAGATTGCTCATGTTATACCCCTGAAACTCACGGGCATGAATCACGCAGGCGGGATGACGGCAACAAAATTAATAGGTCCAGAACCTAGAAGGATGCGTCTGGAATTGTAACGCTGCCGGATTGTCCTCAATGGACTCGCTTGCCCCTGCGTTGTACGTGACTTGAATAACAGAAATGTGATCGCAAGGCTGGCTGCGGGAATCGCGCGCGCAGGCCCGATTTGGCCAGACAATCCAACCCTGTAAAGGCGATCTCAACCCAAAAAACGCGCGTTCAGTGGAATTGCTTCTGTCTCCCAGACAAGCAGATTCACGCCTTTCAAAAGGCAGCCTTGCGGCAGAAACTCGCCGCGAATTCCGTTAATGTTCAATCTTAACAATATGTTGCATCTATCCCTCTCTATCACTTGCGCGTGAACAAAATAGGGAGCGGACTCATGACCTCAGGAAGTTACTCAGAATTTCGCGATGCGCTGCGCGATTTCGAATCCGGCTGGGATCGCGATCGTTATGAGGCGGGCACGATCGCAGACTGGCAACTCGATCAATGGGCCGACGGATCAGTGACGGACTTCTTCCCCACCCACAGCCGGTGGGGCGACCTGTCAGACGACGAATGGCAGGCAATGTCCTACAGGTCGATGAACAGCCTGGGTTTTGTCGGGTATCAATTCGGTGAAGCGCTGTTGATCGACCTTGGGTATTATCAGGATGACCTGTTCTACGGCAATGGCGCAGCTACCAATACCTGGGATGGCACCTGGACCGGCAAGAACGGGGTCCATTCACTAGAGGATTTCATGACCGGCGCCGCGCAGGAGCACGCCATTCAGGAGGCGTTCGGGTATAATCTGCAGGTCATCGAAACGGGCCTGGGTTATCAGGGAGAGAGCCTTGACGACTATATTGGCAGCACGCGCAGCTATGTGGATGCGGGGCAACCGGTTACGGTCACACTGACACTTTCGGGCATCATGGCCGCAGCGCATCTGCGCGGGGCCTGGGGCACGCTTTCGCTGCTGCAGAATGGCGCCGTTTCGACAGATGAATACGGCACGTCGATACTGCGCTATATTGAACAATTTGGCGGCTACACCACTCCGACAGTTGAAGAGGCGATCGCTGTCTATCAGGGTTCTGCGCCGATTGAGGTGGGCGACACGCCCGACCCTGTCGAACCGGGCGAGCCGTCCCCGCCGGTCGATCCTCCCGCGCCCGAGATGCCTACGACACCGCCGAGTGTGGATGACTTCGCAAACGATACAATCTCAGCGGGCAATGCGAGCGTTGCCATCGACTGGCAATGGGGACGGGCTGAAACCGTTGAATTCGATCCGGCTAGCGACACGCTGTTTATTGCTTGGATTGGAGCGGACGCCCTGAGCGTGACTGAGTCAACAAACGGCCTGACCATCGCCATTCCGTCAAACAACCAGAGCGTGACCTTGGCTGGTGTGTCCGCCGCCGAACTGGACCCGGCGCGGATCAACGTGCTCGACGGCAGCGCACGGGCCGTGTTTGCCGAGCTCGTCGGCGAGACAGATGGGCACCATGCGGGGGGATCATCAGGCGGGATGCATGAAGGCATGATGATCGACATCACCCTGGATACGCCCTCGCGAACCATTGCGGATTTTGACCCCTCGAAAGACATGCTGCATCTCGGCGCGGGCGTGACCGGCACGCGGCTGGACATCTTCGAAGAAAGCGGCGACGCGCTGGGCCAGACCGTCCGCCTTGCCGTCAGCGACGACGCCGGAGCGGTAATGTCCACCACGATCCTGCAAGGACTGGGGCTTGCCGATCTCACCATGGCGAATTTCTCGATTGCCGAAGCGTCGGCCCAAAACGAGGTCGCCTCGGCATTGGGAACGGTCATCACCGAACCGGCGGGCAGCGACGGCTATGTGTTGTCCTATGACACCGATGGGTCAAATCCGCCGCAGATTCTGGGCACCACGGATAATGGCGGCACGATCTGGCGGGCGGATTCAAACGCGGACGACATCACTGGTTTCGATCCGGCGCGCGACATCCTCTCGGTCGGCGACACCTCGGTTCATGGTATGATCCTGACGAAATCGGCCAATGGCGAAATTGTCGTCGACAGCCCCTGGTCAGATGCGGCGCAGATCGTTCAAGGGGTCGGTTTTCAGGACCTCAGCATCGACAGTTTCGGTATCGTCGGCAACGAGCACTTCCGGCAGGATATCGGTGGTGTCCTAAGTTGGGAACTCGGCCAGGGCCCGCGCGCGCAGGACACTGTTTATGTCCGCAGCCATGAATATGGCGTGCATGAGGTGATGAACGGGTTCGACCCGAACAGCATGAAGCTGAGCTTTCTCTATTTCGGCACGCGTGAACGGTTGTCGGTCGAAGATACGGCGGACGGCTTGGTCATTTCCTCTCTGCCTTCCGGGCAAAGCCTCACCTTGGCGGGTGTAACGCTGGCCGATCTGGTACCGGGTCGGGTTGAGTTTCATCATGATCAGGTCATCGAAGACAATCTTGAGGTGCCGTTCGGCTTTGAGCAGGACGCCGTCACGCTGGTCTCTCGCGCAGAGTTGCTGACCCCGCAGGCACCGGCGGGCGCGACCACCGATGGGTTCCAGACCCGGACCGGCGACCTCGAAGATCAGGACCAGGGCGACGGGTCGGGAGCGACACCCCCCACGGATACCGGAAACGGCGGAGCGGGCGCCACGGCTCTGACCGATGGGCCAGACACGATCGAGCTGTTCTGGGATTGGGGCGCCAAAACGACGTTCGAAGGTTTCGATCCTGCTCAGGATCGTTTGGACTTTCGGTCACTGGGATCGCAAAATCTGCAAGTCACCGAAATGGGTGATGATCTGGTGATCGAGATTCTCGGAAATGGCGGCAATCTCACGACATTGCAAGGCGTGCAGGCCGAAGACCTGACACTATCAAACCTGACCGCCGACAATTGGAATAGCGTGGACGATCCGGGCAGTGCACTGCTGGCGCAACTCCAATCGCTTGGCATGGATCTCGGATAAGAGACCAACACCGGCGCCTCTGCATCTAAGAGGGGGCGCCGGTACGTTCTTCTACGATTGCGAGAATCCTGTTTCTCTGAATTTTTCCCGACGGACCCTTCGGTAGATCGCCCAACAGGTGAATCTCGTCAGGCGATTTGAACTTTCCCAAACGGCTCTGGCAAATTTCCAGAAGGGCCTGCGCGGTCAGGGCCGACCCATCGCGGAGCCTTACAGCGGCGGCAACCGTTTCCCCGTAGCTTTTGCAGGGCCGCGCAAAGGCGGCGGCCTCGACAACGTCAGGGTGCGAGTAAAGCGCCTCGTCTATTTCGCGCGGGGCGATGTTTTCACCGCCCTTGATAATCAGTTCTTTCAGCCGTCCGGTGACATAGACATAGCCATCCGCATCCATGCGCCCCAGATCTCCAGTGCGCAGCCACCCGTCCGGGGTGAATGTCCCGGCGGTCGCGCCGGGATCCTTGAGGTATTCGAGCATGACGTTTGGCCCACGAATGACCAGCTCCCCTTCGGCCTTGCGCGGGGCGGGCTGCAGGTCGGCGTCAAAGATCGCCGCCTCATTCCCATAGGCGACCCCCGGCGAGCCGATCTTGCGCACGCCCGGCGGCAGGGGATTCGACAGGATTTGCGCAGCGGTTTCGGTCAGCCCCATGGTTTCGATGATTGGAACCGAAAACCGTTTCTCGAACGCGCGCTGCACGTCTGGCGCCAGCGCGGATGAGGCCGAGCGGCCAAACCGGAGGCGCTTGCACGTCTCAGGCTCGGGGTTGAGGTCGGAATGCAGAAGATGGGAAATTATGGTGGGAACAACCGAGAACCACGTTGCCTGCGCCCGCCCCAGATTGCCCCAGAACCGGCTGGCCGAGAAGCGCTCGCACATGGCCAGCGAACCGCCCGAAACAAGCGTGCCCATCACCGTCACGCACAGGCCGTTGATGTGATAGATCGGCAAGACGCAGAACCCGCGATCATTGGCCGTCAACTCATGCGCCACCGCCGTTGTCCAGCCACCTGCCAAAAGGCTGGAATGGGTGTGCACCACCCCTTTCGGGCGGCCGGTCGTGCCCGAAGTATACATCAGGAGCGCATGGTCCTCGGGCGCAAGTTCGTGCAGATCGCCCGTGGCGCCCTCTGCCTGTGCGACCTGCATTGGGATGATCGCCTCGCGGGTGGCTGTGCGATCGAACAACTCGGTCTGATCGGGATGCACAAAGCCAAAACGCGCGTCGCTGTGATCCAGCGCATAAGCAACGGCACTGTCACCCGCGACCAAGTTGATCATGGTGGCGCGGAACCCGCCATAGAGAACACCGAAAACCACAGCCAAAGCTTCGCGGCAATTGGGATAGAGGATCGCAACGCTTTCGCCTTTGGCCACGCCCAGATCGGTCAACATGCAAGCGATGCGGCAGGCCACGTCTCGCAGCTCGACCCAGCTCAGGTCCGGCGCACCGTCGGGGAAGACGAAACCAGCGCCGCCCTGATCCGCGCGCAGGTCCAGCCAGTCACGGACGGTTCCGTTGGGTGGTTCCCTCATTGGCCCGCCTCTGCCCAATACTGGCCAAAAATCTCGTCCAGTTCGGGTTCTCGCGACGGTATCTCGCGCACGATCTTGGTAGTCTGGACGAAATGGCGCCAGTGCAGATTGGTGTCAATGGAATTGCCGCCCCAACTGCCGCATCCCATTGACAGGGAAAACGGCATCCCGTTGTTGAAACTGCCCCCGGTGGCGAAGGTATGGGCCTGATTGACAATGACCCGGCAGGTCGGCAGATCGCGACCCAGTTCAACGGCGCGGGCGTCATCCCCGGTATGGATGCCAACCGAATGCCCGGCCCCCTGATACGCCAGGATACGGGTTGTCGTGGCCTTGGCCTCAGCAAAGTCCTTCGCCCGATACAGCGCCAGTACCCGGCTCAGCTTTTCCCCGGACAGAGGATGATCCGGGCCAATCCCATCGGTTTCAACCGCGAGGATTTTAGTGCCCTCCGGCACCTTCCCGGCCATGCCAAGCGCATCGAGCATCTTGTCGGCATCCTGAGCGATGACCGAACGGTTGAGATGCCCGTCCGGCCAAAGCCGCGCGATGATATCCTCAGCGTCAGAGGCAGGCACCAGAGCGCCGCCTTCTGCGGCCATCGCGGCGACAAAGGCGTCATAGACTGCATCCACCACAATCACCGAGTTCTCGGATGAACATGAGGTCGCGTTGTCGAAGCACTTCGATGCCGTGATCTTCGCGGCTGCGGCGGTCTGATCGGCGCTTTCATCCACGATCACCGTCACATTGCCCGCGCCAACCGCAACGGCGGGGGTGCCGCAGGATTGTGCGCGATGCACGTTGTTCTGACTGCCAGTGCAGATCACCCGATCGACGGTTTCCATAAGCCGTTGGGTCTTGGCTTTCGAACCGGGGGCGGGGATCATCTGCACCAGATCGCGATCCAATTCCAACTTGTCAAACTCGGCATGGATATAGCCCAGCAGCATCTCGCAAGACGCCACGCCCTTGGGGGACGGGGCCACCACGATGGAATTGCCGCCCTTGAGCGCATTGATGATGTTGTTTGCCGGTGTAGCGGCAGGATTGGTCGATGGGACAACCGCGCCGATCACACCAATGGGCCTTGCGATTTCGGTGATCCCGGTGGCCGGGTCGTCGCTGATGGTGCCATGGGTCTGCACCCCGGTGATGTCTCGCAGCAAGCCCAGAGTCTTGCGGTGGTTCTTGGTAATCTTGTCGGGCACGTTGCCCAGACCGGTGGTTTGCACTGCCGTCTCGGCCAGCGCCCGGTTGCGGGCCGGTTCCATGATGGCCCATCCCGCCGCCAGCGCCGCCTTGTCATAAAGCGCCTGACTGCCCTGGGCCTCGAATGCCGCCTGCGCCTTGCGCGCCCGCGCCACAATCCGATCCAGTTCAGCGATTTCGGGGGCAATCCCGTTCTGAGCGTTCATCTGTGTCCTCGATTGGTTGTCCGGGGCGGACCGACTCCGCCCCGAGGGGGGTAAGCCGATCAGAGACCGGCCAGCAATTCGTTCAGCGTCTGCTGACGCTGCGCCCACATCTCGATCACCTCGTCACGTGTCATGATGTGCATGGGCGAGCCGCCTGCCTCCATCTTATTGGCGACGCGGGAATTGGCGAACATTTCGGGCACGGTGACGGACAGTTTCTCGATTACCTCAGGCGGGGTGCCCTTGGGCACCATGACACCCCGGAAATTGACCGAGGAATTGTCCACCTCCAGCCCCTGTTCCTTCATCGTGGGCACCTCCGGCAGGAACGCATTACGCTCCAGATCGGCAACACCAAGGATTTTGACGTTGCCCGCCTCTTGCGCGCGGAAAGCGTCGGAGAGGTTGTTGATGCCGCCCATCACTTCACCGGCAATCACCGCTTTCATTGCGGCAGCGCCACCGCCCTTGGTGGGGATATAGGCCATCTTGATCCCGGCGGCCTTATCGATCTGCAAGGCCGCAATGTGGTGGCCAACGAACAGGCCTGCACCGGAAACGGTCAGCTTGCCGGGGTTTTCCTTGGCAAAGGCAACGACATCTTCCATCGAGTTGAACGGGCTGTCGGTACCCACCACAAACACCGCCGGATCGGCGCCCCAATTGGCAATCGGCTCAAAGCTGTCGGCCGAGTACTGCACCCCGCCCTTGATCGACTGGGCAATGAAATGCGGCACATTATAGGCGGCCAGCGTATAGCCGTCAGCCTCGGCCTGGGTGGCGAACCAGTTCCAGCCCACGCGCCCGCCCGCGCCGGGTTTGTTGATGATGGCAATGGGCATGCCAAGCGCATCTTCGTTGCCGGAGGTCATGGTCACAATCCGCGCCTGGAAATCCGTGGCACCTCCTGCGCCGTAACTTACCATCATCATGATCGGCCGTTCGGGGTAATCCTCGGCCACTGCTGCGCCGGTCAACCCCATGAGCGCCAGTGCCACCCCTGCAAACAATCGTTTCATTTCTTGTTTCCTCCCTGATTGAGTTCAGCCGTGTCGCGCACGGTCAGAACAGAATTTCCTTTGGTGTGTAGACGTTCAGCAGCATGGCAAAGAGCCCGTACATCACCGCCACGAAGACGACCGTGATAATCGCGCGCTTGATCCAGCTTTTGGCCTCGGCATGCGGGGCCGGGTCATAGAGAGACAGCAGGATGAAAAAGGCGATGACAGTTGCGGTGTAGAACCCCAGCGTCTTGGCCGCCCAGAAGACATAGATCAGCATGACGACCAACCCCGGCAGCAGGTTCACGAACATGGTCCGCGACACACCGGTGCCCACCTTGGACAAGCCCAGTACCGCCTTGCCAAAGGTCCATCCCGCCAGCACAACAAAGACCGATGCGATAAGACGCGGGAACAAAAAGGCCTCGGCCGGTTGTTGGGTATAGCTGACCCAGGTCACCCAGAGCCCGATGGCAAACACAATGCCCGATCCGAATACATGCTGTGAGCGGTTCATGCCTGCGCCTCCTCTTTGGTGGTGTAGCGGCGATGGCGAAGCTCCATCCAGACCGAGTAGGCGATGGAGGCCAGCACCACGGCGATCAGGAACAGGTTCAATCCGCCGGTCAGGAAATAGGCGCTTCGACCGTCGGTGGCGTCTGCGATCATCGACCCCTGTATGAAATTCGCCTCGGCGATCGGCCCCAGGATCAGGCCCAGCACCAGCGGTGCGGCCGAAAAGCCGAAGCGCTCAAGGAAGAACATGCCGATGCCGAGGCAGGCCATGACATAAACATCCCCCATCGAGCTTTGCACCGAATAGGCGCCAAATACCGACAGCGACAGAACGATGGCAGCCATCACCGATTGCGGCACCTGTGCGACGCGCGCCGCAAGACCGGCGACGTAGAGGCCGAAGATGCACATCAGCACCTGCCCGATCAGCATCGAATTGATGAAGGTCCAGGCGACATCGGGGTGATTGTCGAACAGATCCGAGCCCGGAAAGATCCCATGGATCAGCAACCCACCCAACAGCACGGCGGCGGTGGGGCTGCCCGGGATCGAAAGGGTCAGCAGCGGCACAAGCGAGGGACCGACCATGGCATTATTGGCGGATTCTGCCGCGATCACGCCCTCGGAATGGCCGGTACCAAACTTGTCCTTTTCGGACGAGAATTTCTTGGTCTGATCATAAGCGACCAAACCGGCGATCTGACCTCCGACACCGGGGATCAGGCCGATGACCGATCCGATCAGTGTGCCGATGCTCAGCGCGCGGGTACGGCTAAACAACTCGCGAATGGCGGCCAGGATCGAATGGCGCTGCACTTCGATCACCTCGGCCCCGACATTGCGCCGGCCCTTGGCGAACATGGTCAGGACCTGCGGAATGGCGAACAGGCCGATCAGAGCGGCGATGATGTTGATCCCGCCCCCGAGTGCGGGGTGAAAGATGAACCGCTGCGCGCCCATGATGTCGTCAAATCCGATGGTGGCCAGCCACAGCCCGATGCATCCCGACAACAGCCCCTTGACCACCGAGGACGAATCCAGCGTCCCGATCACCGTGACACCCAGTATCGCCAGCCAGAACAGGTGCGACGGACCAAAGGCCAGCGCCCATTTTGCCAGCACCGGGGTCAGAAAGATCAGCAGCAGCACGCCAAAGATGCCACCGACAGCCGAGGCCAGGAACGACAGTTGCAACGCCCGCGCACCCTGCCCCTGCTTGGCCATGGTGTGCCCGTCCAGCGTGGTGGCGATATTGGCCGGCGCACCGGGGATCTTGAGCAGAATGGCACTGACAGCGCCCCCTGCAACGGTCGAAGTGTAAGCGGCCCCCAGCAGGATCAGCCCCTGAACCGCCTCAAGCTGGAATGTGAACGGGATCAACAAGGCCACGGCCATCGTGGGTGACAGACCTGGTGTCGCGCCAAGGATCAGCCCGCCAATCGTACCCCCGAGCAGCAGTAGGAAGGACAGCGGCGAGAACACATCTCCGAAGTAATATATGAATTCCATCCGAGGCCTCCCAACCCGCAAAGTCCGGCTTTGCCTTTTGTTGACAAACTAGGTTAGGCGATGAAAATAGTATTGCAAATGTTTTCATAAAATCAGCCGCGAGTGAAGATATTATGGCTAACTTTCAAAAAGGTAAGGTGGATATCGTGGCGGTTGCAAAGGCCGCGAAAGTGTCCGCGTCCACGGTATCGCGCACCTTCAACCACCCCGATCTGGTGAACCCCGCGACTCGCAAGAAAATCAATCGCGCAGTGCAGAAACTCGGCTATATCCGCAACCGAGCGGCCCAGACCATCCATGGCAGACGGTCAGGCACGATCGGGCTGATTGTTCCCACCATCAACCACGCCATCTTTGCCGAAGTCATACAGGCGTTTTCGGATTCCATCGACAAGGCCGGGTTCAGCCTGCTGCTGGCCTCTCACGGCTATGACCTAGACCGTGAATACGCCATGGTCCGAAAATTGCTGGAACACCGCGTCGACGGGGTGGCCCTGGTTGGACTGCAGCATTCCGAGGCCACGATCCGATTGATCGAACAGCAGGGCATTCCCGCCCTGGAAATCTGGAACTATGCCGAAACTTCGGTGCTGCCCTGCGTCGGTGCGGACAACTGGCAGGCCGGACACATGGCGGCAGGGCATCTGCTGGCGTTGGGTCACCGCGACATCGGCCTGATCTTTCCCGACACGACAGGGAATGATCGCGCCAGCCATCGGCTATCCGCTGTTCTCGAAGCACTCGCCAGCCGCAAGATCACTGTGCCCGATCACCGCAAAACCGAGGCGCCCTACAGCGTTTCACAGGCAAAACAAGCGACATTGGACCTGCTGGCCCGGCACAAACGCCCAACCGCGCTGCTCTGCGGTAATGACGTCATTGCCCAGGGTGCGCTTTTTGCAGCCCAGAAACTCGGCCTGAATGTTCCCGATGATCTCTCAATAATCGGCATCGGAGATTTTAAGGGGTCTGCCGATGTCGAACCCGGATTGACCACCATCCGAATTCCGGCGGAAGCAATCGGAACACTCGCTGGCGAAAGGTTTACAGACTACATAACGTCGGACGACCCGACGAATTTCAGGGTCTGTTGTGAGTTGAAATGCATCGTTCGAGGCACGACTGGAGAAATTTCGACGCCCCCGGACGCGCCGTGAAAAAAGGCGGCTTCAGGCAAGATCGGTCGTTGAGGCAGACGATGTCGCGCAATCCCCAAGACAGCAATCAGAACTGAATTGTCCGGGGGCACCTCGCGATCAGTTTTGATGAAATCGAGGTGGTCGTTTTTCAAGAAAGGCCGTCATGCCCTCCTTCTGCGCAGGCAGGCCATAAAGTGCGTGATACGTTTGCCGTTCATAGCGCAGCCCGCTGTCCAGCGTGCTTTGCTCGGCCATGTTCACACAGGCGCGCGCCATTTGGGTGATGTCCGCAGCGTAGCCAGCGATAATCTGAGCGGTGTCCATCGCGGTCCCAGACAAGGCCTCGGGAGCAACAACCCGGCTGACCAAACCCATTTGCAGGGCCTCCTGTGCGTCGATCAGGCGCCCGGTCAGGATCAGGTCCATCGCTCGGGCGCGTCCGATCAGACGGGTGAGGCGCTGGGTGCCCCCGATGCCGGGAATGCAGCCGATCTTGATCTCGGGCTGACCGAACCTGGCGGTCTCGGACGCCAGGATGATGTCGCACATCAGGGCCACCTCGCAGCCACCGCCCAGCGCATAACCGCTGACGGCGGCCAGCTTGGGCAGGCGGAGCGCGGCGAACCTGTCCCAGCCGGCGAAGAAATCACTGGCCTGCATGCTGGCATAGGTCTGCACCGCCAACTCAGCGATATCGGCCCCAGCCGCGAAGGCGCGGTCATTGCCGGTCAGGATCAGGCAGCCGATATCGGGATCGGCATCGAAGGCGGTTGCAGCGGCCAGCACCTCCTCCATCACCTGCGTGTTGAGCGCGTTGAGTTGATCAGGCCGGTTAAAGCGGATCGTGGCGACCCGGCCCTCGGTCTCGGTCAGAATGGAGTGATACATGCTCAACTGTCCCAGATCGCGCCATAGGCGGGGATGCCCAGGCTTTCCATGTCGTGAACAACCTTGCGCGTCAGTTTCTGGTTCGAGATCACGATGACCGCCTCGGCCCCGCTGTCGCGCACCGCCTGCAGGGCCAGCGCAGACAGGTTGGGCTTGCCATGGGTATCGGTGTCCCAGATCAGGGGGGCCTCGGTATGGGCTTCAATCTCATCCACCAGCGCGTCGCCATAGGTCTTGCGAGGGCTGCGGGTCGACCAGATCAGCCGGTTTGGCACATCACCCGCCAGCAGGTGCGGCAGGATCGGCCCGATGCCGGACCCGGTTCCCACATAGACGACCTTCCTGAACAGCACCTCGATCCGCGCCACGCCCGAGGTGGTGATGCCCTTGACCCAGACCTTGTCGGGCGGCGTGTCAATAAAACGCCCGGTCCAATCCCCGGCACGGCTGATGGCCAGCCGGTAACCCGGCTCACCCGGCGCGGGGATATTAGCGAAGGAGTGATATTCGCCAAACGGCGTGTGACTGATCGCGTTGGAACTGCCGGGGAACGGCGTATCGCCATAATCGAACTTCGCGATCACCGCGTGGTCTGAGGGTTTGACGATCTCGACCTGCACCCGCTTCAGCGTCAGCCAGGGCGACAGGATCGACAGGGTGATCAGGCACAACATCCAGAAAGCCGGGCTGTGCAGCAGTTCGCCATCCATATCCCCTGTGATTGACACGGTCTGCGCCCAGAACAGGCCCAGCACGGTCCAGCCGACGAAGCGGTGGATTTTCTCGAACATGTTGTGGAACCGCGCGCGGATCGGACCAAGTGCCGAGATCACCATTAGTGTCATCAGCGCCACCATCGCCCCACTCAGCGCCAGCGTCAGGTCCGAGGGTAACGCCCCGCCGCTCAGCCGGTTTGAGACCATCGCGAACAGCAAAAACCCGAACCAGATCGTGCCCGCAACCGTGCCACCGGAATGCAGCCCACCGAAATGGAACACCTTGCCGGCCCCCCAGCGAATCCAGAGCGGCCAGGACACGGGCACCCGCGTGGCCAGCCAGAACAGCGCGTTGACCACCCGTTGCTGCCGGATCAGGATGCCGAGGCTGAGGTTGATCAATGCCATGTCCGCGATGGGACTCAGCGCGTACTCATCCCCGGTGAACCAGCCTCCATCGCGCAGCCCCATCACGAACACGCCCAGATTCACCACCGCGACCAGCATCGCCAGGCGGCGATACTCCATCAATGCGGGGTGCCGGGTGACCCGCCGCCAGTTCAGCGCGCGGGATTGCAGATTTGTCGTTTCCGTCGTCATAAGTTCAGCTCCACACCGGTTTCGGCGATATGGGTTTGCGCGAGGGTAAGCAGCAGCCGCTTGTCCAGCTTGCCGCGCGGGGTGCGCGGCAGGGTATCCATCGGCATCACCATGCTCGGAGTGCAGTAATAGGGCAGCCGGTCGGCCACCGATTGCGCCGCCCGTTTCGGGCAGGCCGAAGCGGGCGAGATGAAGCTGACCAGATTGCGAAGGTCATATTGCAACGTCACCGCCTGCTGGCAGCAAGGCGACGCCTCAAGCGCGCCGGATACACTGTCGAGTTCCACGCGGAAACCACGCACCTTGACCAGATCGTCGACACGTCCGAAATGCTCAAGCTCTCCCGTTGTGGTCCAGCGGCCCAGATCGCGGGTGCGGAACATCATGCGGCCGGGGCGGAACGGGTCAGGGCGATAGCGCTCGGCGGTCAACCCGGGATTGGCCAGATAGCCTGCGGTCACGCAATCGCCGCCTGCCCACATCTCGCCTTTATGGCCGATTGGCAGCGGGCGAAGGTTCTCGTCAAGGATATAGACCGTATTGTTGGGTGTCGGGCGGCCGATCGATAGGACCGGCTTGTCGGGATCATGCGGTTCGGCGGTGTTGATGATCGTGGTCTCGGTCGGGCCGCAGGAATTATAGAAGGTGCAGAAACTGGCCCAAGTGTCAGCCAGCGGGCGCGGACAGGGTTCTCCGGCAACGGCGGCGACCTTGACGTTCCGGCAGCGCCTATGATCCAGCGCGGTCAGGATCGAGGGGGTGGCGATCAGCACATCGACCTGTTCCGCCGTTTCCTGAATCGACTTGCCACGAATGACCAGCGTTGCCCCATTGGACAGCGCGCCCAAGGTCTCCCACGCGGCCATGTCAAAAGAGATGGACAGGATCTGCCCGACCCGCAGTCCGGGCCGCATGCCCAGATCGCCGGGGGCTGTCAGCAGGATATTGGCCAGATTTGCATGGGTGACCTGCACACCGTTCGGTACGCCGGTGGTGCCCGAAGTGAACAGGATCATCGCCAGATCATCGTGCCGAGCCTGATGGTTCGCGCCATCCAGACCGGAGATATCGAGCATCGGATCGTAGATCACGGTGTCGATCGCGATCAGGGTCTGATGCGGCGCGACCGGCACCTGATCGGCCAGTTCGCTGAGGCTCAGCAAGACCTTGGCGCCCGTCACATCGGCCACATGGCGCAAGGTTTCGGTCGGCGCCACGCCCACATGCTGTGGCACATAGGCAGCCCCGAGTTTCAATGCGGCGACGATGGCGACCACCATGTCGATAGAGCGGTGCAGAAACAGGCACACCGCATCGCCGCGTTTGACATCGTGCGCACGCAGAACCCCCGCCAGCCGGTTCGACGCCGCATCCAGAGCCGCATAGCTGAGCCTGTGGCCCCCAAATTCAACCGCAATCTCGGCGGGATTGCGGTGCATCTGATGGCGGATCGCCGCCGCGATAGTTGGGTGGCGCGGCGCTTGCCACGGACCCCAGCCAAAGGCACGAAACCGCGTTTGATCCGGGGCGGTGAGGCAGGCAAGCGCGTGGGTCTGATCGTCACTTGTGGCATCGATCAGGGTCGGGGGATGAAAGCCTTTCAAAGGAGTGACAGCAGAGTTTTGCATGGCGTTTTCCTTTCATGTGAGGGTCACGCCACAGGTTTAATGGGAAAAAATCCCATTAATTTTCACAATAGGTCACTTTTTGGTCACGAAACCGTTGAAATCCTAAACAACCGGAAAAGTATATGCGTAGAAAGCGTTTAAGAGTTATCCAAATGTCGTCGCAACCCAAGCCCCCTCTGGAAACCGCCCTGGCCGCTCTGCTTGAGCCTTTGGCGCAGGCAATGGTTGCGCATGGGGTGACGCTTGGCACGGCGACCGAGGCGCTGAAAAAGGCTCTGCTCTCGGCTGCCGAAAACACCTCTGCCAGCCCGCTCAGCGACAGCCGGGCCAGCCTGTTGACCGGGCTTCACCGCAAAGATGTCAAACGGTTGCGCGGCCTGACGGATGGTGCGCCCGAGAAGCGCAGCAGCAATGCGGCGGCGCTGGTCATCAGCCATTGGGCCACCTCGCCGGAATATCAGGATGCCACTGGCACGCCGCGCGATCTGTTCCGCAAGGGTGGTGAGGACGGGCCGGGATTTGACGATCTGGTGCGTCTGGCCCGGATCGACATGGCACCGGGAACGGTGCTCAACACGCTTCTAGATCACAAGATCGTCGAGGCGCGTGAAGCGGGGGATTTGCGTCTTTTGACTCATGCCTTCCTGGCGTCGGGCGGTGGTGCCGAACAGGTGGCGGCCTATCAGGCGACGCTGTCGGCGCATTTGCGGGCGGCGACCCAAAACCTGCTTGCGGCGCCCAGCGATGCGCGGAATTTCGACCGCGCCGTGCGCTACTCCCACCTGTCGCTTGAATCGATTGAGCAGCTGCGGCAGATATCGGAGGACCGGGCGCAGGCGCTGTTGCAGGACATCAATGCGCTGGCCAGAACCTTGCAGGACCGCGACGAAGGTGGCGGCCATGGCGGTCGGTTCGCGATGGGAGCCTATGTGCTGCCATCACCAGCGAAGACTGCGGAAAAAGACCCGGAAGAGGGCGACGAAACATGAGCATCCGTGCCCGCGCACTCGCGGCGATTCTGGCCTCGGCCTGGCTGTCCTCATCCGCAGTCGCACAGGACAGCGAAGAGCGCGAAGGCGGCATCATCGGCACCGGCATTGTCGGCACCGTCACCCATCTCGGCAGCATATTCGTGAACGATCTGCGGGTTCAGGTCGCAGACGGAATGCCCGTGACCGGGTCCGTCCCCGCGATGACAGTGGCCGATCTGCGACCCGGACATACGGTGGCAATAGTTGCCGAGCGCAGGGAAGATGGCTGGCATGCCAGACAGGTTCGCCAGGTTCTGCCGCTGGTCGGACAGGTGACGGGGATTGGCGCGCAGGGCCTGACCGTTCTGGGCACGCAGGTCGATCCCGGCGGCCTGTCTGGCGATCTGCAGGTCGGCGACTGGGTGGCGGTCAGCGGATTGTGGCAGGGGCCGAGGCTGCTTGCCTCGCGGATCGAAGCGCTGGAGGGCGCGGATCATCCGGCACGGCTGAGCGGGTCGTATCTGGGCCCGAACCCGAACGGCGACACGGTAATCGGTGGCAGCGTTCTGTCGGGGATCGAGCCGTGGCATCTGCAACCCGGCGATCTGGTGCGGGTGACCGGCCAGCCCACGCCCGAAGGGATACGTGCGGACGCGCTGACAACCGGACTGTTCGACGAGGCGGTGGGCCTGATCCAGGTGCAGGGCTATCTCTCACGCCCGCAAGCCACCGGGCTCTACACGGTGCTGGGCAGCGGCCTTGTCGCCTATACAGATCAACCCCAGATGATCGACACGCTCACCACTGTCATTCAATGCGGTCAGATGGGGCGTTTAGGAGAAATTGAAGCCAACGACCTCACTGAACCCGGCCTGGAGACCCGCTTTCTGTCCGAGCTGAGCTGCTGAACCGGGCGCGGCGCCCGAGGGGTGCCGCTGTGGTATCGCAATAGGCGTGGGCTGTCGGTGTCCAGCAATTGCCTGATTTCAAAGGCCGAACAACGCCCGATCTGAATTTGTTTGCCAGATTTGGCGTCCCCTCATAGGCTCTTGTCACAAAACTGTTACAAAACAGAAGTCCTTGGGAGGATTCACATGATGTCGTTGAAAAAACTGGCGGGCGCGTCTGCGCTTGCCTTCGTGGCGGCCGGAGCGGCACAGGCCGACAAGCTGACCTTTTATTGCTCGGCGCAGGAAGACTGGTGCCAATTGATGGCCAACAGCTTTCAGGATGCCACCGGAATTGACGTCGCGATGACGCGGAAGTCCTCGGGCGAGACCTTTGCCCAGATCAAGGCCGAAAGCGCAAACCCCAAGGGCGATGTTTGGTGGGGTGGCACAGGTGATCCGCATCTGCAGGCTGCCGAAGAGGGGCTGACCGCCGAATATATCTCGCCAATGCGCGATCAACTGCATCCCTGGGCCATCGCGCAAGCCGAAAGTGCCGGAAACCGGACCATCGGGATATACTCCGGGGCGCTTGGGTATGGCTACAACTCAGACCTGCTGGCCGCAAACAACCTGCCGGAACCCGCCTGTTGGAACGACCTGCTGAAGCCTGAATACAAGGGCCATGTGCAGATGGCGAACCCGAACTCGTCGGGCACCGCCTACACGACACTGGCCACGATGATGCAGCTCTTTGGCGAAGACGAAGGGTTCGACTTCATGAAGGGCCTGCACAAGAACATCAACCAGTACACCAAATCCGGCTCGGCCCCGATCAAGGCGGCAGGCCGTGGCGAAAACACGGTTGGCATCGTCTTCATGCATGACGCGGTCAAGCAGGCTGTGTCGGGCTTCCCTGTCAAGGTTGTCGCCCCATGTGAGGGAACCGGATACGAGATCGGGTCGATGTCGATCATCGACGGGGCGCGCAACATGGAAGAAGCCAAGAAGTTCTATGACTGGGCGCTCAGCCCCGAGGCGCAGAATCTTGCGCTGCAAGTGAACGCGTTCCAGGTGCCATCGAACAAGGGCGCGGAAACCTCGGACTCGGCCCCGGACATGTCGCAGATCAAGCTGATCGACTACGATTTCAAGAAATATGGCTCCTCCGACGAGCGCAAGCGGCTCTTGAAGAAGTGGGATGACGAGGTGTCGACCCTGCCGCAATAAAGATGCGCGAACTGACATCCGAGAAAACGACCCATCCGGTTCTGCTCTTCTGGATCATCGCCGGATGGGTCGGGTTTTTCCTCCTCCCCTGGTATGGGGTGGAGGCGTTTTTTTCGTTCGAATGGCTGATTGATGGCTATCCGTTCGACCCTGATTATGCTCCTGCCGGATTTCTGATCGCACAAGGCGAAAAGCTGTGGCTTGCGCCCATGGTGCTGGCGCTGGTCGCGCCGTTGGCGGTGCTTAGCAAACGCAAGAGCGATCCGATCTATGCCAAGGTTTTGATCCTGGCGGGGGCTTTCGGGTTCGGGTGGATGATCCTGCAGGGCTTCGCCATCGGGATACGCGGCTGGAATTTCGAATGGGCGGCGGCGCTGTTCGGCGATCTGGGCGACCGTCAATTCGGAATGGGCTATGGGGCGCTGATCTGCGCCTCGGCCTTTCTGTTTCTGTTCACCCAAGGCATCGCGGCGCGCGGGGCTATCAACGGAGACGTCTTTGTCGTCAGCGCCATCGGCGGCGTGATCGTCATCGTGACGGCCTTTGTGTTCTTCCCGATCGCCAAGATGCTCACCGCCGCGTTCATCACGGATGAGGGCGGCTACTCGGTGGGTGTGTTCCTATCGAAGTTTTTCGACGACCGGCTCTGGGGGCTGGGATGCCTGTCGGGCGGGCGTTGCGGAGCGGCCTTGAATTCGCTGTTTCTTGCGGTTCTTGTCGGCTTCATCACCACTGTTCTGGGGCTTATTTTTGCGCTGGTCGTGACACGTTCCGGCTTTCGCTACAAGCGCGCCTTGCGCGCCTTGACGGTGCTGCCCATTATCACGCCGCCTTTTGTGATCGGCCTCGCGTTGATCCTGCTCTTTGGGCTTTCGGGCTCGGTCACGGTGTTCTTTGCGGATGTTTTTGGCGTCCAGCCGACCCGGTGGCTTTATGGCCTGCCCGGTGTTCTCATCGCGCAGACCCTTGCCTTTACGCCGATTGCCTTCCTGGTGCTGATCGGCGTGGTCGAAGGGGTCTCGCCATCGATGGAGGAAGCGGCGCAGACCCTGCGGGCCAGCAAATGGCAGGTGTTCAAGACCGTCTCGCTGCCGCTAATGCGGCCGGGTCTCGCAAACGCCTTCCTGCTGGGCTTCATCGAAAGCATGGCCGATTTCGGCAACCCGCTGGTTCTGGGCGGCAATTTCGACGTGCTCTCGACCGAGATCTTCTTCGCCATCGTCGGTGCCCAATATGATCAGGGCAAGGCGGCGGTGCTGGCGATGGTGCTGCTGTGCTTCACGCTCGGCGCGTTTTATGCGCAGCGGTTCTGGCTGGGCAAGAAAAGCTATACCACCGTGTCCGGCAAGGGTGACAGTGGCGTGCACCCGCATATGCCACGCGCGCTGTCGGTTCCGGTGCTGGCCATCGCGATGATCTGGGCCGGGTTTACCGCTCTGGTCTATGTGATGATCTTTTACGGCTCGGTGGTCGAGCTGTGGGGTGTCAACAACACGCTGACCTTCAAGCATTATGTTACGGCCTTTTCCTTCCGCTTCGAAGACGGTGGCATCCGCTGGTCGGGGGCGGCCTGGGACAGTTTCTGGACCACGCTCAAGATCGCCGGGATCGCGGCGCCACTGACCGCGATCGTCGGGCTGATCACCGCGTACCTGCTGACACGGCAAACCTTTGCGGGCAAAAACGCGTTCGAGTTCGGCACCATGCTCAGCTTCGCCATCCCGGGCACCGTGATCGGCGTCAGCTATATCCTCGCTTTCAATGTCCCGCCAATCGAGATCACCGGCACCGGCATCATCCTCGTGGTGAGCTTCATATTCCGCAACATGCCGGTGGGCGTGCGGGCCGGGATCGCCTCGATGTCGCAACTGGATAATTCGCTGGACGAGTCGTCGCTGACTTTGGGCGCAAACTCTTGGCAGACCTTCCGCCGGATCATCCTGCCCTTGCTCAGGCCAGCCATTCTGGCCGCGCTGGTCTATAGCTTCGTGCGCGCGATGACGGCGATCTCGGCGGTGATCTTTCTGGTCTCGGCGGAATATGACATGGCCACCAGCTATATCATCGGACGGGTCGAGAATAACGACTATGGCCTCGCGATCGCTTACTCCACCACTCTGATTTTCGTGATGCTCAGCGTTGTGGCGCTGATGCAGTTCGTCGTGGGCCGGACCGAGATCGGTCGGCGCATGACCCAGTCGCGCAGCAACGTATAAGGACGCAAGGATATGAGCCTCAACTCCAAAGCCGCGCCGGTCAGCTTTCGCAAGGTCACCAAGATCTATGGCAAGGATGTGGTGGCCGTCGATGACATCAACCTTGAGATCGAGGCCGGGAAACTGGTGACCTTGCTGGGCCCCTCAGGATGCGGCAAGACCACCACGCTGCGCATGATCGCGGGGCTGGAAATGGCCAGCAGGGGCTCGATCCATATCGGTGATCGCGATGTGACGCTGCTGCCGGCAACGGATCGCGACGTGTCGATGGTGTTCCAGTCCTATGCCCTGTTTCCGCATATGACGGTGATGGAGAATGTTTCATACGGGCTCGGGTTTTCCGGCTTCGATAAGGCCGAGACCAGGGACCGCGCCACGCAGGGGCTCGATCTGGTTGGTCTGCGCAGCTTCGGGGACCGACTGCCATCTGAACTGTCCGGCGGCCAACAGCAGCGGGTGGCGGTCGCGCGCGCGCTTGTGCTTGAGCCGCAAGTGCTGCTGTTTGACGAGCCGCTGTCAAATCTCGATGCCAAACTGCGTCGGCAAGTGCGCGAGGAAATCCGCGAAATCCAGCAAAATCTGGGTCTGACCGTCGTCTATGTCACCCATGATCAGGAAGAGGCGCTGGCGGTTTCCGACGATATCGTTGTGATGCGGAATGCGGGCATCGCCCAGATCGGCACGCCGCGCGAGCTTTATGATGCCCCCGCAGACCGCTTCGTGGCCGACTTTATCGGAGAGGCAAACATCATCCCCTGTGAGATCATCGCAATCCGTGGCGATGTGGCATCCATCCGTGTCGGCGCATTCGAACATGCCCTGCCCGCGCGCGGGTTGGAAGCTGGCCCGGCGCTGTTGGCGGTGCGCCCGACCCGTCTGAAGATCGGGGCATCTGATGGGATGGATATGACGATTGCCAAGGCGACCTATGTGGGAAGCCGCATGGAATATACCTTGGAGGCGGCATTTGGGCAGATTTTTGCAATCAGCGAAAACGTCGACGCCCCGCTTGAGGTCGGATCAGAGATCACCGTCGGACTGGACGAAATCGGTCCGGTTCTGTTGCCTGTGGATCTGGTGGAGTAGCAACAAGATTTACAGACTTGAAACCAAACAGGACCGCCCGAGAACTCAGAAATTGTTCATCTCGTTGGGAATTGCAGCCCTCAATATTGCCTAACAATTATGCAAAACCACCATCTTGCCGAAGATTTAAGCATCCTACGTGCGGCTGACTGGATGCCGGGGACGTTAGCATTGTGACCTCCGGCAACTTTGTCCAGTTCGATGGGCATGAGCCGCAAATTGACCGTTGTTGTTGTTGAGCAGAACCACGACCGCGCCATCGCGATTGTCGATGCCCTGAAAGAGTCCGGGGAGGTCGATGTTTTTGTGATCGGCGCTGTCTCGGGGCTTGCACGCAAGATCGCTACGCATAGCCCCGATATCGTTCTGATCGATATCGATAATCCTTCGCGCGACATGCTTGAGGAGCTGACAATCGCCTCGGGCCCGATGGAACGGCCCGTTGCGATGTTCGTGTCCGGTGCGGCCGGGGGTCTTGCCAAAGCCGCAGTCGAGGCCGGTGTGTCGGCTTATGTCGTTGATGGGTTGCAGGCTGAACGGATCAAACCCGTCATCGACATCGCGATTGCCCGGTTTCAGGTCCTGCGCCAGGTGCGGACCGAACTGGCTGAAACGCGGCGCGCCCTGGAAGAGCGCAAAGTGATCGACCGGGCCAAGGGGCTGCTGATGAAGGCCAAGGGCATTCAGGAGGACGAGGCCTATGCCATGTTGCGCAAGACCGCGATGAACCAGAACCGTCGGGTTGCCGACGTGGCCGAGGCCCTGGTGACGGCGTCGGAGTTGCTGTCATGAGAACCGTCTCACTTCCCGTCGCCTATATGCCTCTGGTCGATGCGGCGCCATTGATCGCGGCACGCGAGATGGGCTTTGACCATGCCGAGGGCGTCTCGCTCGATCTTCGACCCGCACCGTCATGGTCGTCCTTGCGGGACATGCTGGCCTTTGGACATGTGGATGCGGCGCATCTGCTGTCTCCGGTCCCGATCGCCATGGCATTGGGGTTGGGCGGTATCGCGACGCCGCTCTCGGCGGTGTCGGTCCTGTCGCTCAATGGCAATGTCATCGGCGTTGGCCAGGACCTGGAGAAGCGGCTGCGCGCCAGCGGATACGCCTTCGATTTCCAGGATGCAAAATCCGCGGGCGCGGCACTTGCGCGAGTTGCCGACGGGCCGCTGGTTTTTGGTGTGCCCTTCCCGTTTTCGATGCATGTCGAACTGCTGCGCTATTGGGTGGCGGGCACTGAACTGGCCTCGACACAGGTCGAGATCCGAACGGTTCCGCCGCCTCTCATGGCGCAGGCGCTGGCCGCCGGTGAGATTGACGCGTTTTGCGTCGGTGAACCCTGGGGGTCTGTTTCGGTCGATGATCAGGTGGGCGCACTTTTGTTGCCCGGGCGTGCGATCTGGACCTGTGCACCGGAAAAAGTATTGGCGGTGCGCACCGAATGGGCCGAAACCGAACCACATCTGCTTGGCGGCCTGATGCGCGCGCTCTGGCGCGCAGGGCGGTGGCTGTCCCAGCCAGAGAGCCGGACAACGGCCTCGGAAATGCTGTCGCGCAAATCCTATCTGGATGTTTCGGCCGAGCTGATCGACAGGGCGCTTTTGGGCGAGTTCACGATTTCATCGCGCGGCGAGCAGCGCCACGTTGACGGATTTGTCGAATTCTTCGACGGCGCGGCCTCGTTCCCCTGGCGCAGTCAGGCAAAGTGGATCGCCCACCAACTGGCAAGACGAAACGGCTTGGACCCCGTCCGAGCAGAACAACAGGCGGCCCAAGTGTTTCGCAGCGACCTTTATCGGCGCGAAATGCAGCAGGCCGGAGTCGAACTGCCCGGTGCTTCAGAAAAACTCGAAGGGGCGATTCCCGAGGCAACCGCCGTCGCATCAGCCAGCGGCAGTCTGATCCTGCCATCCAATGTGTTCTTTGACCGGCGCATATTTGAGCCGTCAGAATGAGGGCGCACAATTTTTTTGCATTGCAGCATCGAGATATGCCGCAATGCAGAAAAAATGCGCCGAAACACCGAATTGGGATGACCTGCAAAACCAGTGATGTCTAAGATTGGGCCATCGTCAGGCAACGGAGCCTGCCGCAGGAATTCGCCCAAAGCATAGGGCATCTGACAAGAGCAAAGCCGCTCGACCAACCGCCAATCCTCCCGGCGGTCTGTGTCGGCGGCTTTTTTGTTTGCCCAAAGGAAATGGGCAGGACCGAAAGGGATCGAGATGAAAAAGCTTCTTCTAAGCCTCGCTGTAACAACAACAGCGCTAGCCACTCCGGCATTCGCCGAATTGCTGGAGCTGGAGAAAGACGAGTTGACCTTTGGCTTTATCAAACTGACGGATATGGCACCGCTGGCTGTCGCCTATGAACAGGGTTATTTTCTGGACGAAGGCCTGTTTGTGACGCTTGAAGCGCAGGCCAACTGGAAAGTACTGCTGGATGGCGTGATCGACGGGCAGTTGGATGGCGCGCATATGCTGGCGGGGCAACCGCTGGCTGCGACCATCGGATACGGCACTGAGGCGCATATCATCACGCCGTTTTCGATGGACCTGAACGGCAACGGCATCACCGTATCCAACGAAATCTGGGAGCAGATGAAGCCGAACATTCCCACGATGGACGATGGTCGCCCGCAGCACCCGATCAGTGCCGAAGCGCTGGCCCCGGTGGTTGAGAAATACAAGTCCGAAGGCAAACCCTTCAATATGGGCATGGTCTTCCCTGTCTCGACCCACAATTACGAGTTGCGCTACTGGCTGGCCGCCGGTGGTCTGCATCCGGGCTATTACAGCGCCGACAACGTGACCGGTCAGATCGGCGCGGATGTGTTCCTGTCGGTGACCCCTCCGCCGCAGATGCCCGCGACGCTGGAGGCGGGCACGATCTATGGCTATTGCGTGGGCGAGCCTTGGAACCAGCAGGCTGTGTTCAAGGGTATCGGCGTGCCGGTGATCACCGATTACGAGCTGTGGAAGAACAACCCCGAGAAAGTCTTTGGCATCACAGCCGAGTTTGCCGAGGAGTATCCGAACACAACGCTGGCCGTGACCAAGGCCCTGATCCGCGCTGCGATGTGGCTGGATGAAAATGACAACGCCAACCGCCCGGAAGCGGTCGAAATCCTTAGCCGTCCGGAATATGTGGGCGCGGATTATGACGTCATCGCCAACTCGATGACCGGCACGTTCGAATATGAAAAGGGCGACAAGCGTGAGGTGCCCGACTTCAACGTGTTCTTCCGCTACAACGCGACCTATCCCTTCTACTCGGACGCTGTCTGGTACCTGACCCAGATGCGCCGCTGGGGCCAGATCGCCGAATCCAAGCCCGACAGCTGGTATGACGAAGTCGCCAAGTCGGTCTATAAACCCGAGATTTACCTGGATGCAGCACGCCTGCTGGTGGATGAGGGTCTGGCGAATGAGGCCGACTTCCCCTGGGACAGCGACGGCTACAAGGCGCCTACTCCGGCCGAAGATATCATTGATGGTATCGCCTATGACGGACGCGTGCCCAACGCCTATCTCGAAAGCCTCTCAATCGGTCTGAAGGGCGATCAGATGATCGTTGGCTCGGACGTACAGGGCTAACCCCGGACACGTATCGCCGCGCCTGATTTTGATCGGGCGCGGCAGACCAATGTGCCCCGCCACCGCAAGGACACCCCAGATGACAACCGTCGATCCCGAATTCAACGCAGACGCCGCCCGTGAAAAGCGCCGCGCCCGCCTGTTCACTCATATCAACACTGCCGACAAGTGGTTTCAGGTCCTGGGTCTCAGCTGGGCCACCCCGGTTCTGAAGGCCGCCGCCGGCGATAACCCACGTGCGCAGATGGCCGAGATATGGCGGTTGCTGATCGTTCCACTGCTGTCGATCTGCGCCTTCCTGCTGCTCTGGGCCACACTGGCTCCCAAAGTACAGACGTCGCTGGGGGCCGTGCCTGGCCCGGCGCAGGTTTGGCAAGAGATGGTGAATCTGAACGCCGACGCGCAGGCCAAGGCCGAGAAACGCGCCAAATTCGAGACGATGGTCGAAAAGCGGAACCAGAAGCTGATCGACGCAGGCCGCGCGGATGAGGTCAAACAGGTCGCCTATACCGGTGCGCCATCTTACTACCAGCAGATCTGGACCTCGATCAAAACCGTCTTCTTCGGCTTTGTGATCGCCACGATCGTGGCCGTCCCGCTTGGGATCGCCGCTGGTCTGTCTCCGACCGCAAATGCCGCGCTGAACCCGTTGATCCAGATTTTCAAACCGGTCTCACCATTGGCCTGGCTGCCCATCGTCACGATGATCGTCTCGGCGGTTTATGTCACCAATGACGGCTGGTTCGCCAAATCCTTCCTGATCTCTGCCATCACCGTCACCCTGTGCTCGCTCTGGCCGACCCTGATCAACACTTCGCTGGGTGTGGCGTCGATCGACAAGGATCTGGTGAATGTCTCCAAGGTTCTGAAAATGAACACCTATACCAAGATCACCAAGCTGGTGCTGCCTTCGGCGCTGCCGCTGATCTTCACCGGTTTGCGCCTCAGCCTGGGTGTTGGCTGGATGGTCCTGATCGCGGCCGAGATGCTGGCGCAGAACCCCGGTCTGGGCAAATTCGTCTGGGATGAATTCCAGAACGGTTCCTCCAGTTCGCTGGCCAAGATCATGGTCGCAGTCTTCACCATCGGTATCATCGGCTTCCTGCTGGACCGGGTGATGTACGCGCTGCAATCCCTCTTTACCTTTACCAATAACCGGTGAGCGCGATGAGCATTCTGAGCTTCAAAAACGCCTCGAAATCCTTCGGCGAAGGCACTGCCCGGACAGATGTGCTCAAGGGCATCGATCTGGAGGTAAAAGAGGGGGAGTTTCTGGTGATCCTCGGCTTCTCCGGCACCGGGAAAACCACGCTGATCAATCTGATGGCGGGGCTGGATACGCCTAGCAAAGGCGAGGTTACCTTCAAAGGCGCGCCGATCAAGGGGCCGGGCCCGGAACGCGGGGTGATCTTTCAGAACTACTCGCTGATGCCGTGGCTGACGGTCAGCGGCAATGTCGGGCTGGCGGTCGATACGGTCTTTCCGGGCCTCAACAAGGCCGAGAAAGCAGAAAAGATCGCCCATTACGTCAAGATGGTCGGCCTCAGCCATGCCGCTACGCGCCGCCCTGCCGAACTGTCGGGCGGAATGCGCCAACGGGTCAACGTGGCGCGCGCGCTGTCGATGAACCCAGAGGTGCTGCTGCTGGACGAGCCTCTGTCCGCGCTGGATGCCCTGACCCGCGCCAATCTGGCGGATGAGATCGAACATATCTGGGAAGCAGACAAAAAGACCTGTGTGCTGATCACCAATGATGTGGACGAGGCAATCATTCTGGCCGATCGGATCATCGCGCTGAACCCTGATGGCACTTTGGGGCAGGAGTTCCCTGTCTCTATCCCACGCCCGCGCGACCGGAGCGCGATGAACAACGACGAGGGGTTCAAGCGCCTGCGGGCAGATGTCACACGATATCTCATGGAGGTCGGGATCGAGGCCAAGGTCGAAGGATCGCGTATCCTGCCAGACGTTACCCCGATCCACGGTGTTCCCGCAGTGGTGGCCAAGGCGCAGAAAGGCCTGATCGAAAACCGCTTCCTCGATTTCTCGCAACTGCACAAGGTCTATCCGACCCCCAAAGGCCCGCTGACCGTGGTCGAGGATTTCGACCTCAAGATCGACAAGGGCGAGTTCATCTCTCTGATCGGGCATTCCGGCTGCGGCAAGTCCACGGTTCTGACCATGGCCGCCGGGCTGAACGACATCTCTCAGGGCGCGATCAAGCTGGATGGCCGCCATGTCGAAGGTGCCGATCCCGAGCGCGCCGTGGTGTTCCAGTCGCCCAACCTGTTTCCCTGGCTGAGCGCCAAGGAGAATGTCGCGATCGGTGTCGACAAGGTCTATCCCAGGGCCAGCCAGGCCGAGCGGCAGGATGTCGTCGAATATTATCTGGAACGCGTCGGACTGGCTGACGCGATGGACAAGCAGGCGAGCGATCTGTCGAACGGCATGAAGCAGCGTGTCGGTATCGCCCGCGCCTTTGCCCTGTCGCCCAAGCTGCTGCTGTTGGACGAACCCTTCGGGATGCTCGACAGCCTGACACGCTGGGAATTGCAGGAAGTCCTGATGGAGGTCTGGTCCCGCACCAAGGTGACCGCGATTTGCGTCACCCATGATGTGGACGAGGCGATCCTGCTGGCCGACCGGGTGGTGATGATGACCAACGGCCCGCAGGCCACGATCGGCAAGATTACCAAGGTCGACCTGCCACGCCCTCGCACCCGCAAGGCACTGCTGGAACATCCCGATTACTACGCCTACCGGCAGGAGGTCCTCGACTTCCTTGAAGAATACGAACACGGCGCCAAGCCGAAATCGCCTGCCCCCACGGCGATTGCAGCGGAGTGACTCAATGAAACAGAAACTGGTAGTGATAGGCGCTGGCATGGCCTCGGGCCGGGTGCTGGAACACCTGACCGAGACGGCGCCCGAAAACTTCGACATCACGCTGCTCAACGCCGAGCCGCGCGGGAACTATAATCGCATCATGCTCAGCCCGGTTTTGTCCGGCGAGAAGACCTATGAAGAGATTGTCACCCATGACGATGACTGGTACGCCACGCGCGGCATCACCTGTCGCTTTGGTGAGAGGGTCGCCCGGATCGACCGCGAAATGAAAGTCGTCGAGGGCGAAAACGGCCATCTGCCCTATGACAAGCTGTTGATTGCGACCGGGTCAGAGCCGTTCATCATCCCTCTGCCCGGCCATGATCTGGACGGCGTGATCGCCTATCGCGATCTCGAAGACACACAGCAGATGATGGGCATGGGACCTGACAACAAGGTCGTCGTGATCGGCGGCGGTTTGCTGGGGCTCGAAGCTGCCGCGGGCATGGCCGCGCATGGTGTTGATGTGACCGTGGTCCATATCATGGGCCATCTGATGGAACGTCAATTGGACGAGGCGGCCGGGTATCTGCTGAAGAAGTCGCTGGAAGACAAGGGCATCAAGATCCGGCTGCAGGCGAATTCGAAAGAGATCCTCGGTCAGGACGGCAAGGTGCGCGCCTTGCTGCTGGACGATGGCACCGAACTGCCCTGCGATCTGCTGGTCATGGCGGTTGGTATCCGGCCCAGCACGGCGCTGGCGCAAAAGGCTGGCCTGGCCACCGGGCGCGGCATTCACGTGGATGACCAGATGCTGACCTCGGACCCGGACGTCTACGCCGTGGGCGAATGTGTCGAACATGACGGGGCCGTTTTTGGCCTGGTCGCGCCGCTTTATGATCAGGCCAAAGTGGCGGCACAGGCCATGCTGGGCGGCGAGGCGGCCTTTGTTCAAAAAACCCTGTCGACCAAGCTGAAGGTCACCGGATGTGATCTGTTCAGCGCAGGTGATTTTGCTGACCGTCCGGGGCGCGAGGATATCGTGTTCCGCGACCCCGCACGCGGGGTCTACAAGCGCCTCGTGATCGAAAACGACCGCCTGATCGGGGCAGTGATGTATGGCGACACTGCCGATGGCAGCTGGTTCTTCGGCCTGATCAAGGACGGCACCGATATCGACGAGATGCGCGAGACGCTGATCTTTGGTCCGGCCTATCAGGGGGGCGACACTGCGGACCCTCTCTCAGCCGTTGCAGCATTGCCGCCTGAGGCGGAGATTTGCGGCTGCAACGGCGTATGCAAAGGCGACATTGTCGAGGCGATCAATGCCGGTGCCAATGATCTGGGTGCGGTTCGCACTTCGACCAAGGCCAGCGCATCTTGCGGGACCTGTACCGGGTTGGTCGAACAATTGCTGCAAGTCACTCTGGGCGATGGGTTCGAGATGCCTGCGGCCCAGCCGATCTGCGGCTGCACCGATCTGCCCCACGAGAACGTGCGCCGCCTGATCAAAGGGCAGGGGCTGAAAAGCCAGGCAGCCGTCTGGCAGGAACTGGGCTGGACGACCCCCAATGGCTGCCATGTCTGCCGCCCGGCGATCAATTACTACCTGCTGGCGGACTGGCCGCTGGACTACAGGGATGACCCGCAAAGCCGGTTCGTGAACGAACGCAAGCACGCCAACATCCAGAAGGACGGCACCTTCAGCGTTGTGCCGCGCATGTGGGGCGGGATCACCAACCCTGCCGAGTTGCGCGCCATCGCGGATGCCGCCGACAAATACGATGTGCCCACCGTCAAGGTCACCGGCGGCCAACGCATCGACCTTCTGGGCGTCAAGGGAGAGGATCTGCCCGCAATCTGGTCGGATCTGAACAAGGCGGGGCTGGTCTCGGGCCATGCCTATTCCAAGGGGCTGCGCACGGTTAAAACCTGCGTGGGCACCGATCATTGCCGGTTTGGCACCCAAGACAGCACCGGGCTGGGGATCAAGCTTGAGAAAATCCTCTGGGGCTCGTGGACGCCGCACAAGCTGAAGCTTGCGGTCTCGGGCTGCCCGCGGAACTGCGCCGAGGCGACCTGCAAGGATATCGGTGTTGTCTGCGTCGACTCGGGGTTTCAGATCAGCATCGGCGGCGCGGCGGGCATGGATGTGCGGGAAACCGAGTTGCTCTGTCAGGTCCCCTCCGAGGCGGAAGCCATCGAGGTGGTCATGGCCGTGACGCAGGCCTATCGCGAAGGCGGCAAGTATCTGGACCGCTTGTACAAATGGCTGGGCAAGGTCGGCATGGATTGGGTCAAGGCCAATGTCGTTGACGATCTCGACAACCGCGCCGCACTGGTTGAGCGATTTGAACTGTCGCAAAGCATCTACCGCAAGGACCCCTGGGCCGAGCATGTGCGGGACAAGGCGCAGACATATGCGCCGATTGCAGATTTCACACTGGAGGCCGCAGAATGAGCTGGATCGACATCGGATCAGTGGACGAGGTTCCCTTGCGCGGTGCCCGGCTGGTGAAGACCCATGTGGGTTGCCTGGCCGTCTTTCGCACCGCAGAGGCCGAGATTTTTGTCGCCTCCAACAGTTGCCCGCACAAGGGCGGACCCCTGTCGGAAGGCATCGTGCACGGGCAGTCGGTGACCTGCCCCCTGCACAATTGGGTGTTCGACCTGAATACGGGTGAGGCCCAAGGCGCGGATGAGGGGCGGATCACGACTTATCCGGTCCGTGTGGAAACAGGGCGCATCCTGCTGGATGCAGACGCAGTCACCCGGCGGAGCGCCGCCTGATGGACGGAACGGGTCTGCCCGAAATCCGCTCGACCTGCGCGTATTGCGGGGTCGGTTGCGGCGTGCTGCTGCGCCCGGACGGCGCTGGCGGGCTGGCGGTGCGCGGCGATCCGGACCACCCGGCAAACCGGGGTCGGCTCTGCTCGAAAGGCTCGGCGCTGGCGGAAACCGTGGGTCTGGAACAACGCTTGCTGGCCCCGCGCGCGTTTGGGCAAGACACAGGCTGGGACGATGCCTTGCAACTGGTTGCGGACCGGTTTTCCTCGGCCATAGCCGAGCACGGGCCGGACAGCGTTGCCTTTTATGTCTCAGGTCAGTTGCTGACCGAAGATTACTATGTGGCCAACAAGCTGATGAAAGGCTTCATCGGCTCAGCTAACATCGACACCAATTCGCGCCTCTGCATGGCATCGACCGTGGCCGGGCACAAACGGGCCTTTGGCACGGATACCGTCCCCGGCAGTTACGAGGATCTGGATCAAGCCGATCTCGTTGTCCTCGTCGGTTCAAACCTTGCCTGGTGCCATCCCGTTCTCTACCAGCGTGTTCTAGCTGCGCGGCAGGCACGCGGGACCAAGATCGTGGTGATCGACCCGCGCCGCACGGCAAGCTGCGATCAGGCCGATCTGCATCTGGCCCTTGCCCCGGGCAGTGATGTGGCACTGTTCAACAGGCTGCTGACGAGGATTCACGAGGGCGGTCATGTCGATCCTGACTTTCTGACCCACACAATGGGCGTCGAGGAGGCGCTGCAGGCGGCACGTCAGGATGACCCGGCCGTGACCGGTCTGAGCCGCGACACCCTTGATGAGTTCTGCGATCTTTGGATCAAGACGGAGCGCGTGGTCACGATCTTCAGCCAGGGCGTGAACCAATCCTCCAGCGGGACCGACAAGGTCAACGCGATCCTCAATTGCCACCTGGCGACCGGCCGGATCGGCCGTGCCGGGATGGGGCCGTTTTCCGTGACCGGACAACCCAACGCAATGGGCGGACGCGAGGTCGGCGGGTTGGCGAATACGCTGGCCTGCCATCTGGATATCGAGAATCCCGACCATCGCAGCGCTGTGCAACAGTTCTGGAAGGCTCCGGCGATGCCCGAGCGACAGGGGCTAAAGGCAGTGGACCTGTTTCGCGCGGTCGAGACCGGGCAGATCAAGGCGCTGTGGGTCATTCATACCAATCCCGCCGTCACGATGCCTGATGCCGACAAGGTGCGCAGCGCCATTGCCTCCTGCCCGTTCACCGTGGTCAGTGACTTGACCGACCGGACGGACACGGCGCGGGTGGCAGACGTGCTGCTGCCTGCGGCGGGCTGGGCCGAAAAAAGCGGGACCGTCACAAATTCCGACCGCACAATCAGCCGCCAGCGCGCGGTCTTGCCCGCGCCGGGACAGGCACGCCCCGATTGGGACATTCTGGCCGAAGTCGGACGCCGCATGGGGTGGGAAGCGGCATTCAGCTACCCCTCGCCCGCAGCGATCTTTCGGGAATATGCCGCGCTGTCCTCGGTCGCGAGCAGCTTCGGCAAAGACTTTGATATTTCAGGCTTTGCCGATCTCGATGACGTGGAATATGCCGAGCTTGAGCCGACGCAATGGCCGGTAACGGCACGACAGGCTGGTGGGCGGTTCTTTCATGACGGACGGTTCTACCATCCCGATGGCAAGGCCCGGTTCGTGCAGGTCAACCACCGGCCACCTGTGGCAAAGACCGATGACCGATATCCCTTCATCCTGAATACCGGTCGCATTCGCGATCAATGGCACAGCATGACCCGCACCGGTTTGTCGCCCCGCTTGTCAGCACATCTTGCCGAACCGTTTGCAGAGATACACCCCAACGATGCCGGGCGTCTGGGCTTATCCCCCGCCGATCTTGTCGAGCTGGAAAGTCCTGTGGGCCGCGGCATATTCCGGTTGCGCCTCACGGATGCCGTCGCCCCGGGCCAGGTCTTTGCTCCAATCCACTGGACGGGGGAAACCGCGCCCTCCGCACGGGTTGATGCACTGGTTCCGAGTGTGACCGATCCGGTCTCCGGTCAACCCGAAAGCAAGGCGTCTGTGGTCTCCGTGCAGCGCATGAACGCTGCATGGTACGGCTTTGCCGTCTCCGCCGCACCGGTTGCGCCCCCGGTTGCCTATTGGGCGACTGCCAGAACGGAAAAGGGGTACCGGACAGAGCTTGCCGGATATCACTGCATCGAGGATTGGGAGGGTACGGCCCGCGATTGGTTCGGTTTGTCGCATGCGACGGCCATATCGACCGCCGATCCGGCGCGCGGTTCGTTTCGCATTGCCCTGTCCGAAGGCGATCGCCTCGCGGCGGCATTGTTCATCTTCCCGAAGCCCATGGCGTTGATGCGGGACTATCTTTCGACATTGCCGGACATTGCGCTGGAACAAATACTGTCGGGACGCGCCCCTGTGCTGTCAGAAGATGCAGGTCCGGTCATCTGCACCTGTTTCGGAGTCGGGATCAAAACGATCATTCGCACGATACAATCAGAACAATTGGTCAGCACCGACGAACTTGGAAAGCTGCTTCAAGCCGGTACAAACTGTGGGTCCTGTCGCCCTGAACTCAGCGAGTTGGTCAAGCAGCATGCCGTAAGAGCAAAAAACGACGTGCAACACCAGTTATAGAATTTCGACGTCTAGTTGCGCGCTATCGCACCGCTTTGGCGGATCAGTTAATCTGCATAAAACAAATTGACTGGAACGACACCGTTGCCGGAGTCCCGGCCGGAAAGAAGGTTTGCTCGTTCAGCCGTCGCCGTCATAGATAGTGAACAGCTCCTGCGGCTCGGAGACCCCGCGCAGCATATAGCGACCCAGACTGATCAGATCATGCTCAGTCTGCCCCGCAGCGCGCCGCACTACATCGGACACGATCACGTCCTGCCCCACAGCACGATGCATGCCAGACAGCCGCGCGGTAAGGTTGACGGCCGGTCCGATCACGGTGAAATCCAGACGGTTCTCGGCCCCGATATTGCCGTAGAGAATTTTGCCCGAATGCAGGGCGCGGGTGGTACCGGTTGTGGTCAGACCCTGCGCGGTGCGGCTCGCGTCCAACAGGGCCAGTTCCCGGCGCAGCGCGACCACCGCGTCAAGACCAGCGCGTGCCGATGCCGCCGCCGTGTCCAGATTGAACATCGCCATCATGCCATCGCCCATGAACTTCAGGATCGAGCCTTTCGCGTCGTGAACGCAGCGCACCGCCACGCCGAAATAGGCGTTCAGCAATGCAATCAGATCACCGCCCGGCACCTGCTCGGACAGTTTGGTGAACTCCTGCAAGTCGAAGTAGAGCAGGACCGCATTGATCTCCTGCAAGGACCCGCGCTGAATCTCGCCCGACAACACACGTCGACCTGCGTCTCGCCCCAGATAGACCTGCATCAGATTCTCGGCGATCCGCCGGTTCGCGGCGGATTTCAGCGCCAACGCCAATGCGGGCAGCCCCGCGCGGATCAGGTCGATATCGGCATCCGAAAACCCGCCGGGTGCGTCGCTCGTCCATGAGATCAACAGGCCCTCGGGCGCGTTGTCCGGATCGACGGGCTGGCCCGGAGCATGTTCTGCCAAATGAACGGCCACGGCAAAATAGTCGGTCGCCCCCAACGCCCGCAACTCCTCCAGTATCGGGAACCGCGCCGGAGTATCGTCCTGCGGGACCGGTTCGTGTATCTCTCCTTCACCCGAGGACAAGAGATGGTAGAGCGGGCTGTTCAACCAGTCGGCGCCCGGTGATGGATTGTGTTCATAGGTCTGGCGCGTCATTCCCTCGCCAGACAGCCAGTCAAAGCCGATGCCGCCATATTTTGGGTGAAACGCGCTTTGCGCCACGTGCAGCCGCAAAAGCGGGACACCCAATTCGAGCAGCAGGCGACAATACCCTTCCAGCAGTTGTTGCTGCTTTTCTCCGACCTGCCCGCGCTGCAACAGCCATGAGGTCAAAGTGGCCTGGCGATGATCCGCGCTCTGTTCGGTGGGGGATGTCAGGGGCAATAGAGGTCTCCGGTACGGCGGTGCATGCAGTATGTCACATGAGCACGCAGGGCGCATATTGCCATGTCAATCATCAAGCCCTGCGAGACGCCGCAACATCATTCGCAGCAACACGCCCTCGCCGCGCGAAAACCGCCGGTCGAGCCGGGCGTCATAATCCTCGGCGATCCTGCGCAATTCCTGATAGACCCCCTGCCCGGCTGGCGTCAGCGCCAAAAGCTCGGCGCGTCGATCATTTTCGCTGCGGGTGCGCGTAATATAGCGCCGCTGCGCCAGTCGTGACACAGCGCGGCTGATTTTGGTCTTATGCGTCATGGCGCGCGCTCCGATCTCTTTGGCGGTCATGTCGCCATACATGCCGAGATGAAACAGCACCCGCCATTCGGTGCGCAGCAAGCCATAACGGTCCTTGTAGATGCGCTGAAACTCCAAAGAGCTCTGCTCGGCCGCCTGATTGAGCAGATAGGGCAGGAAATTCTGCAGATCAAACTCATCATTTTTTGCCATTTTCGCGCCTCCTCGCCTTGTTAGTTACAAAAACAACTAATATTCCACAAGCAGCAACCGGAGGAGAGGTCATGAATCGTCCAAGCGCGCCGCATCAGTTCACCCAGGCTGACAGCCCGACAGGCACCACCGAGGGGTATATGCCTGGCTTCGGCAATGACTTTGAAACCGAAGCGCTGCCCGGCGCGCTGCCACAGGGCATGAACAGCCCGCAAAAATGTAACTATGGTCTGTATGGCGAACAGCTCAGCGGCACGGCCTTCACCGCGCCCAGCCATCAGAATGAACGCACATGGTGCTATCGCATTCGCCCGTCGGTGAAACATTCGCACCGCTACGAAAAGATTGAGCTGCCCTATTGGAAATCGGCGCCCCATGTTCTGGATCACGTGATTTCGCTGGGCCAGTATCGCTGGGATCCGGCGCCTCATACCGATGAGGGTCTGACCTGGCTGACCGGTATGCGCACGATGACCACCGCCGGTGACGTGAACACGCAGGTGGGCATGGCCTGCCATATTTACCTCGTCACCGAGTCGATGGTGGACAGCTATTTCTTTTCCGCCGACAGCGAAGTGCTGATCGTCCCGCAGGAAGGCCGTTTGCGGTTCTGCACCGAGCTTGGGATCATCGATCTGGAACCCAAGGAGATCGCGATCATCCCGCGCGGTCTGCTTTATCGTGTCGAGGTACTGGAAGGCCCCGCGCGCGGCTTTGTCTGCGAGAATTACGGCCAGAAATTCGAACTGCCGGGCCGCGGCCCGATTGGGGCCAATTGCATGGCCAACCGGCGAGACTTCAAGACCCCGATTGCCGCTTTTGAGGATCGCGAGGTGCCGTCAACGGTCACGATCAAATGGTGCGGCCAGTTCCACGAGACCAAGATCGGACACAGCCCGCTGGATGTGGTCGCCTGGCATGGCAATTACGCGCCGGTAAAATACGACCTGCGCAACTACTGCCCCATCGGTGCAATCCTGTTCGACCACCCCGACCCGTCGATCTTCACGGTGCTAACCGCGCCTTCGGGCGTGCCGGGCACGGCCAATATCGATTTCGTGCTGTTCCGCGAACGCTGGATGGTGATGGAAGACACGTTCCGCCCGCCCTGGTATCACAAGAACATCATGTCGGAACTGATGGGCAACATCTATGGCCAGTATGACGCCAAGCCGCAGGGCTTCGTCCCAGGCGGCACCAGCCTGCACAACATGATGCTGCCGCACGGGCCGGACCGCGAAGCCTTTGACAAGGCCTCGAACGCCAATTTGGGGCCTGATAAGCTCGACAACACCATGTCCTTCATGTTCGAGACCCGCTTCCCGCAGCACCTGACCGCATTTGCCGCCAACGAGGCGCCGTTGCAGGATGATTACATTGACTGCTGGGCCGATATCGAAAAGAAATTCGACGGAACGCCCGGCAAGAAATAGGCGCAGGAAAATTCGAATTTTCTTGCCAAGATTTTCCGAAAAATCTTGGGTGGCGCAAACGTAACGCTTGGAGACAGAATGCCCCTGATGACATCCTGGGTCGCTTCGGCCAACACCGCAGGCAACCCCTTTCCGCTCAACAACCTGCCCTATGGGGTGTTTTCCATTGGGGTTGAAACGCCCCGCTGTGGCGTTGCTATCGGCGATATGATCCTCGACGTGACAGCCGCCGAGGAAAGCGGCCTGATCGCGCTGGCTGATTATCCGCTCTTCGACATGCCCTTCTGGAACCCGCTCATGGAAGAAGGCCCCGCCGTCTGGGCTGCACTGCGCGCGCGGCTGACGGCTCTGCTGGCAGAGGGCGCGGCAGAGCGTGACACGGTTGAGCCTTTTCTGGCCCCGATGGCGGCGGCGCAGTTGCACATGCCCCTTGCCGTCAGCGAATACACCGATTTCTACGCAGGCCGTCATCACGCCACCAATGTCGGCACTATGTTTCGCGGCGCGGAAAACGCCTTGCCACCAAACTGGCTTCATATCCCGATCGGCTACAATGGCCGGGCATCGTCAGTCGTGGTATCCGGCACGGATATCCGCCGCCCCTGGGGGCAGCTCAAAGGGCCCAACGACGACAAGCCCCGATTTGCACCCTGCGCCCGTTTCGACATCGAACTGGAGATGGGGGCCATTGTCGGCACGCCCTCGGACGGGCCGATCACCGTGCAGGAGGCCGATGACCACATCTTCGGCTACGTCCTGCTGAACGACTGGTCAGCCCGCGACATTCAGGCTTGGGAATACCAGCCGCTGGGGCCATTTCAGGCCAAGGCGACGGCCACTTCGATCTCACCCTGGATCGTAACCAAAGCCGCGCTGGAACCGTTTCGCCACGACACCCCCGCGCGCGAGGTCGAATTGCTGGATCACCTGAAAGATTGCGGCCCCATGCTCTATGATATCGAGCTTGAGGTGACCATGGCCCCCGAGGGTCAGCCCGCCAGCACCATCGCCCGCACCAACTATTCTGAGATGTACTATTCCGCCGCCCAGCAACTGGCCCATCACACCAGTTCAGGCTGCCCTATGCACGCCGGTGATCTGCTGGGCTCCGGCACCATCTCCGGCCCGACCAAGCCCGAGCGCGGATCGCTGCTGGAATTAAGCTGGGGCGGCAAGGAGCCTATGACGCTGGAGAGTGGCGAGATCCGCAGCTTTATCGAAGACGGCGACACGCTGACGCTCAAGGGCTCGGCGCAGGGCGATGGATATGTGATCGGATTCGGCGATTGTGTCGGAACTGTCCTGCCAGCACTCGAAAACCCCTACCAAAGGGAAGGATAAGACCATGGCCAAGGCATTCGCGTCCCAGGGGGACATGACCGAGAAAGAGATTTCCTTCACCGAAGTGGGCGAGGGCCTCTATGCCTTTACCGCAGAGGGCGATCCGAATTCCGGTGTCATCATCGGGGATGATGCCGTGATGATCGTCGAGGCACAGGCAACCCCGCGTCTGGCGCAGAAGGTGATCGACTGCGTACGCGGCGTTACCGACAAGCCGATCACCCATGTTGCGCTGACCCACTACCACGCCGTGCGCGTGCTGGGGGCCAGCGCCTTCGGGGCGCAACAGATCCTGATGTCGGACATGGCCCGCGCCATGGTCGTGGAACGCGGGCAAGAGGATTGGGACAGCGAATTCCAACGCTTCCCGCGCCTCTTCGAAGGGCATGAGAGCATCCCCGGCCTGACCTGGCCCACCACCACCTTCAGCGACACGATGACCGTCTATCTGGGCAATCGCCGGATCGACCTGATGCATCTGGGCCGCGCCCATACGGCGGGCGATATCGTTATCCACGTGCCCGATCAGAACGTGATGTTCACCGGCGATATCGTCGAGTATCATTCGGCCTGTTATTGCGGCGACGGGCATTTCAGCGATTGGGGCGATACGCTCGATGCCATCAAATGGTTCGATGTGGACGCCATCGCGCCTGGGCGCGGGGATGCGTTGATTGGAAAAGACATGGTGAACGCCGCCATCGAGAACACCCGCGATTTCGTCTCAAGCACCTACCGCCCTGCCGCGCGGGTCGCCGCGCGAAACGGCACGCTGAAAGAGGCCTGGGACGCGGTGCGTGCCGAGTGCGACCCGAAATTCAAAGACTACGCGATCTACGAGCATTGCCTGCCCTTCAACGTGGCGCGCGCCTATGACGAGGCGCGTGGCGTCGACACGCCGCGCATCTGGACCGCCCAACGCGATCTGGACATGTGGGAGGCACTGCAGGGCTGAGACCTCTCAGCATCACGGACAAAATCGCAAAAGACCTTGATCCAGATCGTTTTGGTGAACGGGAATCGGTGCCAAGCTTCTGAGAAACCGCTTCAATGGGGAGGAGACCCATGAACAAGATCTTTGAAAAGCCGCTTTATGCCTATGAGCACAGCCCCGATCAGGGAACGCCTGCTCCGGTCCGGCATCAGGTGGTGGTGATCGGCGCGGGTCCTGTTGGCCTTGCCGCCGCGATCGATCTGGCGCAGCAAGGGGTTGAGGTTGTCGTGCTGGACGACAATGACAAGGTCAGCTTTGGCTCGCGCGCCATCTGCTTTTCCAAACGCACGCTTGAGATCGCCGATAGGCTCGGCTGCGGCAGGCCGATGGTGGACAAGGGTGTGCTGTGGAACCGGGGCAAGGTCTTTTTCGATGATCGAAAGGTCTATGAATTCAACTTGCAGCCCGAAGAGGGCCATGAATACCCCGCGTTCATCAACCTGCAGCAATATTATGTCGAGGAATATCTGGTCGAACGCATTCGCGCGCTGCAGGGCGAAGGCGCCAAGATCGAGATCCGGGGCCGCAACAAGGTCTCGGCCATCGGCACCCATCCCGAACATGTGACGCTTGAGGTCGACACACCCGAAGGCTCCTACAATATCGAGGCCGATTGGCTGATCGCTTGCGACGGGGCGGCCTCCTCAACCCGTGCCATGCTGGGCATAGATTTCGTGGGCCGTGTGTTCGAGGATAACTTCCTGATCGCCGATGTGGTGATGGATGCGGATTTCCCGACCGAGCGCTGGTTCTGGTTCGATCCCCCCTTCAACAAGGGGCAATCGGCACTACTGCACCAGCAGCCTGACAATGTCTGGCGCATCGATCTGCAACTGGGCTGGGACATCGACAAGGAACGCGAGAAACGGCCCGAAAACGTCATCCCGCGGCTCAAGGCAATGCTGGGCGAGGATGTTAAATTCGAGCTGGAATGGGTCAGCATCTATACGTTCCAGTGCCGCCGGATGGAGCAGTTCCGCCATGGCCGGGTGATCTTTGCCGGGGACAGCGCGCATCAGGTATCGCCCTTTGGCGCGCGCGGCGCGAATTCGGGCATTCAGGACACCGACAACCTGGGCTGGAAGCTGAAGCTGGTGATCGAAGGCACAGCACCCGAGAGCCTGCTGAACAGCTATGACAGCGAGAGGATGCAGGGCGCGGATGAGAACATCGTGAACTCTACCCGCTCGACCGATTTCATCACCCCGAAATCCGAGACCTCGCGGCTGTTCCGCGACGCGGTTCTGGATTTGAGCGAGCATTACGATTTCGCGCGACCGCTGGTGAATTCGGGCCGCCTGTCGACGCCGACGGTCTATGAGGGCTCGCCGCTGAATTCGGCAGATGCGCTGGATGGCCCGGCGCGGTCTCGTCCCGGGGCCCCCTGCCCCGATGCCCCGCTGGGCGACGCGTTTTTGCTGTCGAAACTGGGCGACGGGTTCACCCTGCTGACCATCGACGCCGATGCGCCGGATGTGATCGAGGAAGACGGGATCACGGTGAACCGGCTGGCGCTGTCCTTCAAGGATGATCCCAGCATGCAGCTGAAAGCGCGCTATCTGGGCAGCAATGACAGCGCAGTCTATCTGATCCGGCCGGATCAATATGTTGCGGCGCGCCGCCCCAGCTATGACGATAGCCTGATCCGCAGCGCGATCCGCCGCGCCGCTGGCAAGGAGTAAGCCCATGTCCGATCTGATCCTGACACCGAATTTCGACACGGCTGATGATTTCTATGCCGATCTGCTGGAGACCCATGAAGGTCTGGACAAACCCGCAAGCGATGCCCTGAACGCCCGTCTGGTGCTGGTTCTGGCCAATCACATCGGCGATCAACAAGTGTTGCAACAGGCATTGCAGGCCGCGGCACTCAAAAGCGCATGAGCGAGACGGTTCTTTACGATTACTGGCGCTCATCAGCCAGCTACCGGGTGCGTATCGCTCTGAACCTGGCCGGAATCGCTTATCGTGCGGTTCCCGTCAATCTGGTTGAGGGCGAGCAACGCAGCGCCGCGCATCTGGCCCGCAATCCACAAGGATTCGTGCCGGTGCTTGAGATCGACGATCTGCATTTGACGCAATCTCTAGCCATTCTCGACTATCTGGACTCGACCCGGACTTTGCATCTGCTGCCCGAAAGCCCCGCCGAGCGGGCCAAGGTGCAGGCACTGGCCCATGCCATCGCGGTTGACCTCCACCCGGTCTGCAATCTGTCAGTGGCAAAAAAGGCCACGGCGCTTTCCGGTGGGGCCGACGGGATGCCCGGCATCTGGATGCGCGATTTCATCCGTCCCGGTCTGCTGGCCTTCGAGGCGCTGCTGAGCGAATTTGAGCAGACGCCCTACTGCTGCGGCACCACCCCCGGTCTGGCCGATATCTGCCTGATGCCACAGCTTTACAATGCGCGCCGGTGGGAGGTCGACATCTCGGACATGCCGCGCCTGCTGGGCGTTGAGGTCGCCTGTACCGCACACCCGGCTTTTGCGGCGGCACATCCCGAAGCGGTGCGCCCCGCATAACCGTGTTCGTTCCTCCGCGCCATAACTTCCTCTGGTTCGACTGGGCTCGCGAGGGGATCAGCCTTTCTTCAGATAAGGGATCGCGCCTGCAATGTCGGTGTCGTCAATTACGCGAAAGCTTGAGATGCTCCCGGCCTGGCGCGCCTGCGCGTAAGGCGCGTATTCGGGACCTGTGGCAAACCCGTCCAAAGCGGCGCGTGTGGGAAATTCCAGCAGTGCAATCAGTGTACTGTCGCGCTCTTCGCCTTCCAGCGTGTCGATATTGCCGCTGCGCGCCAGATACTTACCGCCGTGTTTTTCAACCAGCTTGTGGACATTGGCGGCATAGTCCGGGACCCAGCTATCGTCGGTTATCTTGATCTCTGCAATCAGATAAACGCTCATTGCTATTCTCCTGTTCCTTGGTGCCGCAGAACTTGCGCCACATGGTGGAAGCAGCCTGCCACGGAAACCGGAAACGCTTCCAGTCACGAAACCGGAAATATACTAAGGTATTAGACGAGGGCAGACACATAAAGCCGATAGCACATCGGGCTCCGGCGCGTGGTGTCCTGCTGATCTGAGACAATCAGCAGGATCTATCATGAGCCAGTTTGGTATTGCAGCGCTAAGAGTGGGCCATGGCGTGGCAGGCGATGTTAGCCGCGCAGCACGCCGCCGGTGGCCTTGGCCACCTTCTCAACGATCTTGGCGCTGACGGCTTCGATGTCGGCTTCCTTCAACGTCTTTTCGCTCGGTTGCAGGCGCACGGTGATGGCGAGGGATTTCTTGCCATCTCCCAAGCTGCCACCGATGAATTCGTCGAACACCCGCACACCATCGATCAGTGCCTTGTCGGCCCCTGCGGCGGCGTTGACCAGGGTCAAAGCCTCGACATCGGCATCCACCACAAAGGCGAAGTCGCGTTCGACCGCTTGCAGATCGCGCAGTTCCAGCGCCGAGCGGGTTGCCCCCGATTTGCGCGGCATCGGCACCTCGTCCGGCCAAATGGTGAAGGCCATCGCCGGGCCTTTGACGTCCATCGCCTGCAAGACGCGCGGGTGCAGCTCGCCAAAGACGCCCAGCACCTTCTTGGGACCCAGACAGATCTTGCCGTGGCGACCGGGATGCCACCAGGTATCGGCGCCGCGCAGAATCTGCACCTTGGCCGGAGCACCGATGGCGGCCAGAACAGCCTCGGCATCGGCCTTGATATCGAACACATCAACACCGCGCGAGGCGCCCTGCACATCCTTGGGACCGGTGCGGCCGACCAACAGGCCAGAGATCAGCGTCTGTTGCTCGCCCGGCTCGCCATCGTGGAAGGTCGGTCCAACCTCGAACAGCGCCAGATCGCTGAACCCGCGCGCCTGATTGCGGGCGGCGGCCTGCAACAGCCCCGGCAGCAGCGCCGGGCGCATATGGCTCATCTCGGACGAGATTGGGTTTTCCAGCATGGTTTTCTCATCACCACCGCCAAACAGCGCGGCCGAGGCCTGATCGATGAAGGTGTAGGTCACACATTCATTGTAGCCCAGCGACGCGCAGGTGCGCCGCGCCATCGCTTCGCGGCGCTGTTTCGGGGTCATGACCGGTTTCGGCAGCCCCTCGATCACGCGCGGCAGGGGCTTGCCCTGCAATTTGGTCAGCGAGGCGATACGGGCCACTTCCTCGACCAGATCTGCTTCGCCCATCACATCTGGGCGCCAGCTGGGCACATGCGCCATGTCACCCTCCAGCCGGAAGCCCAACCGGGTCAACGTCTGGCGCTGCTCGGCCTCGGGGATTTCCATACCCACCAGCGACTGCACCCGGTCGGTATCCAGCTTATAGGCGCGGGTATGGTCGGGCACCTCGCCCGCGATCACCACGTTTGAGGCCTCGCCGCCACAGATATCAAGGATCATCTGGGTGGCATGCTCCAGCCCGGGCAGTGTGTATTCCGGATCGACGCCCCGCTCGAAACGATAGCGCGCATCGGAGTTGATCCGCAGCTTGCGCCCGGCCAGTGCGATTTGCACATGGTTCCAATAGGCGCTTTCGAGGAAGACATTGACTGTCTCTTCGGTACAGCCGGTTCCCTCACCGCCCATGATCCCGGCGATGCTTTCAGGGCCATTATCGTCCGAGATCACCATCATGCCCGACTCGAACGCGTAATCCTTCTCATCCAACGCTTTCAGCGTCTCGCCGCCCTCGGCTCGGTGAATGCGCAGGTTGCCCGACACCTTGTCGGCATCGAAAACATGCAGCGGGCGATTGTGGTCGAAGGTCATGTAGTTGGTGATATCCACCAGTGCCGAAATCGGACGCAACCCGATGGCCGTCAACTGATCCTGCAGCCATTGCGGGCTGGGGCCGTTTTTCACGCCTCGGATCAGACGACCGGTAAACAGCGGGCAGCCATCCAGCGTATCTTCGTCAATGCTGACCTTGATCGGGCATTCAAAATCACCCGGTACCGCCACGTCTTCACGCAGTTTCAGTGTGCCAAGCCCACGCGCGGCCAGATCGCGGGCAATGCCCACCACGCCCAGCGCGTCCTGCCGGTTGGGGGTGATGGCGATCTCGATCACCGGATCGACCTTGGCGGGGTCGTTTTCGGCCAGCCAGTCCACGAAACTGTCGCCCACCGCGCCCGAGGGCAGCTCGATGATGCCGTCATGCTCGTCGCTCAGCTCCAACTCGCGTTCCGAGGCCATCATGCCGAAGCTCTCGACACCGCGAATCTTGCCAACGCTGATAGTCAGGTCGAGGCCGGGAATATACATGCCCGGTTTGCAGACCACGACTGTGATGCCTTCGCGGGCGTTGGGGGCACCGCAAATGATCTGCAACTCGCCCTCGTCAGTGTCGACCTTGCAGACCCGCAGCTTGTCGGCATCGGGATGTTTCTCGGCATGGGTCACGTAACCCAGCTTGAAGTCCTTGAGCCGGTCGGCGGGGTTGAACACGTCCTCAACCTCCAGCCCGAGATCGGTCAGAGCCTCGGTGATCTCATCGACCGAGGCGTCGGTCTCCAGATGGTCCTTGAGCCAGGAAAGCGTGAATTTCATTGGTCGTGATCCGCCGGTTGCTTGGTCGTGTCGCAGCGCCGTGTAACGGATATTTCACGCGTGTGGAAGGGGCGCGCGGGGCTAGTCTTCGATGACGGTGTTCTGCGTGCCCTTGGCCCCGGCAAAGACCGACAGAATACGTGCGATCCCGTCCCCGGTATTGGTGCCCACATGGTCGCTGCCCAACGCTTCGACCAGCGCGTCGCCCTTGCGATAGGTGCGGGTGCCGTCCGCGCCGTAATCGACGGTGATCTCGCCTTCGAGGATATAGCCTATGAGCGGCGCTTCGTGTTTGTGTTTGGGCGTCGCTTGACCCGGCTGCATGGTGACGATGGCCACGGTGATCTCGGCCTGCCCTGGTGGATAGACGATAGGTTGTCCGATCACGGTGGTGTCGGTCTGCAGCAGCAGATCGAGCGGCGGATAGGTGTCCTTGGCACCGACCTGCGTGGCGGTCAGCACCAGAGTGCTTGCGAGAAGGAAATGTTTCATCTGCCCCGATCCTGTTGCGCTAGGGCCAGTTGGCCCCCGCGCAGAGCCAATGTCAAATTCAGGGATAGGTCGGTTCGCGCCCGGCCAACTCGTCCAATTGCCAGCCGATCCAGCCATGCGGGATGAAATGCCCGCCCGGATGCAGGTCCAATGTCACCTGACCAGCATCACAGTTGCTCCAGACCGTGCGAGAATGGGTAAGGAAGGGCACGACGCTCCAATCGCCTTGCGGGGTGGCCTCATGACAACCCAGCTTCGCCCGCCAGAGCGCCACCGGATAGGTCGTATCCCCGCCCGGTCCCATGGGGAAATCCATCACCCGGTCCTTCAACCCATGCACATGGCGCACCTCGCGTGGGGCCTGGGCGCAGTCCTCGGTCTGGCGGATGGAGCCGGCGACGGCCAGCAAGGCAGCCACGCCATCGCCGGATTCGCAGGCATAGCGCCACGCCATGGCCGAGCCGTAGGAGTAGCCCGAAACATAGATGCGGTCGGAGTCGATGGGATAGTGTTTGGCCACATCCGCAAGCACGTCATTGGCAAAACCCACATCGTCTGTGTCCGACGTCCAGAAATCCCAGCTCTTGCGGCGGCCATTGGGGGCCACCAGCAGCACGCCCCGTGTTTGGGTCGCGCCTGCGATGCGCTCGTGATTGACCACCACATCGCCCTGCCGCGCCCAGCCATGGAAATGCAGAAGAACCGGCAGAGGCGTTTGCCCGTCCCAATCCTCCGGCGCCAGCACGTGGTAGGAACGGTCGCCCAGCGGGCAGGCAATATCGCCCTGACAGCCATTGGCGGCGGCATGGGTAGCGGTGAGCAGCAGAAGGCAGAGGAAAAACCGGATCATGAGGCGGAGCCTATCCGCACCGCGCTCAATGTCACGTCACAACCCCGTGGGAACAGCGCTGAGCCGCTCCATCGCCAGACCGCGGGATGGCGATCCAACATCTAAACGGGGCACTTTATCCCAGCCAAACCCAATGACATGCGAAGGGAGCACTGGTGGCAGCCAAATCGCCAGCCCGTCCGGGCGGTCTGGCGATGGCGCGGCGGCCTCCGGCCTTGATTCTGCGCCTTTTAGGGTGGAGTCAAACGCCTACGCTAACCGAAGCCTAGTGCCCGTTGTTCGCAATCCATGAATCCTAAGAGCCAGCCTATCCGCCGGCCAAACTAGCCCTAAGTCTGCTCTACCACCGGCGTCAAAATGAAAAAGGCATCCACAGCGGCTTCAATCTCGCCGCCGCCCGTCTCTTCGAGGTCACGACGGATTGAAATCGTTGCTTTTCTTCTAAGAGCTCGAACCCGATTAGTTGCCTCGATACTCTCGGGCTTAGACCACCAATTTTTCGAATATTTATCCTTTAGTTGGTCAACTGTACGCATGTATGCGAACAGTTCTTGAGAGTATTTTTGGCATGCTTCGATAACATCTTTTGGAGCGTACAATGTCAGGTTTGAAGAGACCGCCACCACTCGCAAGTAGTGCTCAAATTCTTCTTTGTCACTCGGACTTGGTTGGCGTACGACAACTCGGGCCAACAGACTGTTGGCTTCTTCCAAAAAACGGCGGTAGCCCTCTCGCCTCTCGTGCAAAAGTTGCTGTTTTCTATCTGCCGACTTTTGCCAAGGGTAGGCGCCAAACGCGATAGCTAAAGCCGTCATTGACGCAAGGCACGCAGCAGCAAATGTCCACCACATTAGCGCGACAAACCACCATGCAGGTTCGGCATATCCAGCGCCGCAAACCCGTAGTGGCGCAGCCAGCGCAGGTCGGAATCGAAGAAGGCCCGCAGGTCGGGAATACCATATTTCAGCATCGCCAGACGGTCGATGCCGATGCCGAAGGCAAAGCCCTGATAGACCTCCGGATCGATGCCGCCGGCGGCGATCACCTTGGGATGGACCATACCCGATCCCAGAACCTCCAGCCAGTCGTCGCCCTCGCCGATCTTTAGCTGACCATTGTCCCATGAACAGCGGATATCGACCTCGGCCGATGGCTCGGTGAAGGGGAAATGCGAGGCGCGGAAGCGCAGTTCGACCCCGTCCACCTCGAAGAAGGCCTTCACGAACTCCTCCAGCACCCATTTAAGGTTCGCCATCGAGATGTCTTTGTCGATGGCCAGCCCCTCGACCTGATGGAACATCGGAGTGTGGGTCTGGTCATAGTCAGCGCGGTAGACACCGCCCGGACAAATGATGCGGATCGGTGCGCCCTGCAGCTCCATCGAGCGGATCTGCACCGGTGAGGTATGGGTGCGCAGCACATTCGGCGGGCGGTTATCTCCTTCGGCGCGGTGCATGTAGAACGTATCCATCTCGGCCCGCGCGGGGTGATGGCCGGGGATGTTCAGCGCGTCGAAATTGTGCCAGTCAGTCTCGATCCGCGGGCCTTCGGCGACCGAGAAGCCCAGCTCGGCAAAGATCGCGGTCAGTTCCTCGCTGGCCTGGCTGACCGGGTGGATCGAACCCTGACGGCGGTCGCGCGCGGGCAGAGTCACATCCAGCCATTCGGTGCGCAGGCGCTCATCGAGCGCGGCATCCCCCAGCGCGGTTTTCTTGGCGGTGAGCGCGGAGTTGATCTCATCCTTCAGCGCATTCAGCGCGGGGCCTGCGACCTGACGCTCCTCTGGGGTCATCTTGCCCAGCTCGCGCATTTTCAGCGCAACCTCGCCTTTCTTGCCCACGGCGGCGAGGCGGATCGCCTCCAGCGCGTCTTCGTCACCCGCATCCGCGATCTGACCCAGATATTTTGCCTTAAGATCGTCCATGACGGTCCCCTGAATTCTGCTTGCGCCCTGCTACCACACAGGTGCGCGAAAGCAAGAGGGCGGCATTGCGCTGCTGCCCCCTGCGTTGCAGGGTGGACCGACCGAACCGGGGACCCGATATGCGCGCCTTTCATCTGAGCAGACCCTGGCTTGTGCTGCTGGGACTGGCGCTGAGCGTCGCTATTTCAAATGGGTTCGGGCGGTTTTCCTACGGGCTGATCCTGCCCGCGATGCGCGAGAGCCTGCATTGGAGCTATACGCAGGCCGGGTGGCTGAACACAGCCAACGCGATCGGGTATCTGGCGGGCGCAGTAGCCACCATGGCGCTGATCCGACGGGTCACTCCGGGGCGGCTTTTTGTCATCGGAACGCTGGGCACAGCGATCAGCCTTGCCCTGACCGGGGTGGATGAGAGCCTGGCCGCGCAATCGCTCTGCCGCATGGGAGCGGGAGTGTTCGGGGCGCTGTCCTTCATCTGCGGCGGCACGCTGGCGGCGTCGATGTTCACCGACAGTCCGCGCCAAAACGCGCTTGCGATCGCGCTTTACTTTGGCGGTGGCGGTGGGCTGGGGCTGGCCTTGTGCGGCGCCGTCCTGCCGGTGATGCTGGATGTCATGGGACCGCAATCCTGGGATACGGCATGGTTTCTGGTGGGGTTTGCGGCACTGGCCTTCGTGCCGGTCACAATCTGGGCCGCAGCACATGTCAAACCGCCTATCGCCGAGGATGCACCACGCAGCAAGCCACCATTGCGCCGAATGCTGAGGCAGATGATCAGCTATGGGTTCTTCGGGCTGGGCTATATCGTCTACCCGACCTTCCTGTCGGCCTGGATGGTGTCGCATCAGATCAGCACCGGTCTGATCGCCGCAACCTGGGTGGCGTTGGGGGTGAGCGTGATGGCCTCGCCCTTCCTGTGGCGCGGGTTGCTGGCGCGCTTTGCCTCGGGCCTGCCGATGGCGGTGATCCTTGTGGCGGTGGCGGCGGGATCGGCCCTGCCGGTGCTGCTGCCCAATACCGTGGGCCTGCTGCTATCCGCGCTGGTTTTCGGGCTGTCCTTCTTCATGCCGCCCAGCGCGATCACCAGCTTTGTGCGGCAGAACTTGCCGCAACCGGATTGGGGTGCGGCGATCAGTGTTTGCACCGTGGTCTTTGCGGTATCGCAGATTCTGGGGCCAATCGGTGCAGGCTGGATCGGGGATCATACCGGACAGATCGGGGACGGGTTGCTGGTGGCCTCGGCCATGCTCCTGGCCGGGGCGGCCTGTGCGGTGGTGCAGCGCCCGCTGGGGACAGGTTAACAGGCTTTCAGCTGCCGCCCGTCAGATCCTGCGCCAGCATCAGCGCGTTGCCGTCCGGGTCATAGAATGTCGCGGTGCTGACCATGCCCTCAATCACCTCGGTTTCGCCATCGAATCTGACGCCCGCCGCCTCCAGATCCAGGCGCGCCGCATCGATATCAGCGATGCCAAAAACCGGAACCGAGTTGCCGGGTGCCGGTTCTGCCTGTTCACCCAGCCCGAGCGTCACGCCTGCGGTCTTGGTGGCAAGCTCGCTCCAGCCCGCGTCGTCGGCATGATACAAGAGGTCAAATCCAAGCATCTTGCCATACCATTCGGCGCTGGCATGACGGTCCCGGACGGACATGGCGAGGGTTATCGTGTTTTCAAGCGATGCAACGGCCATGATCTTTCCTATGTCCATAAAATATAGTAGCTATACTTTATGGACATCGAGCTGCTTGTCAAGATAGCCTCCCGCGCCTGGTCGCTGAGCATACTTGCGCTCTTGCATGAGGGCGTACCGGGGCGGCAGGCTCCGTTGCTGGCAGAGACCGGCGCAGGGCGCACCGCCTTTGCCCAGAGCCTTGCACATCTGAAAGCGCTCGGCCTGCTTGAGCGCAATCCGGGCCACGGGCATCCGCTGAGACCAGAATTTCGTTTGACGCAGAAAGGCACTGCAATCGCCGCGATTGCCGCGCGGATCAGGGCGATTGTTCCCGGCCAGCAAGAAAGCGCAGTGTTGCGTCGCGCCTGGTCAGTTCCGGTCCTGGCGGTGGGTCACCACCCCCGGTATTTCAGCGAAATGAAAGGCGCGCTGATGCCGATTACAGATCGCGCCCTGTCCCAGTCGCTGCGACAGCTGCGCGCGCATCAGTGGATAGAACGAGAGATCGACACCAGCCAGCATCCCCCGCGCCCACTCTATCAAACAGTGAATGCCGGGGCCGCGATCAGTCAGGCCATCGGTCTCGCCTCTGCCGCGCCCTAGCCGACTGCACAAAAAAAAGGCCGCCCCCGAACGGAGCGGCCTTTGCAATCTATCTGGAGTGTTGCCAGATCAGGCGGCCAGTGCGGCCTGTGCCTTGGCAACGATCGCGCCGAACGCGTCGGGCTCGTGCACGGCCAGATCGGCCAGAACCTTACGGTCCACTTCGATACCGGCCAGATTCAGACCGTTGATGAAACGGCTGTAGGTCAGCGCTTCGTCGTGGCTGCGGACGGCGGCGTTGATGCGCTGAATCCACAGCGCGCGGAAGTTCCGCTTGCGCTGCTTGCGGTCACGGGTCGCATACTGGTTGGCCTTGTCGACGGCCTGGGTTGCCACCTTGAAGGAGCTTTTGCGGCGACCATAGTAGCCTTTGGCAGCCTTGATGATCTTCTTGTGACGGGCGTGGGTTGTGGTTCCACCTTTAACGCGGGACATACTGGTATCTCCTCTTAACGGTCGTAGGGCATGTAGCCCTTGACGATCTTGGCGTCGGGGGCAGAAAGGGTGGTGTTGCCGCGGGCATCACGGATGAATTTCTTGGTCCGCTTGATCATGCCATGGCGCTTGCCGGCCTGACCCGCGAGGACCTTGCCGGTCGCGGTTACCTTGAAGCGCTTCTTGGCGCTCGATTTCGTCTTCATCTTGGGCATTTCCGTCTCCTGTTCTTCGGGTTCGGTTCGCACGCGACTCGGCATGCCACTTCCGGCCGGCCACGCGATAAGAGCCGCCATGTACGCAACTCGGGACCAAGTGGCAAGGGGGTTTCAGGGGATTTATCGTGAAAATCCCCTGCCCCGATCAACCCGGCGAGGCCGCGCGGGCCGCTCCGGTATTTCAATGCAGTTGGTGATGAATGTCGCTGCCGCGCTGGATGATCCGGGCGGGTTCAATTCATCTGTACTTCGCCCGCCAGTGCGGTAACGTCACCGCATGAGGTCGAAATACCCTCTTTTTACCATTCTTCGGCTCTGCATGAGCCTTGTTTTGCTGGCGGCTGCCTCTGCCGCGCAGGCAGGTGACCGGGTGGCGCTGCTGATCGGCAACTCGGCCTATGCCACGCCAGAGATGAGCCTGCGAAACCCGGTGAATGATGTCGATGCGCTGGCGCGCGCGCTGCGCGAGTTGGGATTCGTTGTGGCAAAAACCACCGATCAGGATGCAGCAGGCATGGAGACCGCCCTGAAAGCCTTTGGCGCGGCCGCACAGGGTGCCGAGATGGCGGTGTTTTTCTACGCCGGGCACGGGGTGCAGATCGGCGGCGAAAACCACCTGATCGGCACCGAGTTTTCGGGTAGCGATGTTGCCGCGCTCCGGCAGAGCTCGATCACCATGGCGCAGGTGCGCGACACGATCTCGCGCGCGGGGCCCGAGATTGGCATTCTGCTACTGGATGCCTGCCGCAACAATCCGTTTTCGGATCAGGGGCTGGTCGAACAGGGGCTGGTCCGGGCCAAAGGCGGCGCAGGTCTGCTGATCGCCTATGCCACCGATCCCGGCAATGTGGCCTATGACGGCACCGGTGAGAACAGTGTCTTTACCAGTGGCCTGCTCGATCATATCGCAACCTCCGGGCTGGACACCCGGCTGATGCTGGGGCGGGTACGCCAGCAGGTGGTGATGCAGACAGGCGGGCGTCAGGTGCCCTGGGTCGAAGAGGCGGTGCTAAGCGAACATGCCTTTGCCCCTGCCCTGGACGAAGACGCTCCCGATGATGCAACTGCCAGCGAGCTGGCGCACTGGCGCAGCATCGCCTCGTCCGTGGAACCGAGCGATTTCGACGCGTATCTGCGCGACTATCCCAACGGGTTGTTCGCCAGCATCGCACAGGACCGGCTGGACAGGCTGTCAGGCGATGCGCCTGCCGCGAGTACTGCCCCGGCAGAGACACTTCTCGCTTCGGCAGATCCGCAGCGGATGGCGGCGGCCCTGGCAGCGCTTGGGCTGCTCGAGACCGGGCGCGCCCGCACGGTGCAGCCCGATCTGGCCCCGGCGCTGGCCGGATATCGCAGGCACCTCGCTGACGGCGGTGACGTGAGCGCTGAGGCGCTTTATCGCGATGCCGCACAAGTGTCGATGTTTCTGGCCGCCACGACCCTGCAGCGATTGCGCACCGATCTGGTGGCGCTGCGCAGCGTCGAGCGCACACTCGCCATCGCCGAGGATGCGCTGGCGCAGATCGCCGAGATCGCCGAAACCAATGCCGACGCGCTGCCGGTGCTGCGGCAGGCCCATAACGATGTTTATGACATTCACCGCTCGCGCGGCACCATCCTGCGGCGGCTGGACGAAAGCCGCAGCTATTATGACGAGGTTCTGAACCGCGCGGTTCTGTTCTTTCCGCCCGATGCCACCACCGCCTGGGTTGGCGGCGACGACCGGTTTCGCGACCTGCAGCAATCCGGGCACCACATGACCGAGGACGCGGCGCTGTTTCTGGCCCATGTCGCTCAGGCAGATGACAGCAAGAAAGGAAGCTACCAATGGCTGGCAGACCTGTTACCCCAAGAGTGATCGCAGCAACGCTGGCGTCGGCGCTGGCCCTGTCGGCCTGCGGCGATGGGCCGACCAACACGCAATCCACCGCGCCCGCCGCAGGCCAGACTGGTGACAGCCAGGCCGAAGAGCAACTGGCCAAGCAGGCCGCCGCCTTGCAGAAAACGGTGCTGCAAGGTGCCCTGGCCGGTGGGGCAACCGGCGGTGCCATCGGGTTTGGGCTGGGTGGCAGTGATGATGTCGGCACCGGGATCTCGATCGGGCTGGGCGCAGGCGCGGCTGCCGGGTCTTATGTGGCTTTCGTGCAGCGTAAATATATCGGCCGCGAATCCCGCCTGCGTCAGATCAAGAAGGACCTGGATGCCAATGCCGCCGAAATGCAGACCACGATCAACGTGATGAACCAGGTGCTTGCCGCGCAAAAGGCTGAGTTAGACGCGCTTAAGGCGCAATCGGCTGCCGGGCAGATCTCGGGCACGCAGATGCAGCAGGAAATCACCGAGGCCAATGGCAATCTGGCGCAGATGCAGATCGCCATCGACGGCGCGACCAAACGGCAGGGCGAGTTTGCCGAAGCGCGCGGTCTGACCGTCAAGCGCGGCGAGAGCGCCGCGCCCATCGACGGCGATCTGGCCGCGCTGCAGAATCAGATCGGGCAGATGCGCGCGATTGCGAACGATCTGGCCACGGCGATCTGAGGAGGATGCGATGAAAGCCCTGCTTGCCCTGCCCTTGCTTGCGTTGGCAGGATGCCAGACCACCACCGACCCGGCCGAAGGCGGGTTTTTCAACGGCGTCTCCGGCATTGCCACAGGCGCATATGACGACCGGGTCGATGCCGCCGAGGCGGATGTGGCCAGCGCGCAGGCGCGCAATGATGCGCTTGCCGCGCAAATCCGCAGCTCGGAATCGGAACTGGCGCAGTTGAAGCTGCAGATTCTACAACAGCGCGATGCGCTTGGAGGGACGGACCCGGCCACGGCGCAACGTATCGACCGGGTGCTGAATTCCAGCCCGTCCGGGTCCACCGATGCCGCGAAACTGGCCGCCCTGCAGCGCAGCATCGCCGATGCCAAGGCGCTAAGTGCGGATTTGGTGTGGCTTTCGGGATAGGCTGCGGGGTCCGTGTTCAGTCCAGATCGCGGATCGCGCGGGCCAGCTTGTCGGCGATAAGTTGATGCGTGACGGGGCCCAGCATGTGTTCGGCTGACGGTTGCTGCATGGTGCCGAAGATCATGTCACCCAACTCCATGGACTGCCCGGCCGGACGCACCTTGATATCAAGCGCAGCCTGCGCGTATGGCGCGATCTGCTCCAACATCTCGGTGCTGACCGGGGCCGGATCGCCGCCCGGCTCGTCATCGATCTTCTGCAACCGCAATAGCAGCACCTGTGTATCGAGGCACGAAATCAGACCATGCATGCGGTTGAGCCAAGCGCGCTCAAGCTCGGCCTGCACGGCGGCAAATCGCTCCGTATCCTCGGCTTTCAAGTACCCTATCAGATGGCCGGTAAAGTGGAACTCGGTAAAATCCACTTCAGGATAGAGCGCACTCAACCCTTCGGACGCCTTCAGGAACCGATCATTGCGACGCGGATGCACCCGGTAGAACCGGTTTGAGAGCTGATGCAGGCTGGGCAATTGCAGCACGCATAGCTCAGCCCCCTTGGCGATGCTGACGAGGTCGGGATCGGCCAGCCAGGCATCCAGCCCGCAATTCACACTGCCCAGATTGACTGCCTTGCGCCTGAGTCGCCGCTCAAGCAATTCGGCAAAAGGGGCCGGGACAAACCGGCCAAAGGTCTCGGCCCCGCCGAGGCAGGCCAGATAGCGCGTGTCCAGATCGCGCCGTGGCCCGCGCACGGGCAACCGGGAGTTGCCATAAAAACATGTCATTTCATCGGGCGACCTCGCGCCCGGACCCTGATAGCTCATATCACCCACCAAAATGTGTCGTCTTCACCCGGCACCCACTGTGCAGGCCGATAGGTTGCGATTCGCCTAATGCGCCAATTTGCGGCAAATCCTCATGGTCCCGCCCTCTTCCGCCCGACAGGCAATGCCGATATGGTCCGGGCGAGAGTCGGGCAAAGGGCAGACCACATGAGCATCAGCAAGGTTGGGGTGATCGGCGCGGGGCAGATGGGCAACGGGATCGCCCATGTGATGTCGCTGGCGGAGTATGATGTGGTTCTGTCCGATGTGAACCAGCAGGCGCTGGACGACGCGCGCGCGCTGATCGAGGCGAACATGGCGCGGCAAGTGTCGCGCGGCAAGATCGCCGAGGCCGACATGAGAGCGGCGCTGGGGCGTATCCACACAACGCTGAACCTGCCCGAGATCGGCGAGACGGATCTGGTGATCGAGGCTGCGACCGAACGCGAGACGATCAAGCAGGCCATCTTTGAAGACCTGCAGCCGCACCTTTTGCCACACACGATCCTGACCTCGAACACGTCCTCCATCTCGATCACCCGACTGGCCAGCGGCACTGACCGGCCCGAACGGTTCATGGGCTTCCATTTCATGAACCCGGTCCCGATCATGCAGCTGGTCGAATTGATCCGCGGGATTGCCACCGATGAAGCGACCTTCAAGGCCTGCAAGGAAGTGGTCGACCGGCTGGGCAAAACGGCTGCCAGCGCTGAAGACTTCCCCGCCTTCATCGTCAACCGCATCCTGATGCCGATGATCAACGAGGCGGTCTATACGCTCTATGAAGGGGTGGGCTCGGTGCAGTCGATCGACCAGTCGATGAAGCTGGGGGCCAACCACCCGATGGGGCCGCTGGAACTGGCGGATTTCATTGGTCTCGACACGTGCCTTGCGATCATGAACGTGCTGCATGACGGGCTGGCGGATACCAAATACCGCCCCTGCCCGCTGCTGACGAAATATGTCGAGGCTGGCTGGCTGGGCCGCAAGACGCAGCGCGGATTCTACGACTATCGCGGCGACGTGCCAGTGCCGACACGATAAAGGAAAGGGTCAGCCCCTACTTGGCCTGTGGGCAATTCATCCCCGGGATATTTCCGGCCATATGAAGAGCGGATCAGCCCTGCTTGCCCAGCGCCAGCGTATGATCGCGCAACCACGACATGAACTGGCGCGGATTTTCTTCGAGCAACTGCATCTGTTCGTCGGTCAGCGGTTCGCCGATTACCGGCGCCTGTGGTTTGTTGCAGGAGCGCACGATCTCGCTCAAGAGCAGGCCCTGCCGCAGGATCGGTGAGATGCGGTTGGCGATCTGATACCAGCGTGAGTTCGAGCCGGGGAAAAAGATCGGAACAACCCGTGCGCCGGAGCGGCGGATCATCTTGGCGGTGAAGACGCTCCACTCACGTTCGATTGCCGGGCCGAACCATGTATCCGATGACATCACCACACCGGATGGGAACAGCGCCACAGCGCCGCCCTCTTTGAGATGCGCCATCGCCTTGCCACGCATTTCCAGCATCTTGGTCTGCGCCTCGGGGTCGTGCGGGAAAGGCACCGGGATCATGAAGGAGGTCGCCGCCTCGTCCAGGCCGGTTAGAACCGAGCGGGTCAGAATGCGGTAGTCCAGCCGCACGCGTCCGATCAGGTCGGCAAAGATCATGCCGTCAACCATGCCATGCGGGTGGTTGGCCACCACCACGACCGGGCCTTCGGTCGGAATACGCGCGATCTGCTCGGGCGGGGTCTGCAATTCGATACCCATGATATTCAGCGCGCCGCGCCAGAACTTCTGGCCCCGATAATATTCGTTCTGCTTCTCGAACTTGTTGACCATACGCAGGATCGTGATCTTGCCGGTCACCCATTCGATCGCCCGGATCGTCGTGGCGGTCCAGCGGTCATCAAAGGAGTTTGCGTAGGTCAGCGTGCGGCGATCGTAGATCTCGCCTTCGGAGGTTTCGGCCTCCGGCAGAACTGCCGTCTTGTCATTGTGCGCGGTGTCGGCCACGTTCTGGTCTTCCTGTCCTTTGCGCCATCGCGGCGGCGCTCAGAACCCTTCTCCGAACTTGTCGGCCACAAGGGCCTCGAGCGCATCTGCCAACGCCTCAGCATCGGGGCCGGACGTCTCGACGTCAATAGTGGTTCCGCGCGACGCTGCCAACATCAAAAGGCCCATAATGCTGTCACCGGCGGCCGATAGCCCGTCGCGCGAGACCTCGGCACTGGCGTCAAAGCCTTCTACCACCTCCACCAGCTTGGCCGAAGCACGCGCATGAAGGCCTTTTTCGTTCACGATTTTAAGGCTGCGTTGAATCATTCAGTCACATTTTTCTTTAATCTTTGGTCACGTTTTGCACGTTTATATACTTTCGCCCAGCCTCAATCGCGCTGCGGACCGCTTCGGTGATCGGTAAATGGCGGCTCTTTGCCAGTTTGATCAGCAGGGGGAGGTTCGCGCCATATAGAATGCGCCGATTGGCAGGCACACAGGCCCGCAGGCTCAGGTTGGAGGGCGATCCGCCAAAAAGATCGGTCACCACGACAACGCCATCGCCGGTATCGACGGAATCGGCAGCGGCGCAAATTTCGTCCTGCTTCTTCTCGCGGTCATGATCGGCCTCGATCGCAACGGCAACCAGCCCCGGCTGGGTGCCGACCACATGCTGAGTCGCGGCCAGATATTCCCTGGCCAGCCCCCCATGCGCCACGATCACGATCCCGATCAATCCTGCTGCCTCTCACCCGCATTGCGGCGTTCCAGTTCGCGATGCCTTATTGACACCTGCTGACCATGCTCTGCAAGGACCTTTGCCAAGGCTTGCGCCAAGGTAACCGAACGGTGTTGCCCCCCGGTACACCCGAACGCAACCGAGAGATGTGTCTTGCCCTCATCGCGATAGGCGGGCAACAGAAACGACAGCAAATCGCGCACCTGATCGAAGAACGGGCCAAAGCGCGGGTCCTGCCCCACATAATCGGCCACCGGCCGATCGCGCCCGTCCTGACTGCGCAGGTCCGGATTCCAATGCGGGTTGGCCAGAAACCGGCAATCGAACACCATGTCGACCCCGCGCGGCAGCCCGCGCTTGTAGGAAAAAGACTCGATCGAAACCGCCAGTTCCCGCCCCTCGCCCTTGGCAAACCACCGTTCGACCTCATCGCGCATCTGATGGACGTTAAGCGCGGTTGTGTCGATCAAGGTATCGGCGATGTCGCGGATCGGTCGCAGCAATTCACTTTCCCGGCGCACCCCGGCCAACGGGCTGGCCCCGTCGGACATGGGATGCCTGCGCCGGGTTTCCGAAAAGCGGCGCAGCAGCACCTCTTCGCTGCAATCCAGATAAAGCGTGGTCAAGTCCAGCCCATCGGTCCGGGACAGTTTCGCAACCATGTCCAGAAACCCGTGGGTCGAGAAATCACGGTTGCGCGGGTCAAGACCCAGCGCCATGGGCCGGTCACTGGCCGGGCTGTCAAGCAGCCGATTCAGAAACCGCATCGGCAGGTTGTCGATGGCCTCATAGCCCAGGTCCTCAAGCACCTTGATGGCGCTGCCGCGCCCGGCGCCCGACGGGCCGGTGACCAGCACGATCCGTTGCTTTCCGTTCATCTGTTCGGCCATTCCGGCGGCACCCGCCCCGCTTTGAGAAGTTGCAGTAACGCTGCCGCAAGATGTGGGGCATTTGGCGTGCCAAGCAAGGGCAATCGGCATCCCAGCAGCATCGTTTCGACCTGCGCGGGCATCCGGGTTATCTCGGGCCGGTCGAGATCGAGGATGTAGCACACCGGTAGGGGTGCAGAGGGCGCGGCATGCAGCAGCCCGATCCCGCGCGCCTCGATAAGGCCCGCGGTGTGCTTGGGAGCGGAGGCTAGCACCTGTGCCTGCTCTTGCAGCAGATCGACCCGATCATCGGCCACGAGGCCGGCGCCAAGCGCCATCATTTCAAGTGCCAGGGCCGATTTGCCGCTGCCCGACCGCCCGACGATCAGCAGCGCGTTGCCATCTACGGCGACGCAGCTTGCATGGATATTGGCATGGGTCGCATCCGCAAATGGGGCAAGGGCGTCCGGGCCGGTTGGTTTAGACACGGGATCAGACCGGCAGGCCCACGACGAACCGCGCACCCAGAGGTTCGGAAGTGATGTCAGCCTCGGTCGGGCGGATGTTTTCGGCCCAGATCACGCCGCCATGCGCCTCCACGATCTGTTTCGAAATCGCCAGACCCAGGCCGGAATTGTTGCCGAAATGCTCCTCGGGGCGCTGCGAGTAGAACCGTTTGAAAATCTTGCTCAACGCTTCATCCGGGATGCCTGGCCCGGTATCCTCGACCACGATCAACACGCGGTTCGAGCGATGCCGCGCCCAGACGCGGATCGCGTCGCCCTCTTCGCAGAAGGAAGTCGCGTTGGTGATCAGGTTCACGAAGACCTGCGCCAGGCGCGCCTCGAGCCCCATAACGATGATCGGGTCTGACGGCAGATCGACGATATAATCGACACCCTTTGCGCGCGCCTCCTCGCCCAGATGCTGGCTCAGATTGCCCAGCATGGCCATCAGGTCGAAGGGCTGCTCCTCCTCCTTGACCAGTTCAGCGTCCAGCCGCGAGGCGTTGGAGATATCGCTGACAAGGCGGTCCAGGCGACGAACGTCATGTTCGATCACATCCAGCAGCTTGGCGCGCTGGTCGTCACGCTTGATCATGCGCATCGTGCCCACTGCCGATTGCAGGCTGGCAAGCGGGTTCTTGATCTCATGCGCCACGTCTGCCGCAAATTGTTCGTTGCTGTCGATCCGGCTATAAAGCGCGCCCACCATACCGCGCAGCGCACCGCTAAGTCGCCCGATCTCGTCCGGGCGCGCTGTTAGGTCGGGGATACGGATGCGACCCGGGTTTATCTTTCGCGTATCCTTGTCGCGGCCCAGCTCTGCTGCCGCCGCCAGATCAGCCAGTGGGTTTGCGATGGTCGAGGCCAGCACGAGGCTGAGACCGATCGAGACCAGCAAGGCCACCAGGAACATCTGCAGCACCCGCTCACGTTCCCGCCGCGCCAGCGCGTCGATCTCTCCCGCAGGGCTGAGCATCACCACAACCCCCACCGGCGTCGTGCCCTGCAGAACCGGCGTGGCCGCAGCCACCAGCGTCCCCCCCTGCGCGTCGATCAGCGTATCCACACGGGTTCCCTGTGCCAGCGCCGCAGGCAGCAGCTTGCGCAGCTGCCGCTCGACATCGGGGGCGGTGGTCTTGGGCGCCTGAGCAAAGACCGACGAGACCATACCCCAGACCGCTGCCAGCGTGTCGCTGATCACGGTTTTGCCCTGCTGCTTCGCCTGTGCCTCGGGGGACAGTTCAACTGCCTTGGCGCGGCCCACAAGTCGTTCGGTGCCATCATAGACCAGCACTTCGACCCCCGGCCGCAGGCTGAGCCCCGCCAGAGTATCATCGACATCGATCCCGCCGCGGCTGGCAAGATTGACCGCAGACCCTTCGGGCAGCTGAACCTCGAAAACATCGGCAACCAACTGCGCCTCGCCGACAAGCGCGTTGGCGCGTTGCAGAACCAACCCGTTGCGCGAGTCGTTGAGGTATAGAATACCTGCAACCAGAATGATCAGCGCCAAAAGGTTGAAGGTGATGATCTTGCGTGTCAGCGGCGAACTGCGCAGGGCAAACAGACTGCGGCGCGAGCGTTTGACGCGCAGTTCCTGCGACAGGTCATCGTTGGGGGTGACCCAGTCATCCCCAAGTACGACGTCGCCACGCAGTTTCGGCTCAGGCGCACCTGAATCGCCCACGATACCCCCCAGTCCTGGTATCCGGACCGCCAAGACGGTCATTCTTCGTTATATCTGTACCCGATGCCGTAGAGCGTTTCGATCGCCGTGAAATCGTTATCCGCCGTCCGCATCTTCTTGCGCAGCCGCTTGATGTGGCTGTCGATGGTGCGGTCATCCACATAGACCTGATCGTCATAAGCCACGTCCATCAGCTGATCGCGGCTTTTCACAAAGCCGGGGCGTTGCGCGAGCGCCTGAAGCAGCAGGAACTCGGTCACTGTCAGCGACACATCCTTGCCCTTCCAACTGACCGCGTGGCGCAGCGGGTCCATCCGCAACTGACCGCGCTCCATCACCTTCGCCTCGACCGGCGCATCGCCAGCTTCGTCACCAGCGATCGCTTCCTGGCGGCGCAGCAGCGCGCGGATGCGTTCGACCAGAAGACGTTGCGAAAACGGTTTCTTTACATAGTCATCCGCACCCATGCGCAGACCCAGAACCTCGTCGATCTCATCATCTTTCGAGGTCAGGAAGATCACCGGCATCTGCGTTTTCTGACGCAGGCGCTGCAACAAATCCATGCCGTCCATCCGCGGCATCTTGATGTCCAGCACGGCCATATCGGGCAGTTTCTTGTTGAACGCGTCCAAAGCGGCCTGACCGTCATTATAGGTCTCGACCTCGAACCCTTCCGCTTCAAGCGTCATGGACACTGAAGTCAGAATGTTCCGATCATCATCTACGAGCGCAATTTTCGACATGGTTTTGTCCCTACTCTGCTCTGCATTGCCTTATTTTCTTACCTTCATGGCCGTTTTAGGGGTTCGAATCAATCAATAAGTGCGAATCACCCGGGCGTTTCGCTTCCGGGGTTGCAAAAAAGCGGTCTCTGATGCGGTCAGAGGCAATGCCGTTAAGTCACGTCGAAGATGGTTGCGCTAAACTCAAACTTGGTTGCGCTAACTACAGGTTCGCCACCTGTTCATGTCCCAAAGCCCCGTGCTAAGACCGCCCATGCCGGATCAATCACCGGTGAATTCGCCCACTTAGCGCGCAGGCGCTCGCAGGGCCCACGGGCCACCACAGGAGACCGAACGAATGACATCTGGACGGGTTAACCCGCAATTCCGCCTCGAAGATCAGGGCATCGAGGGTCTGGGCAATGTCTATTACAATTTCATGGAGCCCGCGCTCATCGAAGAGGCGCTCAAGCGGGGCGAAGGCACGCTGGGCAAAGGCGGTGCCTTTCTGGTCACCACAGGCAAGTTCACCGGCCGCTCGCCCAAGGACAAGCACGTGGTCAAGACTGACAGCGTCGCCGAGGGCATCTGGTGGGACAACAACGCCGCGATGACCCCCGAAGGCTTCGACGCGCTGCACGCCGACATGCTGGAGCACATGAAGGGCCGCGACTATTTCGTTCAGGACCTTGTCGGCGGCGCCGACCCGACCCATTCGATCAATGTGCGCATGGTCACCGAACTGGCCTGGCACAACCTGTTCATCCGCCACCTGCTGCGTCGTCCCGACCGCGAGGACCTGAACGAGTTCGTGGCCGATTTCACTGTCATAAACTGCCCCAGCTTCCAGGCCACGCCCGAACGCCACAACTGCCGCTCGGAAACTGTGATCGCGATGAATTTCGACAAGAAGCTGATCCTGATCGGCGGCACCGAATATGCCGGTGAAAACAAGAAATCCGTCTTCACCCTGCTGAACTACATGCTGCCCGAGAAAGGCATCATGCCGATGCACTGCTCGGCGAACCACGCCAATGGCAACCCGGTCGATACCGCCGTGTTCTTTGGCCTGAGCGGCACCGGTAAGACAACCCTGTCTGCCGATCCGGCACGTACGCTTATCGGGGATGACGAACATGGCTGGTCCGATCGCGGCACCTTCAACTTCGAAGGCGGCTGCTATGCCAAGACCATCAACCTGAGCGCCGAGGCCGAGCCCGAGATCTACGCGACCACCTCGAAATTCGGCACCGTGATCGAGAACATGGTGTACGATCCCGAGACCAAGGAACTGGATTTCGACGACGACTCGCTGACCGCGAATATGCGCTGCGCCTATCCGCTGGAATACATCTCGAACGCGTCCAGCAGCGCTTTGGGTGGGCATCCCAAGAATATCATCATGTTGACCTGTGACGCCTTTGGCGTTCTGCCGCCCATCGCGCGACTGACCCCGGCGCAGGCGATGTATCACTTCCTGTCGGGCTTCACCTCGAAAGTGGCGGGCACCGAGCGCGGCGTGACCGAACCGCAGCCGACCTTTTCGACCTGTTTCGGCGCGCCCTTCATGCCGCGCCGCCCCGAGGTCTATGGCAACCTGCTGCGCGAAAAGATCGCCCAGCACGGCGCCACCTGCTGGCTGGTCAACACCGGCTGGACCGGCGGCGCCTATGGTGTGGGCAGCCGGATGCCGATCCGCGCCACCCGCGCCCTGCTGACCGCCGCGCTTGACGGCTCGCTGACCGAGGTGGAATTCCGCAAGGACTCGAACTTCGGCTTTGACGTGCCGGTGTCCGCACCCGGCGTGGCCGAGGTCTTGCTGGACCCGCGCCGCACCTGGGACGATCAGGCCGCGTTCGACAAGCAGGCGGCCAAATTGGTGCAGATGTTCGCCGACAATTTCGAGCAATACCTGCCGTTCATCGACGATGACGTCAAAGCTGTCTCGATCAGCTGACCCGGCTGGAGAGGCTGTGACGATAGATCACGCCTATGTGCGCAATTTATTTCAGGAATGGGCGTCCGGTAATCCGGACGCCTTTTTTGCGGCCGTGCACGAGGATGTCGCCTGGACAGTAATGGGAACCCACCCGCTGGCCGGGCATTATAATGGCAAGGCCGACCTGTTCGACCGGGCCTTCGGTCGCCTGCTGAACGTGCTGCGCAACGGTGTGACCATGTCGGTACGCGACGTATTCGTCGATGGTCCGGTGGCCATTGCCGAGCTTCGCTCCACCGGCACCGCCCTGAACGGTCGCAGATACAACAATCAATATTGCTGGATCATGCATTTTGATACCGTAGGGCGCATTTGCAGATTGACGGCCTATCTGGATTCGGCGCTGGTCAATTCCGTGCTGGAAGAAAACGAATAACCCACAGCATTTTTGCGCTTTGGGCCAAAGTTGACGCAACGGCAAGCGTTACCAGACCTGAAATCCGGGCGTGTTATGTAACAATTTAATTGCTGAAAATGCGCTTTTTGGGCATATTGTCGCAAGTATGGGAAAAGCCCGGCGCATAAATGCACCGGGCAACGCAATAAAAAAGGGATTCTGGCTGCCACCACTCACTCACAAAGCAGCCTATAGAATGCAAACTCTAAGAAAATATCGCATGGTGTCAACATGACACTTGAGGATTTTCAGACCGCCGGGCTGGAAAACGGACAGGTCCGGCGCAGCATTGAAACGAAACAGGTAACAACGCAGGCAATGATGGAAATTTCGAAACTAGCTGAACTGAGAAAACTGCTGCAGAGCATGGAACGGTCCCTGGGCTTGCAGGACCTCTCACCGGTCGAGCGCGATGTCTATTATGCGGCAAGCGAGATCTCGAAATCGGATGAAGAGGTGCGTACGGTCCTTCTGATCGAACACAGCCTGCTGCAGACAGTGTCACGCCCGACCTTTTTCCGGGCGGTCAAATCGCTCGTGAACAAGGGCTACCTGTCGCATGGGCGTGCCTCGAACCGGGGCCGCTACCAGGTCCACCAACCCAGGACCTGATCACCGTAAAACTCGGACATTTCATGTTGCGTGCCAGACTGAGCGAAGCCCTGGTGGCTTCAACGGCGTATTTTGTGGCCTATCTGGTGACCTTCAGATTGATAATGCCACTACAAGACAGCTTTTTTCCGGAATACGGCAGTCGCGCGAGCCTGCTGTTTCTGCCGCATGGCGTGCGCGTTCTGTCGGCGTGGCTGCTGGGGTGGCGCGCGATACCGGCACTCCTTCCGGGTGTATTCCTGACCTTCGCCGATCTTGGTGGCATGAACGTTTTTCTTCCGAGTCGGCTGGCAGTCATCACCGTATCCGTCTGTGCCGCCCCAGCAGTTTTCTACGCCCTAAAAGCGCTGGGTTGGGACGTGTTTCCACGCGCAGACAGGCAGCCATGCTGGATCTGCATCATGGGCGTCGGGGCCATAACATCGCTGCTGATCTCAGGATCGACCAATTTTGCATTTGGCAGCACCCTGTCTGAATACATCGCGTTTCTGATCGGCGATGTGGCCGGGCTGTTCTTTTTGATGCTGGGGTTGCTCTATTTCTTCCGTTTCTTCGGCAATCGCAGTCCAAACGCCTGAGGGCCTATCCCATAAGCGCCCGTCGCAGCAGGTTCAGACCTGCCACCAGCAACACGATCAATGTGAGCTTGCGGAATGTATTCTGATCGATCCGGTCCTGCCACCGCCCACCCAGCCACATGCCAATCACAGCGGGTGCTATCAGCAGCAGCGAGAGAGGCAAGGTTTCGCCCCGCAGCACGCCTGAGCCCAGATGTGCCAAGGTCAACGCCACCGCGCCCAGCCCATAGATGACGCCCTGAATCCGCATCTGGTCGTGCTTGGGTGTGTTCAGCGCCGTCAGGTACGCCACGGTCGGCGGCCCCCAGACACCCGACATCCCGCCAACACTGCCCGCGCATGCGCCGACCAGGGCTTCGCTGCGCGGCGAAGCTTGGCTCAGTTTGAACCGAACCCCCAGTAACTGCATCGCAGCAAATACCACCACCGGAATCGCGATCAGCAGCAGAAAGACCGATGCCGGTATCCTCGTCACCAATTGCGAGGTCGCGAGCAGACAGGCCAGCCCAACCAGCAGGAACACCCGAAACTGCCGGATCGATCCAACCGCAGCCTGAGCGCCCTGCCGCAGCGCCTGCATCCCGTTTGTCACCAATGTCGGCAGGATCAATCCGGCCAGTGCCCAATCGGGTGGCAAGACCGTGCTCAGCCCCGAGACAAAGATCATCGGCATGGCAAAGCCCACCATACCCTTGACCATCCCGGCGAGCATGGCGATCGCCAAAACAAGCACGAATTCATACCCGGACAAGATCGAAAAAAGCGGCTCCATGCCGCCCCTCATATCACGTCCGTCAGTCGCTGCACTGCAAATAATGTCGCGCAACTATCGCACAATTCATAAGGTTTTCGCGTATTTTTATTGCGCTGCACGTGCAAAATGATATCACCGTGCGAAGCTAGGAGGAATCACATATGCCCCATGATGGACAGGATATTTCAGCGATGCAAAACACCGTTCTGATCCCCGACCTCCTTTCGGTCACGCGCGCAGCACTCGCCCCCGTGGACACCGTATTTGAGCTGGCCCGCGACCGCGTTCGCGCAACCGTCAGCGCCGATGGCCGTGTCTCGTCCGGCCTGATTGAAGCCAACCAGACTGCCGCCCACGGGTTGGCCTGGCTGGCGACCTACCATCAGTCTCTGACACAGATGCAGCGATGGGCCGAGAAGCTTGATGGCGAGGGCAAGTTCGGTGAGTTGGAGCAGCTACTCCACCAGATCGCTTTCGGGGAATATCTCTGGCAGGTCTATGGCGGCATCCAGATGAACCAGGGCGAGGTTGTGCGCCTGCAGGATCTGGGCCTCAGCCAAGATGACATGCGCGCCATGATGGCGCCCGAGGTCATGACGCTGACCCAGAACGGCAACACGCAAGCAGCCCGCACAAGGCTGGTGGAACTGATGCAGGATCAAACCGCCTCTGCCATGTTCGGCACCTCCGGCCTGGACGAAGAGCTGGAAATGATCCGCGACCAGTTCCGCCGTTATGCCGCCGAAAAGGTCGAACCCTTTGCCCATGACTGGCATCTGAACGACGAATTGATCCCGATCGACGTGATCGAGGAACTCGCCGAAATGGGCGTGTTTGGCCTGACCATCCCCGAGGAATTCGGCGGCTTCGGCCTGTCCAAAGCCTCGATGTGCGTGGTGTCCGAAGAGCTGTCGCGCGGCTATATCGGCGTCGGCTCGCTGGGCACCCGGTCCGAGATCGCCGCCGAGTTGATCATCGCGGGCGGCACCGACGCGCAAAAAGCCAACTGGCTGCCGAAGATCGCAAGCGCCGAGATTCTGCCCACCGCCGTCTTTACCGAACCGAATACCGGATCGGACCTGGGCTCGCTGCGCACCCGCGCGGTCAAGGACGAGAGCGGCAACTACCAGTTTACCGGTAATAAGACCTGGATCACCCACGCGGCGCGCACCCATGTGATGACCCTGCTGGCACGCACCGACCCTGCCACCAAGGATCACCGCGGGTTGTCCATGTTCCTAGCCGAAAAGACCCCCGGCACCGATGACAACCCCTTCCCCACCCCCGGCATGACCGGCGGCGAGATCGAGGTCTTGGGCTATCGCGGGATGAAAGAATACGAGCTCGGCTTTGACGGGTTCGAGGTCAAGGGCGAGAACCTGCTGGGCGGTGAAGAAGGTAAAGGCTTCAAACAACTGATGGAGACGTTTGAGTCCGCCCGCATCCAGACCGCCGCCCGCGCTATCGGTGTGGCGCAATGCGCGCTGGACATCGCCATGCAATACGCTCAGGATCGCAAGCAGTTCGGCAAGTCGCTGATCGAGTTTCCCCGCGTGTCTGCCAAACTGGCGATGATGGCGGTCGAGATCATGATCGCGCGGCAGCTGACCTATTTTTCGGCCTGGGAAAAAGACCACGGCCACCGCTGCGATCTTGAGGCCGGCATGGCCAAGCTGCTGGGTGCCCGTGTGGCCTGGGCGGCAGCCGATAACGGGTTGCAGATCCATGGCGGCAACGGCTTCGCGCTGGAATACAAGATCTCCCGCGTGCTGTGTGATGCCCGCATCCTGAATATCTTTGAAGGCGCCGCCGAGATTCAGGCGCAGGTGATTGCGCGGCGATTGCTAGGCTGATTTGCCGCTTTGAGAAAATGCACAAGGCCGCATTTATTGGATGTGGCCTTTTTTTGCTGCGCATGTGTAGACATCAGCGCAACCTCTGCTTCTCTGATGCGGCAAAAATCCCAAGCTCAAGAAAACTGCATAACAAATCCAGCTCCAGAGCCCGGTCACAAACAACAATGAAGGCCATATCACCAATGCCAAAGCCTCCATCCCGGTCGGGCAGCATTCTGAGCTTAGGGCAAAGAACCAAATCAAGCCAATTAGGCAAGCGGCACACAGAAGCGCAAAAACTCTAAGTAGCCATTGTCCGCCAAGAAAGAAGAGTGTCAGCGATATAGGCAACGTCAAATACAGCAGCACATTTATGGCGATGGCAAGGAACGGAATATCACTCATAGCTCTTGCCTTGGACGACCTTGAATCCACTCATCACATATTCGATTTCGTATTGTTGTAGCTCAGCCATAAAAGGAAAACCCCCGCCGGTTTCCCGGCAGGGGTCACATTGTTCAGGATGGGTGCCGCGCACCCACCATCTTACCAGTCTTCGCGAACCACGACGCGGGTCTTGATCGGCAGCTTCATCGCGGCAAGGCGAAGGGCCTCGCGGGCGATATCGTCATCGACGCCGTCGATCTCGAACATCACGCGACCGGGCTTGACCTTGGCCGCCCAGAAATCCACGGAACCTTTACCTTTACCCATACGGACTTCGGTCGGTTTCGAGGTCACGGGAGTATCCGGGAAGATCCGGATCCAGACGCGGCCCTGGCGTTTCATGTGGCGGGTCATGGCACGACGTGCAGCTTCGATCTGGCGTGCAGTCACACGCTCGGGCTGCAGCGCTTTCAGACCATAGGCGCCAAAGTTCAGATCAGAGCCGCCCTTGGCTTCACCCTTGATCCGGCCTTTGTGCATCTTGCGGAATTTAGTACGCTTTGGTTGAAGCATCTCATTCTCTCCTTAGCGACGACCGCCACCAGCACCACGAGGTGCAGGGCCGTCCTGGAGTTCCTGTGCTTTACGGTCACGTGCCTGCGGATCGTGCTCCATGATCTCACCTTTGAAGATCCAGACCTTGATCCCGATGATCCCGTAAGGAGTCATCGCTTCGGCATGTGCGTAATCGATGTCGGCACGCAGGGTGTGCAGAGGCACACGGCCTTCGCGGTACCACTCGGTCCGTGCGATTTCAGCGCCGCCCAGACGACCCGCGACGTTCACCCGGATACCCAGGGCGCCCATGCGCATGGCGTTCTGAACCGAGCGCTTCATCGCGCGACGGAACGAGACCCGACGCTCCAGCTGCTGAGCGATGGACTCGGCAACCAGCTGCGCGTCAAGCTCGGGCTTGCGCACTTCGACGATGTTCAGGTGCAGTTCGCTGTCGGTCATCGACGAGATCTTCTTGCGGAGAACCTCGATATCGGCGCCTTTCTTGCCGATGATGACACCGGGACGCGCGGTGTGGATCGTGACGCGGCACTTCTTGTGCGGACGTTCGATGATCACGCGGGCGATACCGGCCTGCTTGCACTCATCCTTGATGAACTCGCGGATTTTCAGATCTTCCAGCAGAAGATCGCCGTAGTCCTTGGTGTCGGCGTACCAACGGCTGTCCCAGGTGCGGTTGACCTGGAGGCGCATGCCGACCGGATTTACTTTATGACCCATTAGGCTTGCTCCTCTACCTGACGCACCTTGATGGTGATCTCCGAGAACGGCTTCATGATCTTGCCGAACCGTCCACGGGCGCGCGGGCGACCGCGTTTCATGACCAGGTTCTTGCCAACCCAGGCTTCGGCGACGATCAGTTCATCCACGTCAAGGTTGTGGTTGTTTTCAGCGTTGGCGATGGCGGACTGAAGGCATTTCTTCACGTCCTGCGCGACCCGCTTGTTCGAGAAGGTCAGGTCCGTCAGGGCCTTTTCCACCTTCTTGCCACGGATCATCTGTGCCACCAGGTTCAGTTTCTGCGGGCTGGTGCGAAGCATGCGGGTTTTCGCCATTGCTTCGTTGTCTGCCACGCGGCGGGGGTTCTTATCCTTGCCCATGACTTACTTCCGCTTCGCTTTTTTGTCTGCGGCGTGACCGTAATAGGTGCGAGTCGGCGAGTACTCACCGAACTTCTGACCGATCATGTCTTCCGAGACGTTTACCGGGATGTGCTTGTGACCGTTATAGACACCAAAGGTCAGACCCACGAACTGGGGCAGGATGGTGGAACGGCGCGACCAGATCTTGATCACTTCATTGCGGCCCGACTCGCGCGCAGCTTCGGCTTTCTTAAGCACATAGCTGTCGACGAAAGGACCTTTCCATACAGAGCGAGACATCTATTAACGCCCCTTCTTCTTGGCGTGGCGCGAGCGGATGATCAGCTTCTGCGACGCTTTGTTCTTGTTGCGAGTGCGCTTGCCCTTGGTCGGCTTGCCCCATGGGGTCACCGGGTGACGACCACCCGAGGTCCGGCCTTCACCACCACCGTGGGGGTGGTCGATCGGGTTCATGACAACACCACGGACCGACGGACGCACGCCCTTGTGGCGCATACGACCGGCTTTACCGTAGTTCTGGTTCGAGTTGTCGGGGTTGGACACGGCACCAACGGTGGCCATGCATTCCTGACGCACCATGCGCAGTTCACCCGAACTGAGGCGGATCTGGGCGTAGCCACCGTCGCGACCCACGAACTGGGCGTAGGTGCCTGCGGCACGCGCGATCTGACCACCCTTGCCGGGCTTCATCTCGATGTTGTGGACAATGGTACCGATCGGCATGCCTGAGAACGGCATCGCGTTGCCCGGCTTGATGTCGGCCTTGGCGGAGGCGACAACCTTGTCCCCTACGGCCAGACGCTGGGGCGCGAGGATATAGGCCTGCTCGCCATCGTCATATTTGACAAGTGCGATGAATGCGGTCCGGTTCGGGTCATACTCGATCCGTTCGACGGTGGCCGCCACATCATATTTGTTCCGTTTGAAGTCAACGATCCGGTAGAGGCGTTTGGCGCCACCCCCGCGACGACGCGAGGTAATCCGTCCGGTGTTGTTCCGGCCGCCCGATTTCGTCAGACCCTCAGTGAGGGATTTGACGGGACGTCCTTTGTACAGCTCCGAACGGTCGATCAGCACCAGCCCGCGCTGGCCCGGCGTCGTCGGCTTATACGACTTGAGTGCCATGCTTTCTGTCTTCCGTTTAGCGTGCAGGCCCTTAGGTTCTTGTCTTTGGACCCGCTATGTTGAAGGCCCCCGTAGGTGCCTGAGATATAGGGCCCCGAAGGTCCCCGATTCCAAATATCAACAGCCCCGGAACGAATCCGAGGCCGCAAGATTGCGCGGATGTAGCAGGGTTGGGGGTGGGTGTCTATACTGCCGGTGAACATTCTTATTGCGGATCAGCAACGCCCGGTACTGCGCGTTTAACTAACACTTGGCCCGAAGCAGAACCACTATTCTGTTGCGCCCAACCTGGCCGTAGCCAGCACGTCGGGGCCCTGTTTAAGCAATTTGTTTACCTAAAGAGCCTTTGTTGCAACAAAGGCCAGTTGTCCGAGGCCGCCGAGCTGGGATAGTCGCGCAATGCCTGCGGAAAAGCTGGCCTTAATCGCGCGGCGTGTTCCGGCGATCCGGTCGGCGCTGAAGCCGCAATCGGTCAGAATCGATGATTTTTTGGCAACTGCTCGCAGATTTTTGCGCAGGTCAGCCGATATGTCCGCGGTTCTCACCGATCTGGCCGCGATGCAGCAGCAGGTGGTCGAGGATCACGCAGGCCATCATCGCTTCGCCCACTGGCACCGCGCGGATGCCGACGCAGGGATCATGGCGGCCCTTGGTGATGATCTGCGTCTCTTCGCCCGACACGGTGATGGTGCGGCGCGTGGTCAGGATCGACGAGGTTGGCTTGACCGCAAAGCGCACCACAACATCCTGCCCGGTCGAGATACCGCCCAGCACGCCGCCCGCGTGGTTGGAGCTGTATTCCGGGCCGTTGGGCCCCATGAAGATTTCATCCGCATTGGCTTCACCGGTCAGTTCAGCGGCGGCCATGCCCTCACCGATCTCGACGCCCTTCACTGCGTTGATCGACATCATTGCGGCGGCCAGATCAGTGTCCAGCTTGGCATAAATCGGCGCGCCCAGCCCGCGCGGGACGCCGCGCGCAACCACTTCGATCACTGCGCCGACCGAGTTTCCGTCCTTGCGCAACTCGTCCAGATAGCCCGCCCAATCCTGGGCAGCCTTGGCATCGGGGGCCCAGAACGGGTTCTGTTCGACCTGGTCCCAGTCAAACCGGTCTCTGTCGATCTTATGCGGTCCCATCTGCACCATATAGCCGGTGATCTGCACATGCGGGGCAAGCTGCTTGATCGCCTCGCGCGCCAACCCGCCCGCAGCCACACGCGCCGCCGTTTCGCGAGCCGAGCTGCGCCCGCCGCCGCGATAGTCGCGGATGCCGTATTTCTGCCAATAGGTGATATCGGCGTGGCCGGGGCGGAACTTGTCCATGATGTCGCCATAGTCTTTCGACCGCTGATCGGTGTTTTCGATCATCAGCTGCACGGGCGTGCCGGTGGTCTGGCCCTCGAACACGCCCGACAGGATCTTGACCTCATCCGCTTCGCGTCGCTGGGTGGTGAACTTGTTCTGGCCCGGTTTGCGCTTGTCCAGCCAGTGCTGGATCATTGCCTCGTCAATTGGCACGCCCGGCGGGCAGCCGTCGACGGTGGCGCCCAGTGCCGGACCGTGGCTTTCGCCCCAGGTCGAGACGCGGAAGAGATGGCCAAAACTGTTCATCGACATAAGCTGCTCCTTTGCGCGACGTGCTTAGCGGCCTGTGCTGTGCGCCTCAAGAGGGATTCCCCCTGAGGCGCTGCGGTATCAGGCCGCCTGCGACAACGCCGCACGGGTGCGCACGATGCCCAGCGCGGCTTGCGCCGCTTCGCGGCCTTTTTCGACGAAATGGGCGCGATATATGGCGTTGTGGTGATCGGTTTCCTGATAGTGATGCGGGGTCAGAGAGACCGACAGCACCGGCACGCCGCTATCCATCCCGGCCCGCATCAGCCCGTCAACCACCGCTTGCGCGACGAAATCATGGCGATAGATTCCGCCATCGACCACAAAGGCGGCGCAGGCGATGGCGGCATATTGGCCGGTCTGGGCCAGATCGCGGGCCAGCAGCGGCATCTCAAACGCGCCGGGCACATCATAGACATCGATTTGCGCGGCGGGGATCAGCTCCTGAAACCCGTCAATCGCGCGGTCGACGATATCGGAATGCCAGTTGGCTTTGACAAAAGCATATCGGGTGTGTGTCATCGTGAACTCCTTTCGTAACAGACACGTCACCCAAGGCGATCACGGGCAGTCGCGCCGTACCACGGACGCGCTGCACGTTCTCTTTCATCCGGACTGTAACCGTCGGCTCTGGCCTCTCACCAGATCTGCTTGTCACCCCTGAAAACGGGGCCGCTCGCGGGCTCGCGGGTCCATGCCCGCATACCGCCGGTGGGGAATTTCGCCCCGCCCTGAGAACGTCGCAGACCTTGCCAAGTTGCGGCCCACACTGCAAGACCCAGTTTGAGGAGAGCGCCCATGCACCCAAATCCCGCCTTTCGCGGCACCGAGACAGCCCGCAACATCCGTTTCGCGCGCGAGCGGGGTTTCGGCATTCTGGCTGCCGCGAGCGACGGGCCGCCCCTGATGAGCCATGTGCCGTTTCTGTTGTCCGAGGATAGCAGCATTGCGGATCTGCATCTGGTGCGGTCGAATCCGATCCTGCGGTTGCTGAAGAGCCCGGTTGCGGCTCGGATCGCAGTGTCCGGCCCGGATGGCTATGTCTCGCCCGACTGGTATGAGATCCCTGATCAGGTCCCAACTTGGAACTATGTCGCCGTGCATCTGACCGGCACGCTGGAGACTCGCCCGCAGTCCGAACTACGCGCGCTGCTGGACCGGCAATCGGATTTCAACGAGACGCGCCTGCTGCCGAAACCGCCCTGGACGGCAGACAAAATGAGTGATGACGCGCTGGCGCGGATGATGCGGATGATCGTGCCTTGCCGGTTGCGGGTGCAGGCAATCGACGGGACATGGAAGCTGAACCAGAACAAGCCCGATGAGGTGCGGCTGCGGGCGGCAGATCGGCTAGCCGAGGGCGGGTTTGGTGCAGAAACGCAAGCCCTGTCCGCGCTAATGCGCGACGCGACCGAGTGATGTTGCCTGGACCTCTTGATCTGACGGCTTTTGTTTCGGTGTGCGTTCTGAAAGCTCGCCCTAACGCAGGAGGTCCCGCATGAAACTCTTTCACAGCCCATCATCGCCCTATGTGCGCAAGGTCATGGTTTTGCTGCACGAAACCGAACAGCTTGCAGATGTCGAGGTTGTATCCGTCACTGGCAACCCCCTGTCGCCCGCTGATCCGCTGGTGGGCAAGAACCCCTTGACCAAGGTTCCCGCGTTGGAGCGTGCGGACGAACCAACGCTGTTTGACAGCCGGGTGATCTGCGCCTTCTTCGATGCGCGGGCACAGGCGGGGTTCTACCCGGATGGCGCACGGCGGTGGGAGGTTATGACGCTTGAGGCACTGGCCGATGGCATCGTCGATGCTGCGTTGCTGATGACCTATGAGGCGCGGCTGCGCCCCGAGGACAAGCAATGGGACAGTTGGACCGACGCACAATGGACCAAGATCGAGCGGGCGTGTGCCGCGCTGAACCAGCGTTGGATGGCGCATTTGTCAGGGCCGCTGGACATGGGGCAGATCGCGGCGGCCTGCGCGCTGGGCTATCTCGATCTGCGCCACGCGGATCGCGGCTGGCGCACCGGGAATGAGGCGCTGGCCGAGTGGTATGCGGGCTTCGAATCGCGTCCGAGCATGGCAGCCACCCGGCCCACTGGGTGACAATTTTGGCGAGTTTGCGCGTGTTTTTTTGTCCACACTTGAAACTTTGTTCCCGAATGTCGACCTAAGAAATGCCCTGCGCGCCTATGACCGCTGGACGAACCGATTTCTCCCCGATAGATACCCGCGTTAAGTCACCGCATCCCCGTGCGGTAGATATGCACGTTTGCCCGTTCGCGGGCGCTGAGATCGGAGAAGGCTCGTGTCCCACGCAGAAGACCACGAAGGCACCCGCAGAGATTTCCTCTACTACGCCACGGGTGGCGCAGGTGTCGTAGTTACGGGGGCCGCTGTTTGGCCTCTGGTGAACCAGATGAACCCGTCCGCAGATGTTCAGGCGCTGTCCTCGATCCGCGTGGACGTGTCGGGCGTCGCCGAAGGGACGCAGATCACGGTCAAGTGGTTGGGCAAGCCGGTTTTCATCCGTCGCCGCACACCCGAAGAGATCGATGAGGCGCGTTCGGTCGATCTGGCTGAACTGCCTGACAACAATGACCGCAACGCCAACAAGCCCGGTCTGGACGCCGCCGACGAGAACCGCTCGATGGACGAAGCAGGGGAATGGCTGGTCATGATGGGTGTGTGCACCCATCTGGGCTGTGTGCCGCTGGGTGACGGTGCGGGCGATTTCCACGGCTGGTTCTGCCCTTGCCACGGATCGCACTACGACACGTCGGGCCGTATCCGCAAAGGCCCTGCGCCTGAGAATCTCTGGATTCCGACTGCGGAATTCGTCGACCCAACCACCATCAAGCTGGGATAAGGAGGCGCGACATGTCCGGAATTCCGCACGATCATTACGAACCGAAGTCAAACGGCGAAAAGTGGCTGGATAGCCGCCTACCGATTGTCGGTCTCATCTACAACACAATCATGATCCCCACCCCCAAGAACCTGAACTGGTGGTGGATTTGGGGGATCGTCCTGGCCTTCTGCCTGGTGCTGCAGATCGTCACCGGCATCGTTCTGGTGATGCACTATACCCCTAACGTCGATTTGGCCTTTGCCAGCGTCGAGCACATCATGCGCAACGTGAATGGCGGTTATATGCTGCGCTATCTGCACGCAAACGGCGCCTCGCTGTTCTTTGTGGCGGTTTACATCCACATTTTCCGCGGGTTGTTTTACGGCTCTTACAAGTCCCCGCGCGAGATCACCTGGATCATCGGCATGCTCATCTATCTCTGCATGATGGGCACAGCCTTCATGGGCTATGTTCTGCCCTGGGGTCAGATGTCGTTCTGGGGCGCAACCGTGATCACCGGCCTGTTTGGCGCCATCCCGTTTGTGGGTGAGGCGATCCAGACCTGGCTGCTGGGCGGACCAGCGGTGGATAACGCTACGCTGAACCGCTTCTTCTCGCTGCACTATCTGCTGCCTTTCGTGATCGCTGCGCTGGTCGTGGTGCATATCTGGGCCTTCCACACCACGGGCAACAACAACCCGACGGGTGTGGAGGTGCGTCGCACATCGAAAGAGGACGTCAAGAAGGACACTCTGCCCTTCTGGCCCTATTTCGTGATCAAGGATTTCGTGGGCCTTGCCATCGTGATGGTGATCTTCTGGGCCATCGTGGGCTTCATGCCTAACTATCTGGGTCACCCCGATAACTATATCGAGGCCAACCCGCTGGTGACGCCTGCCCATATCGTGCCGGAATGGTACTTCCTGCCCTTCTACGCCATCCTGCGTGCCTTCACCGCAGATGTCTGGGTGGTGCAGTTTGTTAGCTTCATCACTGGTGGCATCGTGGACGCCAAGTTCTTCGGTGTCGCGGCGATGTTCGGCGCGATCCTGGCCATGGCGCTGGCGCCCTGGCTGGACACCTCGACCGTCCGTTCGGGCCGCTATCGTCCGATGTTCAAATGGTGGTTCTACCTGCTGATCGTCGACTTCATGGCGCTGATGTGGCTGGGCGCAATGCCCGCGGAAGAGCCCTATGCCTCCTTCTCGCTGATCGCGTCGGCCTATTGGTTCGGTTATTTCTTCGTGATCCTGCCCATTCTGGGCGTGATCGAGAAACCGCTGCCGCAGCCCGAAACGATCGAAGAAGACTTCAACGCCCATTACGGCAAGCAAGCTGATGGTTCCGGTGCCGCCGAAACCACGCCCGCCGAATAAGAAGAGGGACCGACTGAGATGTTCAAGAACCTAGCAATCGGTGCCGCGTTCGCCCTCGCACTTGCCCCTGCCGCGTCTTTCGCGGCCGGTGGCGGAGATCAGCATATCGAGGATTTCGCATTCTCGTTCGAGGGTCCGTTCGGCAAATACGACCAGAACCAGCTGCAGCGCGGCCTTCAGGTCTATACCGAGGTCTGCGCAGCCTGCCACGGCTTGCAGTATGTACCCCTACGCACACTGGCGGATGAGGGTGGGCCGGGCCTGCCCGAGGATCAGGTGCGCGCCTATGCCGCGGGTTTCGCCGTTCTGGATGAAGAAGCCAACAGATACCTTTATGATGCGGAAAAGGACGAGTTTCGTCCCTTGATCGACAGCGATCATTTCCCGGCAAACCACGCTGCTGGCGCACCGGATCTGAGCCTGATGGCCAAATCCCGTGCTGGGTTCCACGGGCCTTACGGCCTTGGGATCAACCAGCTGTTCAAAGGCATTGGCGGTGCAGAATACATCGCGTCCTTGATGATTGGATATACCGGCGAAGAAAAGGAAGAAGCAGGTACGATCCTCTATGAGAACACCGCGTTTCCAGGTGGCTGGATTTCCATGGCCCCCCCGCTTTACGGCGAGGATGTCGAGTATGCCGACGGTCACTCCAACGACCTGCATCACGAGGCCGAAGACGTTGCGGCCTTCCTGATGTGGGCAGCTGAGCCCAAGATGATGGCTCGCAAGCAGGCAGGTTTTGTCGGCGTTCTGTTCCTGACGATCCTGGCCTCGCTGCTCTATCTCACCAACAAGCGTCTCTGGGCGCCGCATAAGGGCAAGAAGCACTAAGCGTTTTCTTTACAAGAGATCGACCAAACCCCTCGCGTCTTTGACTGCGGGGGGTTTTCTTTTTTGGGGGCTCCATCCCCGTCACGCTGCGCGCGCTTCCCTAGGGATATTCTTGGCCAGATGAAGGGCGGATCGGTGCAGGATCGCAGGAGCGTTCGCTTCAGGCGGTCAGATGATTGCCGTTCTGGCCGAGGATCGCGGCGGTCACGATTTCGCCCTCGCGTTGGGGGGTCGAGAAATCAACCTCCGTAAACTGCTCTGTGCGGCCCATATGCGGGTTTTCCATCAGAATCTGATGTGTCTTGCCGAGCTGCGCCTGAAGGTGTCTGCCGACCTGTGACGCGCCGCTGGCGCGCAGGCGGGCGGCGCGGTGTTTGATCACCTTGCCGTCCACTTGCGGCATCCGCGCGGCAGGGGTGCCGGGGCGAGGCGAATAGGGGAAGACATGCAGCCAGGTCAGGTTGCACTCTTCGACCAGCTTCAGGGAGTTTTCGAAATGCGCGTCGCTCTCGGTGGGAAAGCCTGCGATGATGTCCGCGCCAAAGGTCATTTCGGGACGCAGGCTGCGGGCCTCTTCGGCGAAACGGATCGCGTCATCGCGCAGATGGCGACGCTTCATCCGTTTCAGGATCAGATCGTCGCCATGTTGTAGCGACAGGTGCAAATGCGGCATCAGGCGTGACTCGGTCGCGATGGCTTGCATCAGGTTCTCGTCCACCTCGATGGAATCGATCGAACTGATCCGCAGGCGCGGCAGATCGGGCACCAGTTTCAGAATCCGCATCACCAGATCGCCCAGTTTCGGCTCTGCTGGCAGATCAGCCCCCCAGGAGGTCAGGTCGACCCCGGTCAGCACAACCTCGTTGTAGCCTCTGTCCACCAATCGCTTGATCTGGTCCACCACGACGCCCGCGGGAACGCTGCGAGAGTTGCCGCGGCCATAGGGGATGATGCAGAAGGTGCAGCGGTGGTCGCAGCCATTCTGAACCTGCACATAGGCCCGCGAGCGAGTTCCGAACCCGTCAATCAGGTGGCCCGCGGTTTCAGTGACTGACATGATGTCGTCGACTTGCACCGCTTCGGTCTTGCCGATGAAGTCGGCGGCCAGCCCCTTCCAAGTCTCGGGCTGCATCTTCTCGGTATTGCCGATCACGGCGTCGACCTCGTCCATCCGGGCAAAGGTCTCGGGCTCGGTCTGGGCCGCGCAGCCGGTGACGATGACGCGGGCATCGGGGTTTTCGCGCCGCAGTCGGCGGATTTCCTGCCGAGCCTTGCGCACAGCCTCGGAGGTCACGGCGCAGGTGTTCACAATCACCGCGTCCCGCATTCCGGCCTGCGCCGACAGCTCTTTCATCGCCTCGGTTTCATAGGCGTTCAGGCGGCAGCCCAAGGTGGTGAATTTGGGGGTGCTCATCCCAGAGTCTCCAGAAATTCTGGCGTCAGCACGCCGGAGAAGACATGCATGCTCGGGCCCGTCATCCAGACGCCGTCGTCGCGCCACGCGACGTCCAGCGTGCCGCCATCCAGATCAATTCGCACCTCGCGCCCCGTCAATCCGCGCCGCGCCGCTGCCACGGCCGTGGCGCAAGAAGAGGAGCCGGATGCCAGCGTCACGCCCACGCCACGCTCCCACACCCGCATGCGGATGTGATCGGAGCTGACGACCTGCGCCACCTGCACGTTGGTGCGCTGCGGATAGAGCGGATGATGCTCGTACCGCGCGCCAAATACCTCTAGCGGCACCGCCTCGGCATCTTCGACAAAAAACGAGCAGTGTGGATTGCCCATGCCGGTGGCGACCGGGGCGCCCTCGATCGGCAGATCCAGCGTATCCACCTCCTCGGCCAGCGGAATCTCATCCCAGTGCAATTGTGGCTGACCCATATTCACAGACGTCATGCCTCCGCCCGCGTCACGCGCTACCAGTGCGCCGCGATCGGTGGTCAGGTTTAGCTCGGTCTTGCCGCTTTCGTCGATCAAATGCCGCGCAATACAGCGTGTGGCATTGCCGCAGGCGGCCGAGGTCGAACCATCGGCGTTATAGAACACCAGATGCGCATCCCCTGTGCCCTTTTTGATGACTGCAAGCTGATCAAATCCCACACCAAAATGGCGGTGCGCCACAGCTTGTGCGAGCCGCGCCGAGACCGGCACTGCCTGCGTGCGTGCATCGACAACAACAAAGTCGTTGCCTAGCCCGTGCATCTTCATGAAGGGCAATGCGGTTTCATATTTGTCTGCCATGGCAGGCATATAACGCCGGCAAGTACGCGAATCCAGCCTTCGGAGAAGATTCCCCAAAAAAGGACTTGACCACCCCGGGTGCTGCTCATAATTAGGCCGCCTATCGGGTCGGCGGTTCTTTCGGGATGCTGGCGAAACGAGAAGCGAAACTGGTCTTGAACCTTGCCGGTGAAATGACTAGACGTCGCGCGGGGTTCGAGGATCCCAAACACAGAGAGTGGGCCGTTAGCTCAGTTGGTAGAGCAACTGACTTTTAATCAGTGGGTCGCAGGTTCGAATCCTGCACGGCTCACCACTGAAATCAATGACTTACAGGATATTGAGCCTTATTCTCAAGGCAGAACTCCCCTACTGGGGGACATATGGGGGACAAATGTGCCCGGTCTAACCCCTTGAATCACCTAACAGCATGCAACTCTGCCCCACAGCCAGAGTCGGCCCAAAGTAAATCTGCTCACGGGCACCAGGATTGGGAAATGGACCCCTGAGGGCACTTATGAGGAGCTGGTGATACATTGAGAAGGTCGGCAGTGCGGGCGAAGCCGCCGTTACTTCTGCTGGCGTTACTGTGTCGCCAAGTTCTTTCGACCGACTGATGGGCGATTTGCCACCTGAGCAGAAGCCATTCAACATGTTAGCATCGCAATTGTGTGGAATGATCCGTTTGGAAACTGCCGTCAGGAGAAGAGACATGACATTTTACAGAATTCTTAAGGCAACTGCCCGCGTCAGCGTGGCCTTGATTGCTTCTGTATCGATGGCATGGGCGTGTACCGGGATTATGCTGAACGGAACAGACGGAAGCATCGTTCGCGCAAGAACTGCAGAGTGGGGCCCCTTCGACCTCGAAACGAAGATCAACATTATCCCAAGGGGCTTCACTTATAGCGCTGGCGCGATGCCCGACGGGAAACAAGGCGCCTCTTGGACTGGCCGCTTCGGCATGGTCGGCATCAGTATGTTGGACCACGGCGCGCCAGCCGATGGGATTAATGAGGCTGGACTGACTGCTGGTTTGTTTTACTTGCCGGGCTTTACTGAATACCAAGAGTACCTGCCAGAGCTCGCCGACAACACGATCCCCGGAGATTTACTGGCTTCGTATGTCCTTTCGCAATACGAGACAGTTGAGGAAGCGCAAGCTGGTCTTGAAGCCGTTCGCGTCGTCGGCGTTGTGGATGAAACCCTTGGCTTTCCCTTTCCCTTCCACATGTTGGTAGCGGATCGCTTCGGCGGACGGATCGTAATCGAATACATTGACGGTGAACTGACGGTTTTTGAGGCCCCGCTGGGTGTTATTACAAACTCTCCCAATTACGACTGGCACATGACGAATCTCAACAACTACGTCAATCTGTCAGCACTTGGCCTTCCGTCGGTCGAAGCCAGCGGCGTGACCTTTGCACCGCTTGGCGCGGGCAGCGGAATGATTGGCCTACCCGGCGATTTCACTCCGCCGTCACGCTTTGTCCGCGCGGTCGCGTTCTCGCAAACTGCGCGACCGACAGATGGCGGTTACGATACGGTGCGTGAGGCATTCAGGATTCTCGACAACTTCAACATCCCAGCGGATGCTGCTGAGGGAGCACAGGATGACGTCCAGTCGGATGATTTGCTCTACAGTGCGACGCAGATTACGACGGCCAGTGACTCCCAGAACCTCGCCTACTACTACCACACGATGTATGACCGGACGGTACACATGGTCGATATGAAGCAAATCGACTTCGACGCAATGGGCGACGAAATGATTGTCTTTGAGACAAGCGGTGATCGAGAACCCACAATCGTTAATATGACGCCATCAAACTAACGCTCTTTTTTCTGGAACTGTCTTTGTCGGCGCTTCTGACTGCTAAGGGCTCTAGAGCGGTCATCCGACGACACCTGTCAGGTTTCTTTCTCTTGCGGCTTGTTAAGTGTCACGGTTTTTCACATCCAAGCTGACAATAGCCGCTACTTAGATGAGTCGATCATGCTTCTAGCAAACCGCAAATGAGTAGCTTTCTCCGACTTTGAAAGTGAAAGCCCCGTCGATCACTCCAAGCCAACCATTTCGCTCAAGCGTGCATTCAACGGTCACTGTAGGATAGCGGTTGCGCCTGAAGTGCTCAACATAGGCCTGCAAAGTAAACTCTCTCGGCGGAATAAGAACGGTGCAAATTATTTGATGCCGATGCTCTGCACACAATGCGGCTGAATTTGAAAATGCCTCCCCCACAGCGTTATTCGCAGTGCCCGCCGGTGTTGCTTCTAGGCACGAATCTTTCACAGTTGCAGCCACTAGTGAGCAGTATTCTTGGGCGTGCCCGTCTGCTTGAGATTGCGCGTTGGCTTGGGGCAATTGAAGCGTTGCAATCAAGATGCACATAAAGAAAGGCCGAATTTGCACTAGATCCCCCCGGAGAACCTGCATCAACCACACCAATCTAGTGTGCGTAGCAATGCGAAATCTAGCTTCAATTGTCATTCCCTCGACACCACCGACGGTTATCCAGTGTCACAATGAATTCATGCCAGTGTTGCGATGCGCTGCTTGCCCGGCATGCGCCACTCAAAAAAAGAACGGGCACGGCCTGTGGCGTGCCCGTACCTTTTGGGGAATTTACTGAACCAACGTCTTACTGACGTAACCAATTAACAATTTCAGCATGAACCAAACGCCGCTGACCTTCTGTGAAGTGAATCACGTTTGAACAAAAAATCTCTGCCGCCCCTACCCCCTCGCCACCACCAGCGGCGGATCATCCGGGAATGACTGGATATCGAACCACTTGAAGCACGTCCCGTCCGGGTTCCGCTTGTCGCCCATGCGAATGAAGCTGCCATTGGCCCCGTGACGGATTAGCGCTGCCCTGAATGCTCGCAGGTCAATGAGCCACCAGTTTTGCAGCGACAACCCGTCAACGCCTGCATGGCCGTAGAACATCCAATCACCGTAGCCGTTCACTATCTTGGATAGTTCGGTCTCTGCGCCTGACGGAACCTGCGCACGGATGGTGAACTGATTGGGATAGAGCATCGAGTAACCGGGACGACGGACACGGGCGGCTATCCGCATGTCTTTGGCGTCCAGCGTTACTAAGTCTGTGGCCTGGAAGTGATCCAGAGGATCAGGCGCGGCCTTGAGCAAGTGGCCCCCGACTATGCGCCTAATCTCCGGCAGGAACTGATCCGACCAGCTCCGGTTCACTTGGTAAAAACTCATGAAAGCACTCGTTACAAACAAAAAGGGGCGCAGTGACTGCCGCGCCCTGGTTGAAGTTCACTAAGCCGCTTGGGCGCTCTCCCTGGTCAGTTTTCGTTCCAAATCCTGTGCCGACTGCACGTTGTCGGTCAGGCTGTCAGCGATTTCAACCACGTGACCTGACAGCGCGGCCACGGCATTCCGTGTACGCATCTCAGGCTCATCGCGGCCCAGCAATTCATCAACGAGGATTTCAAGTCCTTGAAGAAGGCCGTGCAACAGAACAGCGGTTTCATCAGCCTTCAGCAATTTAGCATCCAGTGATTTTGTCATTAGGGCGGTCATGCTGCCTCTTCCTTCAGTTCATCCAGAGCTGCCTTTGACGCCTCCATGGTCTGTTCAAGCGGGGCGATACCGGCAATGTAAGCCTTCATAGCCACTGTAACGGTGCGGAGCTGCTCTGGGTTCAGTTCCTCCAATTCCTTCTTGATCGGCCTGAATTCTTCACTGTTCTTGCGGAAGGCGGCTGCCATTCCCTTCGGATCACCGCAGAAAATCCAGTCGATGCTTGCGCCCTGTTCCCGGCACCAATCAACGATGTTTTCAGTCATAAGCAGGGAGCCGTCCTCATCAAAACTCAATTCAGGTGGCTCGCAGTCATTCCAGTCGCAGAAAGCGTCAATGCGGTGGTCAATGGTCAGCAGATCCTCGAACTCATAGGCCCTGATTTTTGCTGGTTCGTTTGCACTATTGGTTTCATCGTTCATCTTGCTTTCCTCCTTCAGACGTCCAGTTGTTCGATGCGTTCCATCAGCGCCTCAGAGCGCGTGTTGATGGTGCGGATAAGCGCGCTGACCGCTTCGGGGTTCTCTTCGCCGTTGTCCTCCCAGGTCAGTGCATCAAGGGCTTTGGTAAGACCGCTCAAGGTTATGGCGTCCACTTCGATTTTCAGCTTCTCATCCTTGATGGCCTGGGTCTTATCGGACTGGCTCGTGCCTCTCTTGCCGTCGAGCATGACGGTATTGGTCGCGCTGGCGCGTTGTTCTGCCATTGTGTTGGCCTCCGTTTATGGTATGATCCTTAGGGATCAATATAGCACATGATCCGAAGGGATCAAGAGGGCAATGACAGGCAGGCAACTTCAGGCAGCTAGAGACCTAATTGGATGGTCTCAGGCAAAGGTAGCAGACTCGGCGGGGGTATCCGTGCCGACTGTCAAACGAGCAGAAGGCTCAGGGCAAGTGACAGCATCAGCCGACGCAATAACAAAAATTCGATCAGCCCTCGAAGCCCAAGGCATCCAGTTCCTTGACAGCGGGGAAGTTGCTGCTGGGCCGGGGGTGGCTTTGAAGCGGGACCAGTGACTTATCAAGAGCTAATGTCTTCGCCGCAGATGCTCCGGGCTTCCGAGTGCAAGCCGCGCGTTGGGTCTTGAAACCGGGGCATAAATCATCAAACGTTCTTCCATCACAGACCCGACAGGAAAGCGCCGGAGAACGATGCCCTCAATCACCTTTATTCTTGGTGTGATTTGCTTCTTGGTTGTGGTGTTCTGCGCCGTTCGGTTGCAGCAGCTAGGCGGCTTCCTCGCGAACATGCGTGCTCCACAATCTGATACGGCCTCCAAGTATCGAATGGGTTTTCATATGGCGATAGCGGTGTCTTTGCTTCTGGGTGCTATACAGCAACTGACCTAGTCGCGAAGCCCTTTTCCTTTTTGGCCGACCAGCAGTTTCGCGCGGATTCCGCGCGCTATTCTCTCTCAACTCCCAAAGCTGGCGGTCTATCTCGTCGGCTTCGGTGAAAATGCATCTATCCAATCAACGCGGCCTTGACGGCATATGATCCCGTTACAAACAACGCCAAAGAGGCCAACAAGCAACCCATTGCCAATGCAAAAAAGCATACACGTGCCCTTCCCCAGCCCGAAGATCCCTTGACGTTCTCAGCTAGAGCGAAATTGGCTAGATAGCCGGTCGCAAGAGCGGAAACCGCTAGGACCACACCCCACGCATAGTACATAATAGCTGCTGCAATGGCGCCCGTGCCAACAATGCTCTTCTCGATAAGGCTGGCCGCAAAGCCCAGCACTGCAATGGCTCCTCCGCCATTGATTAGAAGTGCCCCCTTGATTGCAGCGGTGGACATGTCCGTGGCGATTTGGTTGGCGTTTTGGTGTTCCGTAAAGCTCCGGTCGTCCATCTTGTTCCCAGACATCTAATTCGTAGTTACCTCTGGGGCTTACTGGAAGATTTGGCGGATCAAAACCCAAAACGGGTAAAGTCCTCTACCGGGCTGCTAATCCCGCTAATCCTGCTAATCGACCGGCGGCAGGAAGGGCGCTGTGCTTACGCTATTCGCACAAAGCCGACCACTGAAGGCGAAGTTAGGCAATTGCAGCAACGCATATGATTTCAACGTCATAGCCCTCGCCAGCAAGACGGGATTCACCGCAGGCTCGCGCTGGCGCACAGCCGTCCGGTATCCATGCATCCCAAACCGCGTTCAGTTCATCGTAGGAGGCGATGTCCGAAAGCCAGATTGTCGCGCTCAGTATCCGGGTTTTGTCAGAACCGGCCTCCAGCAATAGCGCCTCCGAAAACGGGCAGAACTGTATCACCCCATGAGCCGAAAACCTGACAGACAGGCGGGTTATCCAGCGCCACGTGCAATGCGTCGGTATCTGGCCGCTCGCTTCCGGCACCCCTCAGAGCAATAGTGCGCGTCACGGCGCTTGTAGTCGGGCAAAGGTGCGCAACACCAGTTACAGCACCACGTGCCATTCCTGTACCGCCTCATGACGGCCTTGATCCGGGCAACCTGACCGCGCAGACCCTTGCGCACAGCGTCTTTCTGCGGCTCGGACATTGCGTTGAACTGCTGGGCGAACTCTGCGGGGGATTGCGCTGTTTTCCTGCCAGCGTTGAGGGCATCGGCCCCGAATTCCATGGCCTCATCCATCGCCCGGTTATTGGCGTATCCGGTTCTTGCTGCTGCATATCCCGGCACCTGATCCAGCGCGGTATCCAGTTCATTCAACACCGGACCAACCTGTGCCCCGAACTTACCGCGACCGGCCTGCGCTGCGGCTGACAGGTCATCGCTCAAGTTGGATCGCACGTTATGGGCCTTGGCCGCGCTCACGGGGGCCTGTGGGCCGATAAGACCAGGCTGCACGCCTAGTTCCCTGCCAACACGCCTCATGGCCGCCGCTGGTGCCCCTGCGGCGTCCTGCTGGCGCTCCAAGAGCAGTTGGGCAATCCGGTCGGTCCCGACCTGCTCACCGCTGCCAAGCGCAGCATCATATTCCGGCCCCCAGACAGAGGACCGTTCTGCGGCATTTGCGCGGCGCTGGTCAAAGGCGGCGTCGGGCTGGCCGATATGAGCGTCAAGGTCGTCGGCAATGCGACGTCCGCCAGTTTCGGCCCGGTCCCTGACTGCTCGGGCAAGCGCCTTTCCACCTGCACCACCCTGCGAGGCGAGGCCCTGACCAGTTGCACGGAACTCGGGAACGTCTGCCAGCATGACCTCATCCGACAGACCATCGAGATATTGCTGAATGCCGCGCCCAGGCTCGGGTGTCTGGCTGGATACGCTGCGCATCATGTGGCTGGATTTGCGCCCCATGCCGGGAAGCGGTTGCTGCGTCAGTCGCCCAAAGCCACGGGCCGTTGCGCCCGCTGTGGCCGCCAGTGGATAGGCGGCACCTCCGATTGTGCCACCGGTGGCGATTGTGGGCCAGTTGTCCATGGCTACGGCCCCAACGTCAGCCATCGACTGAGGAGGGTTGCCCTCCAACTGCTCCTGTTGAACTGCTTGGTTGAGGGCGATAGCTGCACCAGTGCCGCCACCCGCTACCGTTTTGGTCAGCCAATTTGCACCTTTTAGCGCTGGTGCCCCTGCGGCGAGACTTACACCGCCAAGCGCACCAGAACCGGCAACCTGACCACGCCCGAACGCTTCCGGGTGTGCTTCCATTGCGGCTCGATCCTTGTCGCGAACTGCATCGCGCCCAGCCTCGTAACCATCCCCCTGAAGGAACGATTTCACCCCGCCGAGGGTATCAAGCTGACCTGCGGTGATATCGTGCTGAAAGCCTCGATAGGCCGCACCAGTCTCACCGATGGTCTGCTGGTTCTGTGCCGAATTCGCCCGAAGTCGCACCAGTTCTTCCATCTCTGCCCGTGTGGCTTTTCCATCGCGGGCAAGAGCGCTGAGACGCTCAAGAGCGTGTTCCTGCTGCCCGGCTTCGGCATACGTACTACGGCGGCTCAGTTCGCCCCGCACATCTTCTAGGGTACCCATTAGCGAAGCCTTTCCTCAATTGCGCTCAGTACGTCGCTCGGTATCTGGCGGATATCGTAAGCACTCAGCATTGCGTTGATCGATGCAGTGTCCATCCCACGGATTTCATTCGCGGAAGGGCCTTGCCAGTCTTGAGCAGGTTGTGGGGGTTCTGCCGCTTGAGCTTCGGGCGTTCCGGGCCGCGCATTCGGACGTAGAGACGTGGGCGGCGCTCCCTGCGGCTTATACCGGAAATCTGGGATCGTGCGGTCGGGATCGAGGCCATAAGCCTCAGCAGACAGCCCGTATTGCTCTGCGACCCTTTCATGCTGGCTGGATGCCTGCTGATAGAGCTTTGCCGCCCTACCAACAAAGTCGGTGCGCTGTTGGGGGGCGAGGCGTTCACCGCTCAGAAGACGATTGTAGAGGTTGCGCACCCGGTCATCCACACCAGTCGCGTTGGCGGCTGTGGCAAACTCGCTTTCACGGACAACTGAGCCCGGATCAAGCAGCTTCATGTAGTTAAAGATAAGGGCAAGGTCACCCGCTGCTGACGGGTCCTCAGCGGAAGCAACAATGCGGGCATAGGCCCCTGCTTGCTTCTGGAAGTCCTTGACCGGTTGCAGGCCTGTAAACTCTTTACGGAGCTTGCTTTCATCCTCAAGGTTGGCGGGCGCGATACCGCTGCCGCCGAGGTCTACAGCGGATGGACCGCCGTCTGCCCCCAAGTCCACCAACTGACCGTCTACAACCTTGTAGCGATCCTCATTGGAAAGTTGCGGGTTTTGCATTTGCTGAAGCTCAAGCTGTGCCTTTTGCAGTTGCATTTGCCGCAATGGATCACTGGCCTGCAATTGGCGCTCAAGCATGGCATTCATAACCGCTCGCTCGCCGGGCTTGGCGTAGGGGCTGTTGGCCAGTTCTGCAATTTGCATGAGAACGGTGGGGTCCATCTGCCCGCTCTGCGCAACACGAACACCCGTGCCGCCTGACTGCGGCCCCTTGTAACCCTCCCAAGCACCCGTGCCTTGAGTTTGATAGATGTGCTGCCCCAAGCGCTCCTGAAGCTCTGGCGTCATGCGCTCATTGCCCGTCAGACCCAGCGCTTCCTTTGCGCCGCGCAGGGTGGTTCCGACAATCTGGTAAGCCCCCATGGGCGTTGCAACGCGGCCAATCTGGCCTTTGACGTGCTGCCCGTATTCCCCGGAAGGGGCGGCGAAGTTCAGCGCCTCATCAACCGTCATGTCCGTAAGCTTGACGTTCGAAAACTTGCCGCCGGGACGGTTCGAGTACCCATACAGGGCATCATAATCCCCGCCGCTTTCGCCTGCGAAGATACCGGCCCGGATCGCATCCCAATTGTCAGGGCCTTGCACCATGTTATCGCGACCCAGCGCCCGCATCGTGTCATTGGCGATGTCTACATCCGGCGACTGAGCGGGTGGCTTTGGAGCGGCCACGGCAGGCATTGAACCCGCTGGTGACCGCCCCATCAATGCCGACATTAGCTGCCCCCGGCTGCCCTCGTAATCAGCACGACCCTTTGCGTCGGCTTTGTCTGCGTCCTTTCGCATTTTGCGGATCATCAGGGCTTGCCCGACGGCATGCAAACCTGAGCCGATATCCCTTGGTGCCTGGCTCATCGACTGCGCCGTGAGCGCATCCGCAATGCGTCTCTTGTTCTGAATCTGTTCGTAGCTCTGACCGGTGTTCCCACCAAAAATGAACGATGTCATCCGCTCGCCCCCTTACGCTGTTCCAGCAGCATCAGGGCCACGGCTATCTTGCGCCAACGCTGCTTGTTTGCCTCTGATGTTCTCTTACGGCCCTCTGCCGTCTTGGGGCCAGTGGAGGCACCGCCATGCAGCCTGCATCGGCCAGTGCCGTTAATCGGGGCTTCCTGACATGTGCCGCCGTCGCGGGTACGTGCGCCGCAGACCTGTTCTGTCTGACTCAATGACATTTGCGCCACCCCACGAGGATATGCGGCCCCGACGGCATCGGCAGGACGCCGGTTTGCTGGAACCCGGTTTCGCGCGTCAGCCAGATATCCTCCCAAGTGGTCGGGATGCTGGACATGATGTAGTCGGGGTTTTCGGCATCCCAGAAGGTCCGCAACAGGGCCTTGAAGTCCGCGACCGTCTCGTGCGGTTCATCATCGCCCCGGAACAGTTGAACCATCCATAGGCCCTCAAATCCGCCGGGCCAGAACACCCCAACAGTGCGATTGACGCGCCAATATTGGTGAGGGTCACCGAGCAGGTATTTGAACCCGCCAGCTTCCAGCGCCTCGATTCCTTCAGCACTCAGTTCATCCGACGGACATAGCCGCGATGGCTTGCGGTCCGACCGGTTATTGCCTGCTGTTGCTTCCATGTTCCTGCCCTTGATCAACCACCCAAAGGGTATCATAATACCCCAAATTTGCAAGAACGAGGCGTGAACAGAGCGGCCATTTTCCGCCATTATCAAATGAACTAGATAACCTGCCGTTTCCGGTTAAGAAGCGATGCGGGCTATAGCCACAAAACAAAACTCACGAAGGCGTTGCCGAAGATTGTCTGCCTAGTTGTTTTGCCGACGTAGGATTTCCGCGACGATTGGGTGCTCGTCAAAAAGTCCTGAATTTAAAGCAGCTTTCGCTCTCTCGAAAAGCACTGTTCGGTCCGTCAAGCCATGTGTCCCCCCGTTAATGCCTTTCGTAACCATCATAACATCGCCCAAGTCAGCCCACTCAAAGAGGGTTCTTCCTGACCTCTTAGTTCTGGACATATATGCTGCAGCAACCAAAATAGCGACCTGAGGCTCTGCCATCAAATCAGGTTCTGCAACTAAGTCTATACCTATTAGCGCACCGTAGACTTCGTAATTCGATTTTCCGGGCAGCTGTAGAAATCCTCTACCACGATACCTCCATCCATCGCCTGACTCCTCGGACCCATTGCCCAGCCTATTGGAATAAACCTTGTTTGCGATGCGCTCGGGTTGTCGCGCATAAGACTCGGCATCTTCTCTACTTGCAAAATGCCTGCGGAAAATCCTCCACAGCCCAGATCCAGAATAGTGAAGATTTTCCACCATGGATCTAAATCTTCCGGTTTCGTGGGCGGATTGCGCAAGCAGGGCTGCAAATCTGTCTTTGCTGTCTAGCGCCCCAAACTCGCCCAACTTTTCAATCACTTCAGGCTCACTTAAGAGTTTGGAAATTTTGCTAGCAATCACGGAGGAGCTGGACAAAACAGCAACAAATCCGTCATCCTTTCCAACGTTCAACGTTGTATCCGGAAGAGAAATCGGGACTAACCCCTCGTTTGAAGGAATTAAGCTTGGACCGGTGTCACCGCTGTCCAGCCTTTCCTCCTCCGCTTCAGCATATTTCCGAATTTCGTCCGGCTTGAGCTTGTCCAACAGCCCGACATCAACTATGAACTTAAGCCTTCGTGCTCGTGCTCGGTCATCGGGCTCTTGGAAAGCAGTTTCTAACAAACTTAAAGAAAACTCCTGCTTCTTTAGTTCCAACGCCTGCGCCTTCGCCTGCTCGTTCTCCTTTAACGAAAACGCCCCGCCAATGTACGCAACTACAATTGTCGCAACACCACCAAGAACGGCGGACAAAGCGGAAATCTGCGCCAATGAAACCTTGCTACCCCAATCGACCTCTAACGATTTACTTTTGGAGGCGGCCTCGCTTTTTAGGATTTCTAACTCCATGAGTTTAATTTCGTGGGAGTTCTTTTCTCGCGTTTCTTCCAGTCGCACCTTTCGTTCTTCAAGTTCCATAGCGCCCCTATCCAAAAGAAATACACTACAGTAAGACCTGCCTGTAGTTTCGCATTAAGCTCAAATGCGCTCGTACATCATAGCAATTCTACCAAACCGCGCTAGCTTCGGATGAGAACATCTTTAATTTGAGTGACACATCAGCCGTTTGATCTGGTTACACATTCCATCAACATTGGCTATCTTACCAAGTGAAGCGGTCAGTTATGAATCTCGTGGGCTTAATATTTTCTCCGTTGCGTACACTATGCTTGTAAGCAGGGTTCGCCTTCCCTAGCCCATATCGGCCAAGCGTGCTGTGCATTCAAAAGGCGGAACAGCCGCGAACGGCGGGGACAATTCTTTCAGTGCGCACCCTTGTTGGTTAAGCGACCCTCAGAGCCGCAATGCCGCCTGAGCCATTCTGCAGCGGAAATCGGACTAGGCTTTTCATAAGGCTGGCCATTCGGAACTGGCGATATGATGCTGTGTTTTGCTGCGGCTTTCTTCTGCTCAAGCGCAGCCAGTCTTCGCTTAATGCTCAATGCCTAGCCCTCCAGCCCGTACTTCAGCTTTGCTTCTGGCCACGACATTTGGCTCATCTCGGTGACACGGCTGTGAAATGCCTCTTCGGTTTCATCCGAGCTCTTTGTGATGTTTGTCATCATGAGATACCCCCAAATAATGTAAGCCGTGACGATTGGCTCCTCGTCCGGCTCGCCGGGCCGACCTTCGTAGATAAGGCGACGGATTAGAACTTCTGCTTTGGTACCTTGCTTGCTACTCTCCAGCTTTCTTAGCCTCGTGCGGATACTCATTGCCCTACCTCCGCCAAACGGCCAGTCCGCGCCTGCTCCCAAGGCAGTATGCTGAGTCTATCGACCTCCGCATCGAACTCGGCGCGACGCTCAAAATCGGAACGCTCCAACATGACTGTCTGACCTACACCCCAGATGATGTAGGCCCGCGCGTTCGAGTGTGCTTCGTCCACCTCATCGTTTCTGTCCGCGTACAAGGTCTGGAATACGACAACCTCCGACCCGGAGCCGCCAGACGTGCTCTCAAGCTTCGATATCCTCGATTTCAAGTTCATTGAGATGCCTCCAATGCTGTGATGCGTTTCTCAAGTTCAGTGGTTTCCAGCACCCGCCGGAACTGCTCGACCAGGGCCATGACGGTCGCCCCTTCCAGCGGCGTCACCTCTCCCTGAGAGACGGCCTGTAGAACCGCGCGTGCGGCATCTGAGGCGTCCTGGGCGCTCTCAATGCGAGGAAGGTCGAACGAGATGGCCGAGTCCTTGCGAACCGGTGCCAAACGTTCGAGACACAGCCGCAAAGCAGGCCCGTCTCCGGTGCGGATCAGCGACCGCGTGTTGCTCCTGAAACGTGACTATGGGTTCAACATTCGCACTGAGACCTACGCCAATGACGCCGCAACCGAGCGGGCGCGCTTCGGTGTCTACTATCTCGACGACACGGTGACTCCGGTCGGGGATCAGGAGGTGGCGGCATGAGTGCTTTCCAACTCCAAGTTCTTGCTCTTCGCAAAAAACATGGCCTCAGTGAGGCGGCAGCACGTCTTGTCGCTGCATTGCACTTTGGGGAGGCACGACAATGATCCCCGATGTCATCAGGCTGGACAGCCACAAGCAGATCCGCATTACCCGCAGGCCCGTCGAGAGCAAGCCGTATCGTGGCCATGACGTAGTTGATTTCCGAGTCTGGACCAAAACCCGAAAGGGCTTCCGTCCTTCAAATCAGGGGGTGGCGTTCGACGCCGCCCTTCTGCCTCGCGTGCTGGCTGCACTGGACGCCGCCGCAAGTAAGCCGGGGAGTTCGTGATGGGTAAGCCTTACAAACGAAACAAGCGTGGCGGTTCTCGCCACGTTCAACTGCTGGAGTGGCTTCAGGCATGTCCTGCGTGGGCATCCTTAAAGCCAGGACCGCGCGCCTTGTACGTGGAGTTGAAGCGTCGGTTCAACGGAAGCAACAACGGCTCAATCGTTCTCAGCCATAGAGACGCCGCCAAGGCACTCAACACGCACCGGAACACGGTCGGCGGCTGGTTCGACGTTCTTGAGGAACGCGGTTTCATCCATGCCGTTCGGGGCCACTGCCTGGGTCCATCAGGCATTGGAGAATCCGCGCATTGGGCGTTGGACGAACTCCCGACCGACGATGGAAAGCCAGCAAGAAAGACATTCATGAGGTGGGATGAAAAGAAAAACCCCCGCACAAAAATTGTGACGGGGCGGCACAAAAATTGTGACGGAGACGCTGAAATCAGCCGCACAAATGACCCTCCCGTCCTAAAAATTGTGACGGGATAGCCCGTTTCTGGAAATCCGCCGTCACAAAAAACAGGACATATATACATCTAGCCATAAGGCAGGGACGAACGACTATGACGAACAGCAATGACAACCAAACAACCGAACCGACCAAGGGCGCGCCGGAGCGGAACGCAGGCGGGCAAAATATCGGCGTCAAAATGGAGGGATCACAGTCGGAGGGGCATCAGGTGGTTATGTCGCATGAAGATGCAGTATGTGACGTGTTTGGAACCGACAACCATGCACAGGCCAACGCGCTCCTGTTGCACTGCATAAAAGCCCTTCGTGGCGACGAGGCCGGTAACGCTGGCGAAGAAAACGACGTGCGCAACTTCATGCTGTCGATTGTTAGGGACATCGAACCACGCGACGCAGTTGAGCGCATGCTGGCGGTACAAATGGCAGCGACGCATGTCGCCACAATCCGCTCTGCGAAGTGGCTGGCGAACACAGATACGATACCCCAGGCTCAACTTCACTACACCGGCTTCAACAAGCTCACCCGCACATTCTCAGCACAGATGGAAGCTCTTCGAAAACACCGGAACGGTGGCAAGCAAACCGTCACGGTTCAGCATGTGAACGTTGAGGATGGCGGGCAGGCAATTGTTGGCAATGTCCAGACCGGGGGGCGCAAAGATGGAAGATGACAGCAATCCTCCGGGCACTGGCCTGTTGCTGAACGGCTAACGCACGCCTTGATGACAGCAGAGAGTGCGGGTGGTGACGCTCGGGGGCCTGCAATAAGCGCGGCGGTTGCGGTCAATCCGATAGGATGCGGACAGCCCGTAGCACGGTGGGTAGACCAAAGCAAATCGCCTATAGAAAAACTATTGTGACTGGCTTTCCGATACGGCGATAAATAGCCGTTTTTACTTATCAAAGTTTGAATTTTAGCGGGTAATGCTGTAGCCTATGACACAAGAAAAACTTGAGGCGAGCAGATGTTATCACCATCGCAGGACGAGGCCGACAGGCCGCAGCGTGTGAAGCTAAGCGCAGAGGACTTTGCGCAGATTGACCCTGCCGACGCGGTAGCGTGGGCACCGCCAAATCAACTGTGGCTGCCCGAGGTCGAGTAGTTCTCGCTCTGACATGCGCCAGATTTCCTTCTGTTTGCGTTTGTCTTTGGCTCGCTTGACATGAGCGGCCTTTCTTTCTTCCAAAGTGGAAAGCAGGTGCGAAAAGAAACCACTCCTGGCTCTTGGGTCTGCGTATGCCATCCGTATCTCCTCCGCACTCATCAAGTTGCTTTAGGGGTCAGATGCGCATCGCGGCTGAAGTTTGCAGAAAGCGGAAATTAAGTCTGGTTCAGACGCTCGAAATTGGCGGCGTCATCACGATCCGTCCGTCGCACCACCTCGCGCCACAATCTCAAGCACCCCATCAGGCAATGCGCGCTGTAGCGCCCCAGCCTCGCTCCAGGGCGCTGTCAGCCACGTCTCAACCTCTTCGGGGGTTTGCAGGATCACCGGCATAGCCTTTGGATGGATCGCGCCCACAATGTCATTGGGCTCAGTGGTCAGGAAGCCGTAGAGGTCCGCATTCACCTCGCCTTCCTTGACCTTCCGCACGCTGGTCCAGTTCACCCAGACGCCTGCGAAGAACGCCAGGGGCCGATCCTCGTTGAGCGCAAACCAGACCGGCTCGGATTTACCCTCTGCATTCCTTCCTGGCTCTGAGAACGAAGTGAATGGCACGACGCAACGGTGCTCCACAGCCAACCAGCGCCGCCAGTGGGGGCTTTTCGTGTTACGGACATTCGTCACACCCCGATCCACCTTCTTTCCCTTCAGGGCGAACGCAGGGCTTGGCATACCCCACCGGCCCATTGCCAGTTCCCGTTGGCCATCGTGATTGCGGACAATGGGGGCCGTATAGTCAGGGTAGATGCCGGGCTGCGGGGGCATGTTTCCGACTGCAGGCGTAGCTGTCATGGCCTTGGTGAAGTCAAGCACCGCCTGACGGGCGGATGTGTGTGAGTACAGATTGCAGATGTCTAACCTCCCCCGCCCCTGTTAATCCAATTGCGGGCAATCTGACTGAAGGTGGACGGCTCGGCAGTCAAGTTTAGGCCTTGCCAAGCAGGAACAAGACGGCCTCCAAAACAAATAACAGAAAGAGCCCAGCAGACACAAATTTCCAGTAGGTACGGTCCAGTTCGGTAGAGCTGAGTACGTATCCCCCGCCACGAACTACCTCTACGACTGCATTGAGAGTGCCAAGCGGTGTGCCTTGCTGCTCTCGCGATGCCTCGTGCATCTGCTCTTCTTGTTTTCGGATAGCATCCAATTGCCTCTCCCAACCCAACTCGATTTGAGCACCGCTTTCGTAGATTCTCTCTTCGATCATCTTGATGTAGAGGCCCAGTTGCCGCCCATACTGTTTGAATCTAGCCTGTGTCAGCAATACGTAGAGGGCAATTAGAGAGCTTGCGAGTATTATCAGGGGGTTATCCATATCAAATAGATTGGAGTAATAAAGGCCAAGCGCGGCAACAATCAAAAGGTTTCCATTTCTCTGGAGCTGCTGGTCCAATCTGCTGCGATCCAAGACTTCTTCGCGCATTGCTTTGTATTCTTCGATGGCAAAATGTAATGAAATGTCACTACTGGACATGTGGGTTCCTCGTAATCGGTTTAACTATGAGCGGCTAATCTAACATGGGCCGACCTGTGAATGAAGCGATTGCATGGGCTTCCATTTGAGCTCTCAATACGCGCTACTCATCCCCCAGCATCACAGTCTTCCACGTTTGGATCAACTTCGCAGGACGGCGCACGGGCAGCTTCCCCAAATCTTCCTGCTGTGCCAGCCGTGCCCGCATATCGACATATTCACGCCCATGCTTGTGACAGGGCAGCACCGGTTCGTGCATCGGCCAGTCGGGGCCAACGATGTCAGCAAGGTCTGAGGCAAGGAAATGGACATTGCGGCGGCACAGGTTGCACCGAAGCGTGATGACCTGACCATTAGCCGCAGCATCCCGCAACGTGCGGAACTTTCCGGGATACGGATGGGCTGGCGGATGAGAGACAGGCATAAAGAGAACATATACGGAACATTGCAGCTTGCCCAAGCTGAAAATCGCCCCTAGCTTTCCCGTCATGCGCACCAAATCCCGCTCCCGAAAGAAAGCCGCTGACGAGCTGTTCTATCCTCTGAGGGTCCGCGTGCTGGTTCCTTTAGATGGGTTCGGGCGGCGGTACGACGACCTGCACAGATGGATGGATGAACGCGCAGGGCGGGGCCTGTGGGGCTATAATGCTGACTGTGTGCCTCGTTGCGACCTCAGAGACACAACGGCCTTCTATATGGCCGATCCGGGGCTGCTGGTGCCGTTTCTGGAAGAGTTCGACCTGGAACTTGCGCAGGGTGATCCAGAGCGTCCCGGCGAGAGTTCATATCGGCTGATGGGGCCGAAATCTATCATTGCAAGCAAGAGGTAGTGCCATAGGGTGGCTCTCAGCCAAAATCAGTACCTTGGGACTTTGAAAGATGCCATTTGAACCCAGCGATTACCTTCGACTCGAATACCAGACCTGCCATCAAAAAGTGTCTGCCGCCGTCGAAAATCTGCATAAAATCGAACTCTACGTTTTCTTGGGTATCGCCGCCACCTATGCTTGGCTGTTTGGTTCATTCGGGGAGACTGCCGCAGATACAGGCGAGTTGGTGAAGTCCCTATGGATACCGCCTGTACTTTGTTTGTTGGCTTGGTACCGCTCAACGATGCAGCTTCGATATATTGCAAAGATATCTGAATACTTGTCGATGATCGAAGCACAGCTTGTCGCAAGCCTCGGAGCCGATAACTGCTGGGAACACATCGGCTGGGAAACATGGTACGAAGAACACGGACCGAAGACATGGAACATCACCTACAGAGTAATCCTATGGCCCGGATTGCTTAGCGCCACTTTGTTCATCGCCTGGTTCCAAATAGGTGTGCCGGGAGTGACCGCCTCGGATGACCCGTGTTCACTTGAACAGCAGTCGCCGGACTGCGCTCAACCAGACACAGAAGCAAATCAGTCTTAAAGCCGTGGGGGACGCCTGCCGGTTCATTGGCCCGGTGCATCTGGTTGAAAACCATGACGTCGACTTTGGAGAGCCAATCGGGAAGGAAGTGCTGTAGCAACCTGATGCGTCTTGCACTCGTGAGGCCGCGCGGACTGGCAGTCGACCCGCCGGGGGGACGGGCGGCAATCTATAAGAAGGGGACACGCAGCCTCGCCCTATGTTTTCGAATACTCCGAACTGTCTCTACCCCCGACTTGGGGCAAGGTTGCGCTAACGGATACGTTCTGCGACGAGTAGGTCGCCTGGGCGAACGCCAAGGTCGGCGAACGGCCTATTGTCGATTTTTGAGCCCCGTCGGTTCTTGCTAATGTAGCTGCCTGTGCGCTTATTTCTTAGCTGCCAATAGCGCCCATAAGTCCAAGGCGGCATGCTCCTTATCCCACCTTCTACTGCTGAAATGTACACTTCATTGAGGAAGTCGGATGCGTTTACCCAATCGGTAAAATAAAGTGATACCTTTACGTCCTCGCGGCTATCAGTATCAAAACTTGACGCTGGAAAAATTAGATCAATAAAGCGGCTGCTTACCTTTTCGAGCAACTCATCAATCTCACCTTCTTTGGCGGCTGAAAGTGAACCAGACTGCTTCGCTTCAGACGACTTTATCTCTCTTCGTAAATTCTCGGTAACTTGCTCAACTACCTTTCGCTCGCGGTTCTGCCGACCTTCAAGGGTAATCCAAGGTGTAGAGATTTTATCTCCATCCTTGATCCTGAGTGTCAGTACCTCTCCCAACTGAAGTAGCGGTTTCCGTAAGAGCAAGAGAGATGCAAGAGCGACTCCCGCCCAGATGCCAGTTTGCGCGACTGGAGTGAGTGAAATATAGAAATCGATCCAATTCGTCTCTGCATTGGCCATGCAAATGCCTCACCTGAAAAACTCGTTAGGTGGACACTGACGGAGAGGGATAGCGCAGGCAACAACTGAAATATTATGGGAAGACCGACATTGTTGCGCGTCACACCTGTCTCGGCAGCAACATCTCCGTCGTTAAGGAACTGGGTTGCAAGGGCTTCGAGCCACTTGGGTCATCGCCCGGCAACCCATGTAGCAAATGTAGCAGACGTAGCAGGGGGTCGGGGCTGAAAATGAGTTTTTCGGATGTTGCCAGCGTAGTCCCGAGACCACTCCCCTGGCGGGGGAGCCGCTGCACTCACCCTTCCGCTGGCTTGCCCCTTGCGCACCAGAGAGTCGCAGCCAGCCCCACAGGCCCCAGAATGACACCCAGCGCAGAATGTGCCCGAACGCTCAAGCCTCGGCTCTGCGCAATGTAGGCGCAAGCGAGGCCGCATAGGATTGAGATTGCAATCGCTGCTAACATAGCTCCGATGTGTGGGTGCTGACCATGCAAGTCAATAGGCAGCAATCCACACCAAAACCCATTGGGAATTGTGAGGATCGAGATGACTGACATTACGCGCATCAAACCCGGCGAACGAATGAGCCAGGCAGTCTCACATGGTGGTTTGGTTTGGTTGGCCGGACAGTGCGGCATTGCTGGGCAAAGCGTGACCGAGCAGACGCAAGATGCCCTTGCGAAGGTGGAGGCGCTATTGCTGGAAGCCGGTTCTGACAAAACCCGGATACTGAACGCGACAATCTGGCTTTCAGACATCGCCTCCTACGATGACCTAAATGCGGTTTGGGACGCATGGATACCGGACGGCTGTGCGCCAGCGCGAGCTTGTGGTGAATCCCGTCTTGCTGGCGAGGGCTACGACGTCGAAATCATATGCGTTGCTGCAATTGCCTAACTTTGCCGTCAGTGGCCAGCTTAGGGTGAATGGCGCAACGACAGCGCCTTTCCTGCCGCAGCTCGATTAGCAGGATTAGCGGGAATAGCAGCCCGGTAGGGGATAGCGCCAGCTTTGGGAGATTGACGAGAACCTGATGCGTTCTGAACTGACGATCACGCAACAGAGCGAGCATCTATCTAAGCGAAAAGAGCTTTGGGAACAACGGGTTCTAGGTGGGAAAACTTCGCCCACCAAGAAGCCCCAGCATGAGAAGGGCTTAGCTGCGTCCACATAAGAGGCGACGGGCATGTCAAAGCGAACCATAGATCAGGCAATCGCTCGCGCCGAGCAGATTTGCCAAGAGGCCCGTGACCTCTTGGCGATGTTGAACTTTTAGTGCACTGGCTCTAAGGGCCAAATCTTAGCGGACACTTCAGCGGGAAGAAGTGCCTTGAAGGAACGTCCGGGTTGCCACTCCACCTCATGGATGCCGTGAATAGTCTCGATGTCTTCCGCGCTCAGGTCATCAAGCAAGTTGACGCCGGTCGAGGCGCGTATGGCGTCCAGGATCGCGCTTCCGTTAGATGGTGCGCGCTTGACGACGTTGCCGCTTTCGTCACGGTGTGAGTCCATTTCGGGTTCATAGAGTGCATCATCGATCATTCCGCCAAATAGGCAACTTGTGCCGTTGTAGCGATAAGCCCCTACGCCATACTTCGGATTGAAGGCCTTTGTGTCTTGCGCTTCGAGCTTGGCAATCGCGGTATCAAATAGCTCAGAGATGTTCATGGTGACTGGTCTCCCTATCAGCGTGGCACAAGGCTACAGGGGCATGCTCAGTTTTGCCAAGTAGGAACGCGCGAGAGTCCATGCGATGGGCTTGAGTATGCGTGCAACAATGAACACTGCGCCAACTTGGAACGCAATCCATTCAGGGCTTCAAAGCCACCCCCGGCCCCGCAGCTACTTCGCCGCTGTCCAGGAACTGGATGCCTTGGGCTTCGAGGGCTGATCGGATGGCGTGCTCGTTGGGGCTGCTAAGATGGCGTGTTCTACCACTCTCAAAGCTGCGGAGAGTATCTGGTGGTATCCCAGATTCATCAGCTAAGTTTGCGGCGGTCCAGTTCAGTAACATTCGCGCGGCTTTACAGGTTTCTTTGCTCATAGGCCCCATTACACACCTTTTGTATCTTTTTACAGCCCATGTGTTGACACATGAATTGTTCATACCTACATATAGATTGTAGGGACCGGTGAGGCAAGATAGGAGCCAATACCATGTTCACCATCAGTTCATTATGAACCGCGCACAGTCCCAAACTGCTAAGCGCAACCGGTAACGAGAGACCGATCAAGGAGAAACTGAAATGAATGTTCAACGCGCCAGCGCGACCAATACCACTGTGCTCGGACCCATCTATGAAAGGCCAGAACGGCCAGACACACTTCACAAGGCTTCAAACATACTCGCCCTTGCGCGGGTTGGTGTGGCCGCGTCGGATAGCGCCCTGAATATCGACTTGGTCAAACAAGGGTACGGCGAATTGCTTGAGACAATCGCACGCCTCGCATCCGATATCCTTGACATGCAGCCGGGTTTTGAGCCTGAAGAGAAAGGGGGCAGCGATGAGCAGGCTTGATATGAAGGCGGCCAAGCGCCGCGTGAAAGAAATTGCGGAAATGCTGGACGTTTCCGCCCCAGCCGAATTGACAGACACGGAAGGCGCACCAACCGACGAGTTGTTGCAGTTCACCCATGACACCGGTGCAAGTCTGGATTTCATCTTTCTTGGCTGCACACGCGGGATGCACAGGGCCATGCAGGCCAACAAGCCCATGGAGATTAACCCCGAAGGCGGTGACCCGGTTTGCCAACTGATGCGCGAATACGAGGCCATCAGGACCGGCCTGAACAACTATGGCGGCGACATCCCGGTTGATAGCTATCTCGACCGCCTTTGGCAGCGCATGGAAGGCGAGGTCAGCCGCGCAACGGCATGTACGATTGAGGGGATCGCCGCGCATATCAGTTTCGCAGCATCCGAGGGTGTTGAACTGGACAGGACTTATGATGGCGAAGGCCGCGTTCTCTATCACAGCATCCAGCGCGGCCTAGACTATTTGCGTATGCAGCCGGAGGCCGTGAGCAATGGTTGAGCGCAGTCAACAGATAGGCAAGGACAGGCACGACCTCGCCCGTGATGCAGTTATCCTGCACGGCCTGACATTGGCCCTTGATGCCCTGACATGGGAGGACGGCGGCGAGCAGAACGCGAGCGCTGTAGGGGCGCTTATCAAGACCGTCGAGGGGAAAACCAAAGACCTGTTGCACGATATCGAGCAGGCCGATTTCACAGAAGGGAGTAACGCATGACCACCTTCAAACGCCACCCTGAATGGCTCGCTGACTGGCGGGCCACCCTGGCCGAGTTCGAAAAGACCGAGGACTACAGCCCCGAACACGTCGCCACCAGTGACGAATGCCACCGTCTGGCCTGCCTCTTGGCTGGCACCCCTGCGCTAACCGGGCCTGAACTGACCGCGCAGTTCGAGTGGTTCAACGAACAGATGGGCGACACCATCAGGAGCAACTGGTGCGACGAACTGGCAATTGCCGTGGACCGGCTGGGTGAGGGCATCCGGGCGTTGGCTGAAAATGGGGAGAGCACCCAAGCGGCTTAGTGAACTTCAACCGGGGCGTTGCGTTCTCTTCGCCCATTTGTTTGTAACGAGTGTTTCCATGACCTTTTACCAAGTTAACTGGAGCTGGTCCGATCAGTTCCTGCCGGAGATTAGGCGCATCGTCGGGGGCCACTTGCTCAAGGCCGCGCCTGATCCTCTGGATCACTTCCAGGCCACGGATTTGGTTATGCTGGACGCCAAGGATATGCGCGTCGCCGCCCGTGTCCGTCGCCCCGGCTACTCGATGCTGTACCCCAACCAGTTCACCATCCGCGCACAGGTACAGCCGAGCCGCATCGAGCCGGTGTACGGCGCACCATCGGTTTTGTCCCTCATCCACATACGCTGCCTCACCATTCTGCATTGCTATGTCGGCGAGCATCCGAACAAAGCCATGATCCCCCTGCCCATGTACTGAAGGCGCCAATCGCACTGCGGCCACATTCACGCCTTTGCGCGTAAGCTCAGAGCATGCAAATTCGGTGGCAGCGCGTGGGTTCACTATCTCCCCTGAGGGTGCGAGATCAGTTTCCGTTGAGACAGTGCCAGCGGGCAAAATCGCGGTTCCGGAAGTTACCAGAAATAGTCGATCGGATCCGGACAGTTCTGCACCTATGGCGCGAATGACTTCAGCATCCTGAGCGCAACTTTCAGCGAACTTGGTGAAATCATGATTGAAGCCGAGGTGGATGACGGCATCTGCCTTTGCAGCACCATCAGCAAGGCTGGCAAGGTCTTCGAGATCGCCATAGTGAGACTCCACACCGGCCTGCTCCAGAACGTCAGCAGCGGATTCCGATCGCGCCAGCCCGATGACTGAATGGCTGTGTTCTAAAAGTTCTCGAACAACTGCCGTGCCGACATAGCCTGTTGCGCCAGTTACAAAAACGCGCATTACTTTCTCCCCGCATTTGCGACTGCCTGCTACCTAAGACAGTCTTCTCTGAACAAATATACGGTATTAAGGTGGAACGAATAGGCATTGAAGGGGTCAAATATCTTCGCAATCGTCCCAAAAGTGGTTGGAATTTGAGGCGCAGATTTTTAGTTAGGGAATAAGTCACCTTAAGTGAGCGAACCAAATGGACCCACTTTCAGACATCCTATCCATGCTTAAACCACAGAGCCATCTCGCCGGCTTGCTTGATCTTGGGCATCCATCAGCAATTGCCTTCCAGGATCAGGCAGGAGCACTGAAATGCAATACCATGATATCAGGTGAAGCATGGGTAACGATTGAGGGATGTGAACAGCCTACCCATCTGAAGAAAGGGGATTTCTTCGCGCTCCCAACGGGTCGTCCTTTCACGATCAAGACTGACCCGGCTGTGACGCCTGACCCAATCGAGCGCCATCTATCGGTTCCTCTTTCAAAGCAACCCGCCATCATAAACGGTGGTGGTTATGCTATCGTTGCAAGCTGCCGGTTTACCGTATCGCAATCCCATGCCTCGCGGCTGATCTCGATACTGCCCCCAATTATCGTAATCCCTTCTCAGGACGACATGGCAATGCGTCTCCAGCATTCCGTTGAGCTTATCCTTCAAGAACTGACTGAACCTCGCCCAGGCGGCGCACTGGTCGCGCAACATCTGTCACATATTGTTCTCATTCAGACGCTGCGCCATCACCAAACCACACGGGATGGCGACTTGGGTTGGTTAGCAGCCTTGGCAGATGCGCGCCTATCTCTGGCGCTGAAGGCAGCACATAGTGAGCCGGGGAAAAAATGGACAATCGCGACTTTGGCGCAATGCGCGGGTATGTCCAGATCTGTCTTTGCGAGAAGGTTCCAAAAAACAGTCGGCCAGAGCCCAATGGAATACGTTTCAGCGCTAAGGATGATTAAAGCATGTGACCAACTCTTGTCATCGGGTGACACCATCGCCGTTGTTGCAGAGAAGTTTGGGTATCAGTCCGAAAACGCGTTTAATACTGCCTTCAAACGGATCATGGGGAGCCCGCCACGGCAATTTGTAAACGCACGAAAACCCCTGCAAAATGTACAAAAAAATCACGAAGCCTCGGACAATGTTCGGGCTGGCCGATTTTGAGGAGTAGGATTTTTCTATCGATTGAGATATCAAAGCACGGCTTCGTCGAAAACGTTAACAATCCAATCCAGGAATACTCGGACTCGTGGTGAGAGTTGGCGGTTTTGCGGATAAAACGCCGCCAACGGAGTGGGCGACGGCGGTGCATCCGGCAAGACTTCGACAAGACGCCCATGTTCCAAGTCTACCAAGAACCGATACTTGGGCGCTTGCGCAATCCCGAACCCATCTCGGGTCAAATGGTGTACTGTATCAGCGTCATTTGCAGCTACCAACGCTGGCAACGTCACCTCCTCAATCCGATCTCCGACCTTAAATTCCAGTGGCATTGCGGTGCCGGTGCGCGAAGATAGAAAGCCAACCATCCGGTGATCCTTCAGATCGTCTATGGATTCCGGAACGCCGAATTTTGCAAGATACTCCGGGCTGGCACAGCTGATTTCAGGGAGATTTGCCAAGTGTCGCATTATCATCCCGCTGTCATCAGGAATTCCTGCGCGGATCACGCAGTCGATACCCTCTCTTACCAAATCCACCAGTCGCTCAGTCTGCCCGAGTTGCAGGGTAATCTTCGGATACTTAGCGAGAAAGTCAGGTAGGTGGGGCAACAAAAAAACCCGCGTCAGTGTTCCAGGAGCGTCAATGCGCAATAGCCCCGAGGGCTCGTGCCCGCGCAATGCGCCTTCCGCTTCTTCCAGATCAGCCAGAATAGCCACGCATCTTTCGTAATACGCCTGCCCGTCTGGCGTTGGTGCCACGTGGCGTGTCGTTCGATCCAGCAGTCGGCTACCCAGGTCGCGCTCCAGCCGCTGAATCGCTTCACTTGCGGTGGACCTGGGAATACTCAGATCAGCAGCTGCCTTCGTAAAACTCCCACGCTCCAGCACTCGAACAAACAGGCGCATAGTTTCAAGTCGATCAATCATTGTTCGCTTTTATCGAATTGTCATTCCAATTCAAGACACATTATCTGGATCACGTCTCTGTCTATCTTCGCTGGAAACAGAAAGGAGATTGACATGGCACACGGACTTAGAACTGCAATTGTATCCGGCGCCAGCAAAGGGATTGGTGCAGCTATCGCACTCCGCCTGGCTCAGGATGGCCATGCAATCATTGCCAATTATGCAAGCGATGAGGCCGGAGCGAACGAGGTTGTAGAAGCTATCAAAAAAGCTGGTGGCCAGGCAATCGCAGTTCAGGATGACGTTTCTGATCCATCCTGCATGCCACGATTGTTCGATGCGGCTGAACAGGAGTTCGGCTCTGTCGATGTTCTGGTCAACAACGCGGGTATGATGCGCCTGAGTGCAGTTGCATCTACTTCTGATGCTGACTTCGAGGCTCACTGCGCAATCAACATTGGCGGTGTCTTTCGCGGCATGCGTGAGGCTGCCAACCGCATGAACAAAGGTGGCGCGATTGTCAGCCTGTCCTCCAGTGTTGTCGGGCTCTATCAGCCGACATACGGGGTCTATGCGGCAACAAAAGCTGCGGTGGAAGCGATGACACATGTGCTGGCCAAAGAACTGGGCTCACGTGACATCACCGTGAATGCCGTCGCGCCTGGGCCTGTTGGGACCGACTTGTTCGTCAATGGAAAACCCGAAGCACTGATTGAAAACATCAAGAAGATAAACCCGTTTGGCCGGCTCGGAACACCTGAAGACATCTCTGCTGCTGTTTCGCTTCTGGCCGGACCAGATGGCCGTTGGATCAGTGGTCAAACACTGCGTGCCAATGGCGGTGTCGTCTAAATCTTCTCACGTAAGGAAATCGCAATGCCATTTGCCAACTACAAACTTCCGCAGGCCTCGCTAACGACAGATCAAAAAGAGGACCTGATCCATAAAACGACAGAACTGATGGTCGGCTTCTTTGGAGAGGTGGTGCGCCCGACCACGATGGTCCTGATCGAAGAGGTTCAAGACGGTGGATACGGCCGTGCAGACGAGGTGTTTGTGATGCCGGAAGAATATCGGGCCAAGGAATAAAGCCATGCAAGCGGTGGGCGGCGGCACATGTTCCTGCCCACATCAATCAGAAAACTTACCCAAGGATCTCCCCAACTGGAAGTGAGGACACAATGGTTAAACTGAATGTCAACGGAACGGACATCGAGGTCGAAGCCGATGCCGACGCTCCTCTTCTGTGGGTTCTACGCGAACATTTGGGATTGACCGGAACCAAGTTTGGCTGCGGCGTTGGATCCTGCGGGGCCTGCACCGTTCATATTGATGGCGAAGCAATGTTTTCCTGTCAGACATACGCATCCGACGTAGAAGATGCCGAAATCACAACTATCGAAGGCCTTCCGGATAACGGTGATCACCCACTTCAAAAAGCCTGGATTGCAGAACAGGCTCCACAATGCGGGTACTGCCAATCCGGGCAAATCATGCGGGCCGCGGCTTTACTGTCTCAGAACCCTGATCCGTCACGTGAAGAGATTGTCGAGGAAATGAGCACCAATCTCTGCCGCTGCGGCACCTATCCGCGCATCATCCGCGCGGTCGAACGTGCAGCCAAGGAGGTTTAATCATGACACCTTCCACTCTCACATCGCGCCGCTCTTTCCTGAAAATGGCAAGCGCAACGACCTTCGCTCTATCAGCTACAGGTGGCGTCAGCATTCTGGCAGGCTCGGCCACGGCCGAGATCATCGAGAGCGTGAACGTCGGAGCATGGGTCACACTTCATGCAGATGATCACATCACGATCCGGTTTGCTTCGGCCGAGATGGGTCAAGGCGTCTCAACCGCTCTGCCAATGATCCTTGCCGAGGAACTCGATGCTGACTGGTCGCAGGTGCGTTCAGAACAAGTCGACAAGGGCCCACTGGACACTTTCGGGAACCCGAAAATCAACGGCATCATGTATACGGCTGGTTCTACATCCGTCGAAGGATATTTCGAGCGTCTTCGTCATGCCGGGGCGCAGGTCCGCCGCGTGCTAATCCATTCCGTTGCTGCACATTGGAATGTTCCCGTCGAGGAGATCACCACCGAGCCAAGCACGCTTGTCCACGGTGGATCAAACCGGAATATGAGCTTCGGGGAGGCTGCAACTACCCTTACTCTCATCACGGACGTTCCAGAAGTCACGACCGAGGAACTGAAGAGTCCCTCCAATTGGCGCATTATCGGAACAGATGTTGATCGCCTGGACATTCCTGCAAAAACCCGCGGCGAAACTGAATACTCCATAGATGTACGTGTGCCTGGCATGCTGTATGCTGCGCAACTTAATGCGCCAGTCGAGGGTGAAACACCCATCGAAATTAGCGATGACGACGCCAAGGCTGTCGCTGGTGTCGTTCAGATCATTCCTCTGACCAACAGTGTAAACGTTCTCGCCGAGACCTTTGAAGCGGCATTGCTGGCGCGCGATCTACTGGATGTAACCTGGAGCGAGGACTCTGCATTCCGGCCTGCCAACAGCGAGACGGAACTTGCAACCCTGAAAGCAGCTGTCGAAGACCGAGGCCGGGATGCAATTGTTTGGGAGACCAAAGGTGACGCCACCTCATCTCTGTCCGACGCAGATGCCAAGACCATTGCGTCCGTCTACACAACCGAACAGCTCTACCACGCGCAAATGGAACCTCTGAACGCAACTGCTTCTGTGGACGAGGACGGCAAAGGTGCCGAAGTCTGGATCGGCACCCAAAGCCAAACGGTGTCCATCGGCGTTGCCGCTGGTGTGCTGCAAACGACGCCTGACAAAATCCGCATCCACGCCATGCAAATGGGCGGCGCATTTGGCCGCCGGACTGTCTTTGCCCGCGAGCTGCTACGAGATGCGCTGCTGCTGTCCAAAATCAGCCAGCGACCCGTTAAGCTGATGTGGACCCGTGAAGACGATGTTAAGAACGGCTGGTTCCGGCCGGCATCTGCCCATCAGCTTTCCGCGTCCATTGATCAGGACGGCAATGTCACTGGGTATCATCACCGCCTGGCTTCACCTTCTGTGCTACAATTCGCACTGCCTCAGATCTGGGAGAAATCCAACGGGCGAGATCTTCTGGTTATGGAAGGGGCGCAAGCCCAGGACTATGACTGCCCAAATCTAACCGCGGAACATATCATTACTGAACGCCAATCGAAGATCGCAGCCTGGCGTGGCATCGGATGGGGTCCAATTTGCTATGCGCGGGAATGCTTCATTGATGAGCTTGCCGCGGCCGCTGGAAGTGACCCTGCGGGTTTCCGACGTAAACTCTTAGCCAAGAGCAGTCGTGGTTCAGCCGTGCTCGAAAAAGTGCTTGAGATGTCAGACTACGGCAACGCGCCAGAAGGTCGTGCCCATGGCCTGTCTTTCGCAGGATATAAAGGGACGCGCGGCGCAGGCGTCGCTGAGATTTCGCTTGATCCCGACACAAGCGAGGTTCGCTTTCACAAGTTCTGGGCAGCCGTCGATCCAGGGATTGCGATTCATCCGCGCAACGTTCAGGCCCAGGTTGAAGGCGGTGTGATTTTCGGTCTATCTGGCCTGCACCGTGAGCGTATCGCAATAGTCGATGGGCAGGTCGACCAGAACAACTTCTATGACTATGAGGTTCTGCGCGCCAACCAGGTCCCCGAGATCTTCGTGGAGATCATTCAGTCTGGCGCTGCCCCTTCTGGAGTGGGTGAAATCGGCGTGCCAATGACTGGCGGTGCCGTCGCAAACGCCCTCTTTGCGCTTACGGGCTCGCGCCCCCACAACATGCCGTTCAACGCCCACCTCTGAGCGGCATCCCCGCGATCACTTCGGTGATTGCGGGGCTTTCTGTTCCTGCCAGTGAATGCAGATCGCGCCGCCCACAAACATCGGCAGTATCAGTCGATGGGGTGTTCGTTCAGGACCTGCTTCAGAACCGCTGAAACAATTGCTTCCGGGTGATCTTCCTGGAGGAGATGACCTGCTCCAGGCACTGGAATGCAGCCCTTGGTCGAGATCAGGTCCGCAAGTTGCGTCCCTTTCTCGCAAGGGATCCATTCATCGCTTTCTCCCCAGAGCACCGTAACGGGGCAATCAAGGGGACCGTAAAGGTCTTGTATTTCGTCCGTAAATTTCTGATCCATCTGTGCAATCTGACGATAGAATGCCGGCTGACCAATTGGTCCAGTCCAAGGCTTGCTGTAGATTTCCAACGCTTCCTCTGACAACGGATGATGGGCAGCTGTTTTTAGATACGCGTGCAGCAGTGCCAAATGCATGTATTCAGGCATTCCCACGAATGCCGCTTCGTGCTGGCGAACATGCTGAACCAACGGCGACCCCCAAGGGGCCAGTGCGACGGCGTCAAAAATTGTCAATGAGCGGTAACGCAATCCGTTCAAGTAGTAGGCGCGCAGCACCGTTGCTCCGCCAAAATCATGGGCCAAAACATCAGGGCGCTCCAACCCCCATTCCTGAAAGAGGACTGAGAGAACCTTGTTTTGAACCGCGAGAGAGACATCTTGGCCTTCGCGCATCTCGGACTGCCCATAGCCAGCCAGATCGAAATAATAGACGGTTCTTCGGTCCGTCAGATGTGGAACGATATTGCGCCAAACTTGAGACGAGAACGGCGTTCCATGGATGGCAACAAGGGGTGGACCATCTCCAGTTTTGCCCCAACGGATCAAATTGCCTTCAATCAATGAGGTATTGGGAAGCTCAAGCATAAGAAGACTCCCATTTACAATTAGCTAAATAACTATATGATGAATTTCATGGACAGATCAATCCAAATCAAGGCCCTCGCGGGCGAACCCCGAATTAAGGTCCTGCAGTTGCTGGCGGAGCCGAAACGCCACTTTGGCGATCAATGGTCAGCTGATCCGATCGAGTTCGGAGTATGCATGACGCTGATTGCTGAAGCCCTCAATGTCGCCCAGCCGACGGCAAGCAGGCATCTGGACATCCTAAAACGAGCCGGTTTCATCACAGTTCAGAGGCACATGAAGTGGTCCTACTGCAAACGCGACGAAACAGCACTTGAAGAGTATTTTAGCTGGCTGAAAACTGAAATCCTGCTGAAGACAGACGCCGTCCAAAAGGGTCCAACCCTGTGAGCGATCGGCCCGAGAAATAGCCAACATAATGCAGACTCTCACCACGAAAATTTAACGCCCCCTGCGCAGCACAGCGGGCGTTGGCCCTGGTCAGATTTACAAATCCAAACCCGACGCTATAGCATCAATCAGCTCCGAATGGACGGCGGCGCGGTCTGCGCCCTCCGGGTCGGTGCAGATCGGATCATCGCCATAGTCTTCCAGCATCTGAGCGGCGCCAGTTTTGCAAGTGCCCAAAAAAGTGAAGTGGTTCGCCGGTGCGATCTCAACATAGGTTGCTTCCGGAAGTCGATTGGCCAGATTGTTGCCTTCTGGACCGACATCAGCCGCATCAAACCTGTGCTCCCTTCCCAGATTGATAAGCATTGTCCCAGGCAGTGCATGCTTCACAGCTTCAGGAACAGCGGAATAGCCGAACCCGGGGTCGAGGATCACCGCTTTGGTGATCCGATTGTCACGCGCGTCGCTTTCATAACCGGGATAATCAGCGAACTTCACGCCGCCAAGGTGGTAAAAAGCGCAGTCAGCAGCTTCAGGTTTTGCAGCACAATACGTGTCCTGAACTTCACCATCAAAACGGACACCCACCAAAGTAAGCGCCGTCGATCCGCCCAAAGAGAAACCAACAACGCCAATCCTATCTTTGTCTATAAATGGCGCGAATGCTGGGTCCGCAAGGATCATATCCAACGCGGAAGACAGGTCATTCGAGCGAGCCCCAAGATCCGCAGATCGGCGCGGGGAACTATCACCCGTCGTTGAGCCGGGATGGTTTACCGCAAGAACAATAGCTCCTTGGGCAACAAGCCCTCCGGTCAACCAACCCAAGGTGTCGGCGCTGCCCCCAGAGCCGTGGGAAAGCAATACCAAAGGGTGTCTCCCAGCAGCAACGGCAGGGCCGATGAAAGCATAGCTGGGATTGAATATCAGGCTATCCCCCACAGGTGCGCGGTAGGTCGGGTTGGCCGCCGGATACCAGATCGAAGCGGCGACGGGTCGAGCCCGATGATCAGCCTCCAGATCAAACCGATCATATCCGGGCAACATATCGGCGACAGCAGGCAAAGCAGTATTCAGGACGAGTAGAGAAAGAAGAGCAATGCGTTTCACAGGAATCTCCATTATTGGGCGTTGCTCGATGGATATGTAAAAAACTTCGCTCGTTTTCGTCCTGTATTCGTGATTTAGGTCGTCACAATCCGGATTTTGGACAATATAAATCTTATGCCGATGCTTCCGATCCCCGCTTTCGTTGCCGTTGTCCTTGGCTATCTTGCCATCCGCACTCTCGTGTCGGACGGCAGGCCTCTCCTGGTGTTGTTTCTGACCGCATGCGCCATTCAATCGCTCCTGGTCACCTTGGTCGTTGGTTATGGCGTTGATGTATTACGACCCGTCCTCCCAGTGAGTGCAACGATCGTGCCCCCACTGGCCTGGGTCACCTTTCAGGATGCACTGGTCAACCGGCTGTCACTGCGCGCGACAATCGTGCACGTCGCCGGCCCTGTCTTTGCATTGTTCTGTCGCGTCTTTGCGCCCGAAACGGTGGACTTCATCGTCCCCTTCGTCTTTGCAATTTATGGCGGCGCGATCCTGCTTCAGTTGCGCGGTGGGTCCGACATGCCGCTGGCTCGACTGGAGGCCGGTCGGGTTCCGGTGGTGATCTGGCAAGTTCTGGGATGGGCGCTCATTGCATCAGCCTTCAGTGATGTGCTGATTGCGGCAGCATTTCTGACCGGGAATGAGATCTGGGCAGGCTGGTTGATAACAATCTCATCCTCACTTGCCCTCTTACTTCTGGGTCTGCTCAGCGGTAACCCGTCTGCCACTGGAGCTTCGGTTGAGGAGGCGGAAATCGCCCCCTCTCCACCGCGAGAAACCAGCAGCGAAGACATCGAAATCGTCAACAGTCTGGAAGTCTTTCTGACGCGAGAACCGCTTCATGTCGATCCGAATTTAACTTTGTCACGCCTGGCACGACGCCTCCATCTGCCCGAAAAACGACTATCGGTAGCGGTCAATCGCGCCACCGGCTCGAACGTGTCTCGCTATATCAACTCCTGGCGCATTCGTCATGCCTGCAGCCGGATCGAGGAAGGTGCAAGCATTACCGAGGCGATGTTGGACAGTGGGTTTAACACCAAATCCAACTTCAACCGCGAGTTTTTACGAGAAACCGGAGTTTCGCCAAGCCAGTGGCGACAAAAATCCGAAACCAAGTCGAATGTAACGCCAATGTCGGGGCAAGCCAAACGCGTGAAAGGGGCAGATACGCGACAAATTGCTCGCACCGGTTCTGCTTCGACCTATCCCGATGCCCCCAGCATAGTTTCCTTCGAATACCGTGCAGGAGGGCAGCCAACATAGCGGGAAAACGCTGTGCTAAAAGCACTGGAGGACTGGTATCCAGCCTCGGCGGAGATCTCCGCAATGCTCAGATCACCCGCACGCAGCATGTGCTTTGCAAGTGTCATCCTCCAGTTTTGCAGATAGCTCATTGGAGGAAGTCCCATAACATTCTCAAACCGTGCGAAAAACGCTGAGCGGGACAATCCGGCTTCCTTCGCAAGCGCCTGAATAGTCCAGCCATGTGCCGGCGCAGAATGCATTGCCCGCAAACTGGGACCAATCCGGATGTCTGCCAGCCCACGCAACAGCCCGGCCGCCGGAGCCTGGTCTGCACCCGATCGGAAGGCTTCAATCAGCAAAACCTGCAAAAGGTTTTCGACGATCACATCCCGAGCTGGACGATCCGCCCGCGCTTCATCGCGAACAAGCCCTGTCAGAGCCGCCAAGCGCCCCTCTCCTCGAACCACGATCAAATCCGGTAGAAGTGAAACCAAAAGCTCGGCATCTGGGCTGGCAAAAGTGCAATGCCCAATAAGTTGTTGGACTTCTGGCTCCGCATCAGGCGAGCCGAGCCTGAATATACCGTCCTCGCCTTCTACCGGATGGCTCTGAAGATCATTCGGCGGCGGAGGATCCATGCTGGTGAATGTGAAAGACTCAACGACCGGGATCAAAACAAAGTCCCCGGCATTCAAGATCAGCGGCTCCTTCTGGTTCACCTGCAGACAGGCCCGCCCCTCCAGAACCGAACAATAGAAGGCTTCACTCACATCATCTCGACACACTCGGAATGGCCCCGAAGTATGCACAAGCTTTGAGTACGACGCCTTCGGCTGAAGCAGAGAGATGATTTCAGAAAACGGATCTGCCATTTAGGACCTTTGGTAAAAACTGTAGGACTTTTGATTATATATAATACTACATGAGCTGTCTACCTTATAGACATCAACAAAAAGGAGACAATGCCATGAATACCGTAATGATCACAGGATGCTCCTCGGGCTTTGGGCTGGAAACCGCGCGCTTCTTCCTTGAAAATGGATGGTCGGTTATTGCGACAATGCGCAAGCCCGACGAAACGCTCTTGCCGGCCTCAGATCGTCTTACAATTCTGCCGCTGGATATCTCAGACAGCGATAGCATAGCGAAGGCCGTTGAAGCCGCCGGACCCATCGACGTCTTGGTCAACAACGCCGGCGTTGGCTGGCTCTCTCCGTTCGAGGGCACCTCTGAAGAAAACCTGCGCCGAATCTTCGAGACCAATACGTTTGGCACCATGGAAATGGTCCGAGCTGTCCTGCCTCAAATGCGCGCCAAGGGAGCAGGTGTGATCGTGAACGTCTCTTCCAGCGTGACCCTCAAGCCGCTGCCGCTCGCGCCGGTTTACACAGCCAGCAAGGCTGCCGTGAACGCGTTTACCGAATGTCTGGCACTCGAACTCGCTCCGCTCGGAATTCGAGCCCACATCGTATTGCCAGGTCAGGCGCCGACCACAAACTTCGGCAAAAACGCTATGGCTTTGATGTCTGCATCAAACGACACGCCTGGCGACTACAAACCGTTCGTCGATCAAACCATGGCTGCGTTCATGAACGCAGAAGGGAAGGAATTCACCTTCTCCGAGGATGTCGTTCAAGCAATCTGGAAAGCAGCAACTGACAAAACTTGTCCACTGCGGCTTCCGGCCGGGAAGGATTCAGTCACCCTGGCGGCCTGAGTCTGCCTCCAACAAGAAGAAAAACCAAACCGAAGACTCGAAAAGACCCCCTCGAGAAGTGAGAATGACCGGCCCTTTCGGGTCGGCCATTCTCTGGGGGGCGGGTGGTGCTACTCGATTATTTCCGCTTGTTAAAATCCATGCATACGCTTGGCCCATTGGTAGCCAACGATCAGGCCCTTCATCACTGGAAGGAGAGCCAGCGCGCCAACCACAGCAATCACGGACATGCTGAGGGCCAAGACCCAAGGCTCCGGGCGCCACGTCACCCAAGCTATGTGCAGTGCAAACCCCATCAGGTGGCCAACAATCAGGATCGTGAGATAAGCTGGTCCATCATCGGCCCGCTGATGGCTCAAATCTAAGCCACAACTCGAACACTCATCGTTCACCTTGATATAGCTGTGCAGCAGCTTGCCTTCACCGCACCGCGGACACTTCAAGCGCATCCCATTGAGGATCGCAGGCTTGATCGGGCGATCTTCGCTCTCATCATGACTGGCAATCGTAAGCTCGGACATCTGCGATCTCCTTCTGTCCCGTCACAGATAGCACATCTCCTGTCAAGAAGCAATCAATATGCAATCAATCAACTTCCAAAAGTGACATGACCTTGAAAATTGGTGGCTTTATATGCAAGTATACATGCATCAATGACCCACAATGACTGGAACTATCCATTGAAAACATGGACGCCGAATCTCAGAGACGACGGAAAGCCACTCTACATTCAGATCGCGGAAGCGATCAGAGATGATGTCGAGTCAGGTGCCCTCTCTCCCGAAGACCGTCTTCCACCACAGCGCAGCATTGCCAAGGCAATAGGCCTCGATTTTACAACGGTTTCGCGCGGCTATTCGGAAGCTGCGAAACGAGGATATATCGAAACTTTTGTCGGGCGCGGCTCATTTGTTCGATCACCGGAGCCTTCGGCAGAAAAAGCCGATCCGCGCCGAGCGCTTGAAGAAGATCCAAACATGAACATGCCCCCAGAGCCGGATGATCCAGCTCTCGTGGCGCGCATGGAGCAAGGGCTTACGCATGTTGCGGCGAACCTTGTCCCACTGCTTCGCTATCAATCTGTCATCGGTAGTCAACAAGATCGAGAAACTGCTGCTCGCTGGATGAATATCAATGGCATCGATGTTCTGGTGGATCAGCTGGTAATCACTCCAGGGGCACATGCCAGCCTTCTTTCGATCCTGACATTGCTTACGAAGCCCGGCGCAACAGTGCTCTGCGAATGCATAACCTATCCTGGTATCCGTGCGATCGCGGCTCAACTCGGCATTAAATTGATCGGAGTGAAGTCCGATTCCAACGGAATTATTCCTGACGATTTGGACTCTTCCATTCAGGATCACGCCCCCTCGGCTCTCTATTTGAACCCGACGCTGCAAAATCCTGCAACCCTGACAATACCGGAATCCCGTCGTGATCAAATCGCATCCGTATTGGCGAAGCATGGCCTGCCCTTGGTTGAAGATGACGCCTGTCGTTTTGTTTGCTCAGATGCGCCAGCGCCGATTTCTAAGAGGGTTCCCGAGTTAGGATGGTACATCGCTGGCCTTTCAAAGTGCTTGGGCGCCGGCTTGAGACTGGCACTTACTGTCGTCCCGTCAGGTCTGTCGAAAAGTCATTACACGCGGGCACTGCAAACATCGAATGTCATGGCTTCTCCCGTAACGACAGCACTCATGAGTCGCTGGATTGAAGATGGAACTGCCACGGCTATCCAAGCCTTCGTCCGCAAAGAAGCGAAGCGTCGTCAAAAACTTGCGGCGAAGATAATGGCGAACCAAAGCTTTCAAGCCAGCGACGAGGCCTTCAACATATGGCTGACGCTACCCGACGGCTCCAGTCGAGCTGATGTGATGAGTCATATGGTCAACCGGCAAATCGGGATCATGCCAAGCAACGCCTTTACAGTTACAGGCCCAACTACCGAAGCTGTAAGGATATGCCTTGGTGGACCCATTACATTCAGTCAACTGAGTGAAGATCTCGAGGCGCTCAACTACGCAATAACGCATCAGAATTGGGTTCTTTAGGTGATCCGGGCTTCTCTCTGCTGGCGTTGAACTCAATTCCGACTTGCACAAACCCACGACGCAATCGAATCGTAACTCAAGCCTGCCATCAAACATCCGATGGCACCGACAACAATCAGAAAAGGCAAAGCAGAATGGTTAAAACCCCAGAAGAAATCGACCTGATGCGGGTATCTGGAAAGCTTCTGGCCTCGGTATTTGAGATGCTGGATCAGCAGGAGTTCCTGAGCATGTCCACCCTACAGGTCAACGATCTGGTTGAAAGCTTTATTACCAAAGATCTGGACGCCCGACCCGCAAGCAAAGGGCAATACGGATTTGAGTATGTTCTGAACTCTTCAATCAATGAAGTCGTTTGCCACGGGGTGCCATCAACTGACGACGTTATCCGAGACGGCGACATCGTGAACTTTGATATCACTCTCGAAAAGAACGGCTTCATTGCCGATTCAAGCAAGACATATTTGGTTGGCAATACACCTCCAGCCACCAGGCGACTGGTCCAAATTGCACAACAAGCCATGTGGCAAGGTATCAAAGCGGTAAAGCCGGGCGCTTACATCGGCGATATCGGGTTTGCTATTGAAAAATATGCTAAGAAAAACCGGTGTTCCGTTGTGCGCGAGTATTGCGGGCATGGAATAGGCCGAAAGATGCACGAGGACCCTCAGGTCACAAATTATGGGAGACCGGGAACGGGCGTGAGGCTTCGAGAGGGAATGGTCTTCACAATTGAACCAATGATCAACAAAGGCAGTGGTAAGACGGTGACCAAAGACGATGGGTGGACTGTCGTTACAAAAGACCGGAAACTCTCAGCCCAGTTCGAACACACAGTTGCCGTAACAAAGACCGGAGTTGAAGTACTGACGTTGCGCAGAAACGAGAGCGTCGCAGCGCGGGCTCAGGGGTAGATATTGCAGCATGCAATCATGATCATTTCAGATTGCGAACAGCTACTCTCCTTAACTATCCAAGATCGGGTTTGGGTCAATTCGCGCGGTGCTGCGGCAGTTTCTATGTAACTATTTGAGTTTCGACAGCAACACATCATTGGCAAAGTCGCGGAAATTGCGCGGTGGCTTACCCGTAACTTTCTCCACATTTGCTGTCGTGAATGCACCCCAACCAGAAGCATATGCCTTGCCGTAGTCACGGGTCAGCGCCGCCATCCAATTGCCCCAACCGGCACTTTCGATCATCGCATACATTTCATCAGGGGTAACAGCCATTCAGACTTGATTCCGGCCGCGCTCACTTCGCTACGCAAAACACAAGTTTTAAAAATCGCCTGATGTCAGCGGATCTGACAGGTCTGTGTTGGACAATGACGTGCCAGTAGAGCGGTGCGATAAACATATCCAGAACCATCTGTCGATCGATATCTTTTGACAGCTCACCCCGCTCAACTGCCCTACCCAGCATGATCATGGCTTGGGCCCTTCGATCACGCGTCACACTCTCAAGCAATTCGGCAAGCTCTTCAGAGCGAGCGTGTTCTGCATGCAGATCTGGCAGGATACGACGCACAAGCGGGTGCCGGAGAGTTGCAGCCATCCGGCGCAACAGCATGGCAACGTCACTCTCGAACGAACCAGTGTCCGGAATTGGAGTGATGCTTGTCGCTGTTGATTTCACCGCTTCGGTCACCAGTTCAAACTTGGATTTACTCCGACGATAGAGCGCCGCCTTCCCGACGCCTGCGCGGGCCGCGATGCGCTCCATACGCAGCGCGGAGTAGCCCGTCTCCGCCCACTCCTCGAACAAGGCGCGCTGGATGGCTTCCGTCACCGTGTCTTGCAAAACGGCGGCACCGGCAGGCTTCCGACGCGGGCGATCAACATTTTTTACGTCGGAACTCTTGCGTTCCATCGCGATTCTCCCCTATATAGGACGAGACGGCATCGTTCCGCCGTACTCTGATGCAATCCGAGCGATACTGCAACCCGTTTGCGGCATTTGCAGAAAGGACGCGAAGATGGATACGAAAATCTCACTTCTGTGGTTCGCGCCTCTGCTTTGCGGTGCCCTGATACCGATCCATGCCGGAATGAATGCTGAGCTTAGCCGTGCATCCGGCCACCCCCTTTGGGCAACTCTGCTGTCATTTGGAATATCATTCGTGTGTCTGATGGTCGGTCTTGCATGGCTTCGCCCGACATTGCCAAGCTTGTCTTCTCTATATGCAGCTCCTCCCTGGGCTTGGGTAGGAGGTGTGATCGGTGTCATTTACGTGATGGCAACCATGGTTCTGATCCCACGCTTTGGGGCCGCCGCATTTATTGCCGCAGTCGTCGCCGGACAAATGACGATGGCACTCATCCTGGATCAGAATGGTCTATTGGGGAACGACTCTCGACCCGCTGACTTCTTCCGCATCACAGGCGCAATGCTGTCAATTGCAGGCGTCTTAATCATGCAGTTTGGAAAAGCCCCATGACCCAAGCTGTCACTCACACCACTAACATTGACCCCCTCGATAGAGATCCACACAAAGTTAGGAGAGATCATGTCTGACACTAACACCATACCAAGCTTTGGCGCGATGCTGCGTGGCGCCCTCGGAGACGCAATCATCGCAGACGCAGGCGAGAACTTCCTGGACATGTGTGATGAAGACATTGTGTTCGAGTTCCCATTTAAGCCGGAAGGGTCCGTGCGAGAGATACGTGGCCGCGCGGCTATGGAAGCCTATCTTCCCAAAGTCGGGTCTCTCATCAGCTTTGAATCCATGACCCCCGCAATCACGCACGCGTCCAAAGACGGCGAGACCTTTGTGTTGGAATTCTCCTGCAAGGGTGAAGGCGAAGCTGGGCGCTACGATCAAAATTACATCTCGGTCGTCCAGGTCAAAAACGGACGCATCGTGCGATACCGGGACTACTGGAACCCTCTGGTTCTGCTGAATGCGGTTGGAGGGATCGACGTTCTGAAGGCGAAACTGGGAGACTTTATCGATGGCTAACTCCATTCTTGTCACCGGCGGCACCGGGAAGACTGGCAGCCGCGTAGTTAAGCAATTGCGCGCAAAAGGCCTTGCCCCCCGTGTAGGGACGCGTGCCCCTCAAAGTGAAGATGAGGCTCGCTTCGACTGGAAAGACACGTCGACATTCAGCGACGCTTTCGAAGGCGTCAGAGCTGTTTACCTGGTCGCTCCCACAGACACCGTGGATTCACTGGGAGCAATGCAATCCGGCCTTGAGGTCGCACTTGATTCAGGCGTCACACGCTTTGTGCTGCTGAGTGCCTCATCACTGGAAGAAGGAGGGCCCATGATGGGTGCAGTGCACGCCTGGCTTCGCTCCAATGCACCAGAATGGGCGGTGTTGAGGCCAACATGGTTCATGCAGAACTTCTCGGAACTTCACCACCGAGACCCCATTCGCGACGAGTCTGCTATCTACACAGCGACAGATGACGGTCGTATTGGCTTTATCGATGCGGGCGATATTGCCGCCTGCGCAACGGCGCTGTTGGTCACTCCCGCAATTAAAAACACTGACTATATCCTTACCGGTCCCGAAGCCATTGCCTATGACGTCGTTGCTGAGACGCTAAGTAGTCAACTTCGACGGCAGATTATCCACCATCGCCTAACCGTGGATGAACTGGCAGAACGCCATCAGAGCCACGGATTGCCGGCAGAGTATGCAAAATCGCTTGCGGCAATGGACGGCGCAATCGCTGGCGGATCGGAAGATCGTGTAACCAGTAATGTGCTTAAATTGACCGAGGCGCTGCCAACTTCAATCGATCAATTTGTTCAGCAAAATCTGGATGCATGGCGAAATTGACATAGGCGACCCATTGCTGACCGTGCTCCACACAACTTGGCTGAACTTTCGACTATATGATTCAACGAATCCTTATAGGTAAGCGAGCTTTCGACCGAGTTGTTTTCCTACAGGAAATGAGGAAAAGGGCTTCAACGGATCACAGCGCGCGCTTCAAAGTACCTCCAAATTTGGAAACAACGTTGGGGCGCGTTTTCGTGGCAAGCACGCCTTCACAATCCAAATTGAAGGTCTGCTTCACGGAAACCAGGATGCGTATCCACCTGCGCAGCAAATGACTGCTTACCGCCCATTCTGTTGAAAAACAACGTGTTGCGAACGCAGAATGTGCGGCGCTGACCGGGTCTCGCGTGCCTTTCTGATCATGCTTTGCGGGCTCTGTTACAAAGCTTTGTCTGTTGGCGCGCTTGGGTTTACCGCTTGGATGGCTTTTGGCCCCAATTAGTCAAAAGCCAGCTCATAATCTCCTTCAAAGGCGCAAAATATCCCAAGGATGTGATCTTCTTTGCTGTGTTTTTCCTTTTCCGATACGGCGTGTCGGACCGTGATCTGGAAGAAATCATGTCCGAGCGTGGCGTTGCGGTAGATCACAAGACGCTGAGGGGCGAGGTACGGGGCCTCAATCGAATTGTTTTACGAAATGGCAGAAGAAGGTGTGGCGGCAAGCGAATTCAGTCGCGGCTGAGTTGGCATAACGCCAGAAGCGCCAAAGTTGATTTAAGCCGCTGACACTTGACGTTCTACTTCAACGATAAACTCAGCTAAAGACATGCCCAGCTCCCGACAGATCGCGTCCATCACCGTCAGGGTCGGTTGTCTACGACAAGTCTCCAAGAACGAGATGTAGCTCATGGATAGGTCAGTGCGGAATGCGAGTTCCTCCTGTGACAGACCTGCGGCTCTACGTTTCTCGCGAAGTATCTTTGCGTAAGCCGCCACCAAGTTTTGGTTTTTCCGTTCCATCCTAACTCTGTCAGGGAACGGCGCAAATAACTCTAATGACTATAGTAACAATTTACTATAGTCACAAAGGACGCCCCCGAATTTCATGCGGGAACTGGGACTTTGCCCGCTGAGACGGGCATCCCGTTGCGAATAAACAATGATGGTGAAGGATGATGCAGAATGGATGCTACACTGCACACAATCACATTTCTTGGCTTCAAGGGCGGCATTGGGCGGTCGGCTAGCGCGGCGGCCTTAGCTCATGGGCTAGCGGCCCTAGGATATCACGTCGCTCTGGTTGATGCCGGGCACGCGGTACCGTTGCAGGAACACATTTTGTCCGAGCAACGAGGCCGAGGACTACCACCAGAGGAAAGCTCACTCTTCAAGTTTTCAGAGCGCATAGCGCGAAGCAATCACACCGATGGCCGCGTTCAATACATCCGTGCCACGACGGCAGCACATCTTGAGACTGTGATCGAGCAACTCTGGTGCGAGGACTGGCACTACGCAGTGGTCGACACCCCAGCCCATCAAACCGCATCCGTATTTGAAGCCGCTGGGCAATCATCGCTTTTGATTATTCCTGCTCGATATCAAGTCGATGCGATTGAGGTGCGAGAAACGCTCCCGCCGGAGTTTCTTGAACGACACCATTTGTTGAGGTGTATGGTTGTCGGCTCAGATGGCTCAGAAGCACTTCGCGCTGCATTTGCCCCGCTTATGACGCTGGCGACGGAGTTGCCCTGTACCCCTACGTTTGCCCATGCGACAGCCAGGGAAACATTCAGCGATGATGTTGAAATGGGTGACTGGCTAGCGTCCTGCTTGGCTTTTGCGCATGAAGTAGTTGAACTGATGCCTCGACAAGAGCAACTGGCTGGCCACCCACCTACGGGTGTGTTTGCGATATGACGGTAGTTAGTGGGCAACTCGATCTGGTTCGAGGTACCGTAACAAGCCGTAGTGACACGCTGGATTCAGTCCGAGTAGATCGCAAAACCGGCTATGGTAAGATCAACAAAATTCTCGAGCTCTGGTTGAGAGACGCATCGGGAACCGAGCATCGGTATCAGGGAAACCTGTTCGAAGCCGCCCGGGCGGGTCATGACGTGGCCGTGGTTGTTCGCAAAAGCAGCGGGAAACCGGTTGCCTTTGTCAATCTAACGACCGGAGTTGTTCATGAGGATCGTGAACTGACGGTCAAAACCACCGTCCAAGCGCGTTTGTTCGATACCTTCTGGTTCAGCTTGCTTGGCGCTTTGCCGGGGCTGTTTGTTTGGTATGCGCTTCTCGACGTAGTTGGCCTTAGCGATAGTGCCTTCTCGGCTGTCGGGTTGCAGATTTACATTTTGGTTCTGAGCGTATCGGTGTTTTCTGGTCTTACTGTTTGGTCAAAAGGGTATGCTGATCGTACGGAAAAGCTGCGCCATGAGATCGACAGCTTGATTGAGCAATCACAAAGAGCTGCGATGCTGGAAACCTAGTGGGTCGAGAGTTAGGAAAATCACATGCCTGAGAAACGATGGCCTCAATTCGAAGGATGGGACGAGAAAGCCTTGGCCATAGAAACACTGGCGCAAGCCTGTGGTGCTCATGTGTATTGCGCTCAAAAGTACCAGTACTTGGCAGTCGAGATTCAAAAACGCGCCAATACGCCTGAGCAGATGCAGGCGCTTCATGCAGTTGCCGATATGATTGAAACACTGACCGACCGTGAGTGAAAGGCCTGCGTGCGGCTTTGTAAACTCCGCACAAAGCCTCTTAGCGTCGAAGAAAAGTGATTACTTTCTTGATGAAGATCGGCGAAATCGAACACCGCGATAAGACGCTGCCTAAAAACAAGTGCCGGCAAGATGTACAACAAAGCACGGAGGCCTTCGGGCCGCGTCCAACTCGCGTCACTGGGGCACATAACGTCGGTGTTAAATGCGACTAGTGGCTCGAGTCAGCGCTGAATGACCTGAGTGCTGCCAAAGAGCATAGAAGCTCAACCCTCATCCCTTGGAACAATCCCTGCGGTCTTTTGAAGCAGCTTTATCACCTGCTTGCGCTCATCTGCCGACAGGTCTGCGAGAACATCGTCATTCACCTGTTTCACGATCCGAGGCAACTCCGACGCCTTCTTGCGCCCGGCTTCCGTCAGATAGATCAGAAACGAACGTCGGCTGTTGGGATCTGGGCGACGCTCTGCAAATCCGGCTTCGACAAGCGCGTCGACATTTCGACTGGTAAAATACTCCGGGAAATTCAGTTTTTCTCCCAATGATCGTTGATTGATACCGTCTTCATCCGCCAACAGCATCAAGTTGGCGAAGATTTTGACGTCAACATCGACCTCCTGCAGGGCAAGCTTCATTTTTGTATCGATGTCGCGGGCAAGCGTCTGGATCAGAAAGCCGAAGCTCCCCTCCCGAATGTGCTTTGTTCTTTTGATCTGCGTCATCAGGAATGCACCCCTGATCATGGCAATAACCCCGAAGCTTGCAGCGTACAAGTGTTGCATATGTTTTGCATTTACAATTCTTGTATCTGCAAGTATTGCGATTACAAGTCAAGCATACCTTTGAGTCGAACTTTTCGAAAGGCTTTCGCCATGACCAGAAAACTGGCCGCCCTGTCACTTTGCATATTCTTCGCCAGTCCAATGACTGCCACCGCAGATGAAAATGAGGGCCGCAGGCTTGCGGAACTTGCCTTTGCCTCCGTCGACAGCGCAGATCGCGGGTTCATCGACATGGGCGAGTTCACCAATTTCGGGACGGATGTGTTTGTCTCGATGGACAGTGATGACAGCGGCAAGATTTCTCTCGAAGAGTATTTGGCTTGGGACTACGGAATGGCTTCGGTTGCGGAAGATCGCAATCGGGTTGATGCTTATGAGACGGCTCTGAGGATCGTCTTTGCCTTCCGCGACCGGGACGGAAATGGCGAGATCAGCAAGACAGAGCATCGCCAGTCGATGAATTTTGATTTCCAGCGCGCAGACCTGAACGGTGACGCCATCCTGACAGAGCGGGAGTTCCTTGACGGGTTTCCTGTGATGGTGGCCCTGCGCGCAGCCCTTGATCCCGATCTTTGATGAGTTGAACTGTTAGGGGGAGTTGATGAAATGCTCAAACGGCACGGTATTTTTGCGATCATTGGCCTGATTGCGCTGTTTGCGGTCCTGCATCTGGGCTTTGCGCCCGAGGACCACAGTTCAAGGACAACAGGGACGACGTTGCTGGGCGGTATCGCCTTTCTGTTGATGACTTGCTCGATCGTCCTGTCCACGCGCGCGCCCATGTTCGAGGATTGGTTTGGCGGGTTGGACCGGATGTATCAGGTGCATCGCATTGTGGGGGTTTTGGCCGCCTTGTTTGCGCTTGTGCATTTCTTCGGTGTCCCAAAGGCTTTGCCCGACGGCGCTGATCCGGCTGTAAACGTTCTGGTTCCATCGGCCCCACTGGGCATGTTGAGCCTGATTTTTCTGGTGATCGGGCTCTTCATCGCGCTGAACCGTAAGATCCGCTATTCATTCTGGCGGCCCACGCACAAGATCATGGGGCTGGTCTACATTCTCGTTTTTGGTCACTTCTTCACGGCGCCGCCCGTCTTTGTCGCCCAATTCAGCCCCTCTGGCCTTATGCTTCTGGCGGCCGGGATCGTGGGCATTCTCTCAATGCTTTACTCGGTGTTTGGCATGAACCGGCGCACGGCTGTTCCCTTCAACATCGAGGCGGTGAACCCGCTGGAACGGGCAACTGAGGTTGTGTTGAAGCCTGCGGGCCAGTCTCTGGATTTCAAACCGGGCCAGTTCGCCTTTGTCGAAATCGACGCCAAAGGTTGGAGTGAACCTCATCCCTTTACAATTTCCAGCGCGCCCGGCGAAGACCGCTTGCGCTTTACCATGAAGGTACTGGGGGACTGGACCAGGAAGGTCCGCGAAGAGTTGCAACCTGGTGTGGATGTAAAGGTGCGCGGACCATATGGCCGATTTGATGCGTCCAATGCGGGAGACAAGCAGATCTGGTTGGCGGGTGGCATCGGCCTGACGCCGTTCCTGTCAAAGATTCGGGCGATGGAGCCCGATGACAAACGTCAGATTCATCTCGTTTATGCAGCGCGCGAAGCACAGGAGGCCATTTTCCTCGATGAGCTCAAGGTCCACGCCGGGCGATTGAGCAACGTCACTCTGGTGCCGCTCTTCTCGGATGAAGGCAATTTTGCCCGCGTCGATATGATGAAGCAGAAACTGCCCGATCCACTGGACAGCTATGAATACTTCATGTGCGGCCCCAAACCCATGGTCGACGGGATCATGAAGGACCTCAAAGCGGAAGGCGTGCCACGCCACAAAATCCACACCGAGGCGTTTGAGTTCCGTTAACGCATAGTTGCAGGCAGACCTATCATGAAAAAGCTTCTCTCCTTCATCGCCGAGATCGGGACCATCATGTATGTGGGCGGTATCCTGTCTCACATTGTCATCGGCGCGATCAACGCACACCCGACGCCCGAAACGGCTGCGCTCATCTATGATTACAAGCTGCAGAGTGCCTATATCCTGATCCTGCCGGGTCTGGGTCTGAAGATCCTGATCGACCTGATCCTCTTCTTTGGGTTCAACGAACGCGCCTGGTGGATGCGGATCAAGCTGGCGATGACGGCTTTTCTGACCATCAACGCTTTTGTTTTCCTGGTGCCGATGATGCCCCAGCTTCTGGACCTGGCGCAGGCGTCAATCCCGGAAGGCGCGCTCAGCGAGGCCTTCATCACGCTGGAAAACAGAGAAAAACTGGTCGGGATGTCCAACGTGATCCCGCTGATCACGGAAATGCTCATGGGGGCCTTTAAGCCGCGGATCTCGAAAGCTGAACGCGCCCAATCCGCCGGGGTTGCTTGAGGCCGCAGTCAATCACCCTGCACCGACACGTCTGACATGAGGAATGGTCTGCCATGAATCTTCGTCCCTTGCTTTTCCTGCCTCCAATCGCGCTTGGCGTGGGTGGCTTCATGTGGATGACCCGTCCAGACGAAACGGCCCAGACACCTCCGACGGAAACTGTGACCGTCGTGCGCGCCATGACACTGACACCCACCGAAGCCGTGCCTTCTGCGTCCGGGTATGGCCGGGTTGTCGCCGAAGACACCTGGCAGGCCATCTCGCAGGTACAGGGGCGGGCGGTTTTTGTTGACGACAATCTGACGGTGGGCAGCGTTTTGCCGGTGGGCACGGAGATCACTCGCATTGACCCGCGCGACTACGAGATTGATCTGTCCCGTGCGAGCGCGGCGCGAGACACCGCGCAGGCGGCATTGGATGAGCTGGAGGCGACGGATGCCAACACCAAAGCCTCGATCGCGCTCGAAAGTCGGATCAAAGACGTACGGCAGGCCGAACTGGAACGGCAGGAAACCTTGTTGGAACGGGGAAGCGCATCGCAGGCCGTTGTAGACACAGCCATCCGGGATTTGCTGTCGCAGGAAAAGCTGGTCCTGAATCTCGAAAACGCTTTACGGCTGTTGCCAGCACAACGCGCCTCCCTCGAAGCAACAATCAATACGCGTATTGTGGAGATTGAAGAAGCACAGCGCGCATTGGCGAACACCTCCGTCAACACTCCCCTCGTAGGACGGGTGGTCGCCAAATCGGTGTCACCGGGGCAGTTTATCCGCGTCGGTGACACCCTTGCCACACTCGAAAGCACCGAAGCCTCGGAGGTCACAGCAGAGTTCCAGACCCGGGTACTGGGCAACCTGTTTACCGTTCTGGATGGCATCCGCCCTTTGGAGGCGAATCCCGACCTTGATCTGGCCGATGCCTTCGCTTTGCTCAAAAGGTTTGACTTACAGGCAGAGGTGGTGATGTCGACCGGTAGCGAAAACTATGTCTGGCCTGCTGAGCTTGTCCGTTTTGACGGCAGCGCAGATCCAACCACCGGAACTGTTGGGCTGGTGGTTCGGATTGAGAACCCCGGCGGCCCTGATCCCGAACGGCGCGGCCCGCCATTGACCAATGGCATGTTTGTAGAGGTGCGCTTATCAGCGCCGGAACCCGTCACCGCGCTGCGCCTGCCCCGATCGGCCATTCACAACAACAGCGATGGAAGCTTTGTCTACACCATTGATGACCAATCGCGGCTTGAGCGACGCCCTGTCGAGACTGGCTCCGTACAGGATGGCTTTGTGGTCATTCTTTCCGGGCTAATGCCCGGTGATCAGGTCGTTCTTTCCGACCCACGGCCCGCCGTTGTTGGGATGCTCCTTGAGCCATTGGACACCGGGACAGGTCAGGGCTCATGATCCGGTATTTTGCGCATCACCCGATTGCCGCAAACCTGGTTTTGCTGGCGGTTTGCTTTGTGGGCATCTCATCCCTGCTGCAAATGGAGCGCGAAAGCTTTCCCGAGTTCACGGCGAGCGAAGTCGCTGTCTCCGTCGAATATCCCGGTGCCTCGGCCAGCGATGTGGATGAACAGGTTTGCCTTGTTCTCGATGATGCCCTGGGTGCGGTGAACGATCTGGAAGACTTTGAATGCCTGTCCGTGGAAAATCTGGCAACCGCGACGCTGACGATGGCAGAAAGCGGCGACATCGGTCAGTTCTACAATGACATTTCTTCTGAAGTCTCCAGCATCAATGACCTGCCCGATGAGGCGGAACTTCCCTCTGTTTCGATCCTTGGACAAACAGAGGTCATTGCGTCCATCGCCGTCTCGGGAATCGACACGCAAAGCGCGTTGATCCAATACGCGGATGCCTTTGCGGATGATCTTGCGGCCCTGCCCATGATCGCAACCGCCGAAGTCACCGGTATCTCGGACGCGGAATATCTGATTTCCTTCGACCAGCTTGCCCTGCGCCGCTTCGGAATCAGCCCCAAGGACGTTGCGGATGCGGTTGAGGCCCGGAGCCTGCGCGCGCCACTTGGCACCGTCTCCACCACCGGGCGCGATGTGACATTGCGCTATTTCGATGCGCGCCGCTCAATTGATGACCTGGAAAACCTCATCCTGCTGGAAAACCCGGAGGGGGGCGTGGTGCGCTTGCTGGACGTGGCCCAGGTGCACCTGACAGAGGTCACGCCTGACCTGCAATCCTACATCGACGGCGATCGCACGGCGATTATTCAGGTCAGCAAGACCAAGACCGACGATGCCATCAAAGCCTTTGCGCAGGTCGTAGAACGGATCGCCATAGAAGAAGCACGATTCCCGGACCCGTTTCGCATCTCTGTTGTGAAAAATCTGACCGAAACCGTGGAAACCCGGATCAACCTCGTTCTCAGCAACGCCGTTCAAAGCCTCTTGTTGGTCGTGCTGGTCATGTGCCTGTTCTTTTCCATGTCCGAGGCGATCTGGATTTCCTTCTCGCTGCCCTTTTCTTTCCTGGGTGGCATTTTCCTGATGAGCTTGGTCGGGGTCACGATCAACACCATCTCATTGATCGGATTGCTGATGGCGATTGGCCTCATCATGGATGACAGCATTGTCATTGCCGACAATATCGCAAAGTGGCGGCGCAAACTCGGACCAAAGGAGGCCGCCGTCAAAGGCGCGACGGAAGTGATGCCCGGCGTCATTTCATCGTTCCTGACCACCGCCTGTGTCTTTGGGCCTCTGATGTTTCTGTCCGGAGAGACCGGCAAGGTCCTTCAGGTCATCCCGATTGTGCTGCTGCTGACCATGATAACCAGCCTGGTTGAGGCCTTCCTCATCTTGCCCAATCATATGAGCCATACGCAAACTGATCCTGAGAAAAACGCCCAGAGGGCCGTGCCAAGATGGCTCGATCATATCAGGGACCGCGTCATCATTCCGACCGCGGCTGCTTTGCTGCGATGGCGTTATGCCACGTTGGGTTCCGTTTTCGCGATCCTGATCCTGAGCATCGGCTTTCTGGCATCCGGTTTGGTTAAGGTGGTCGGGTTTCCAGAGACCGAGGGGGATACCGTTGAGGTCCGGTTTGCTTTGTCCTCCGGCCTGCCCATCGAGCGGACCCGCGACACCGTTGACCAGATTATGGCGGGTCTCGAAAAAGTCGACAGAGAGCTCACGCCTAACACAGAAGATGGGCAGCCATTGGTTGAGCGTGTGCTTGTGCAGTATTCGGTCAATCAGGACGTCAAGGATAACGGGCCCTACACTGCGACAGTCACCGCAGATCTGCTGGAAAGTGATCTCCGCAACATCAGCGCCAATGAAGTCCTGGCCCATTGGAAACAGGCAACCGGCCCGATGCCGGATATCGTGCAGATCAACTTTACCCAGATCGCAGCAGGCCCGGGTGGGGATGATCTGGATGTGGAGCTCACCTCACGAGATCTGGAGGCCTTGGAAGCGGCCAGCAATGCCCTTCTGGAAACGCTGGTCCTGCGAGACGATGTAACCGAGGCGTATCAGGATTTCGCAAAAGGACGCACGGAAATCCGGCTCTCGTTGACCGAGTTCGGATATGTCAGCGGCCTGAACCCACAAGCGGTAGCAGGACAACTCCGCGCGGCCTTCTCCGGAACAGAAACCGACAGCTTCCGCCAGCAAAACTCAGAGATTAGCGTGCGCGTCGAGTTGGGGGACACCGTGCCAACACTTTCGGACTTGGAGCAATTCCCCATCACTGTCGCCGAAGGACAGCAGGTCGCCCTCGCATCTGTTGCCGAGATTGAGCTGACAGGGGCTTATGCGCAGATCACCCGTAAAAATGGTCAGGCGGTATCCCGCATCATCGGGAAGATTGACCGATCGGCCACCACCTCGACAGCCCTCTCGGCGTTGATCACCGACGATATCGGGCCAAAGCTGCAGGCGCAGTATCCCAGCGTGAACATCGGGATCGGCGGCGCGACGGAGGAGCAGCAAAAAACACAGTCTTCGATTTCCAGTGCCCTGCTCATGGGACTTGTAGGCGTTTACCTGATCCTTGCCTTCCAGTTCCACAGCTACACGCTGCCTTTCATGGTGATGCTGAGCATCCCATTCGCCCTGATCGGCACGATCCTGGGCCATTTTGCAATGGGCCTTGACATCTCCATGCCCAGCTTCATCGGCTTTGCGTCTCTGGCTGGGATTGTCGTGAACAACGCCATTCTGTTTTTGACCTTCTTCGAGGCCGAGATCGAAGGCGATGACTATCTGACCGCTGCGGTCGAAGCCGTGCGGCATCGGTTTCGACCGGTCATCCTGTCCTTTGCCACTACCTTTGCAGGCCTCTTGCCCATGCTGTTCGAGACCAGCCCACAGGCCCAGGTTCTCGTCCCGCTTGTAGCTGCGGTCGCCTTTGGTCTGCTGGCCTCGACGCTGCTGGTGATCTTTGTGTTTCCCAGCATTCTCGGTATCTATTTCGATTTTGCCGACATCCGGAAATGGTTGAAAAGCAGGCAGGAGAAAGACGGGCAAGCGACCGAGTTCCCTTCGCACATCGACCTAGGTCGTTGGCGCAATGGGTAACTTCCTGTTTAACTATTTCAACCTGTTCCGGGCATTGGCGGCGGCAATCTTCGACGGCCGATCCCTCCATCTCCTGGCCATGTCCGCCTCGCTGGTTTTTGTGAGCAGCACGTTTTACGTCCTTGTTGAGGGTTGGAGCGTACTGGACGCTGCGTATTTCTCGGTCATCACGATGTCCACGGTTGGCTACGGGGACGTTTACCCAACCACACCGGGCGGCAAGGTTTTCACGATGGTCTTCACCATTGCTGGCATCGGGATTTTCGTGGCAACGATCACAACCATCGCCACCATCTTTGTCGGAAATTTTAAGGTGCGAAAGTGATGCGTTGTAGAGTGACCCCCAAAGCTGTCGAGCGTGCGTGCCGCAGCATTCGAAGGAATGAGATTTACGAGCGCGCCACGCAACCATTTCCAAGCCCTGCTTATATGCCGCATTGATATAAAGGCTGCTCAAAATGGGTCCATTCGAGTATTTTTCAGCCTTTGCCTTCGTTGGTTCAATCATAGTTTTAGCGCTGGTCAGCTATCTCTTGGCGCGTTTGGCCTTTCGCAACAGGATTGTGGAGAAGGAAACACGTGAGCTTGCAGTTTCTGTCCTGTTCCGGATTGGTGCCTTGCATGGATTGGTTCTGGCGCTTGTATTTGCGCAGGACCTGGCGGGGGTCCGCAATGTTACGCAAGCGGCGGCGCGAGAAGCTTCACTGGTCAGCGACATCTACCATGATGCCGAACGGTACGGTCATGCCGAAACACATGCGTTGCGGCAGAGCTTTGCCCGATATGCCTTGGTTGTCACGGAAGAAGAATGGCCACAACTCGCCACCAAAAAAGAGCTTTCGGAACTGGCTTGGCAGCATTGGGAGGAAGGATATGTCCTTTTGCTGCAAATGACCCCTGAAACATCCGAACAAACCCGTTTGCACCAATTCATGCTTGAAGATGTTCGAGAGATATCTGAACTGCGGGAACGGCGCGAGAATGCAGCGCGCGGTGCATCAAGGGCGTTGTTCAGTATGGCAGCTCTTGTGGGTATTGTTCTGATATCAGCAGCCTTTTTTACATGGCCCGCGACGGCATTGAATTTGACACTGGTCTCCATGTTTGCAGCCTATTCCGGGCTGATCCTGTTCATGACCGTTTCATTCTCCAATCCGTTTGAAGCCCCTGGGCGGGCTCCAACATCCGGTTTCGAGCGGTTTTTGACTGTTGAAGTACGAGAGCTGGCAGTTGACGGCTTCGCTGCGGCAAACAGCGATTGAGAGTGGCGGTCAGTGCTAACCCTTTGGTTGCCAACCGGCTTGTTCCATAGCTTCTCCGAGGTCTTCCCCATATTCCGGTTCAACGAACAATCTTTGAAATAGCACATCCACCCGGCTGTCAGGCCACTCGCGCGAGAGTTTGTCCGACAAGGCCTGAGCTTCACTTTCGTTGCCCAGCATCTGATGAGCTGCCATCAGATAAGCAACGGACACAGGGCCGACGGGACCGCCTTTTTCGGTCACCTTCTCAAATGCGGATATAGCGCCTTCGAAATCCTTCAGATGGAATTTCGCAGCGCCCATCGCGTTCTGAAACACATAACCTCGATCCAGATCTATTTTTGATAGCGCCTTTTCGCTGATCGCCACAACTTGTTCAAACGAACACGAATAGAGCAGGATTAGCGACACGAACTCCAACACATGGACGTCGTTTGGTGCCAAACGCTGTGCCCTGTTCGCAAGCTCGATAGCTTCTGGCCAATTTCCTTTCGCAAATTCAACCCAGGCTTTTGCGGATTGGCTCCAACCCGTTTCTGGCGCCAGCTCAATCGCTCTGTCGGCTTCTCCGTCAGCGTAGCGCAGCAAACTCTCGGTCTGATCGGCGTTCGGTGTCACCAGCGCTATCGTTGCGGCAACCTGCGCGGCCCCTGCATGACCTCCGAAATAGCTGTCGTCGTTTTCGATTGCACCCTTGAATATGGTCAAAGCTGCGTCCAGGCGCGAGGGCTCCAGGGCTGGAAAGATCAAATCGCGGCCCGAGTGGGCCAGGTTCACAGCCTGAAGTCGCATAGGGGATGCATCAAATATTGCGTTGCGCTCATCTAGGCTTAGGCCATCAACCGACAAGTTGGCCGGAGTTTCACGCTTTATCGATATCAATGTGATGGCCGCAGCGCCGCAGAGGAGAACGAAAACTCCTGCAATCCCAATGACCGGGCGAGGCCAGCCGCGCGGCTTGGTTTTTGGTTCAGGCTGCTCGGGCGACTTGAATGATATCTCCGGCGCATAACCTCCCTTTGGCAGATCGAAAACAGTGCCTTCGTCGCGCCCATCTTTGGCATAGTATTCATCCAGCTTGCGACGTAGACGACCAGCGTCCACCCGCACCACGTTTTCACGACGTTCCATCTCGGACAAAGTTCCGCCGTAGACATCCATGGCGATGGTTTTGGCGCGGATGTCATCGGCCCTGCCGTTGAGCGTTTCCTCAACCACATAGACAAGAAAGTCCTGCAATCGCTGTGAACCCGCGAAAGTCGAAGACTTGACAAGCCGCTGAAGGGCAGCCCGCACATCCTTGGCGGCGGGATCGCCGCCCTCATTCAAAAGGGGTGATCTGCTTTTGGATAATTCCATATTTTCCGCAAGTTACGTCGATGATTATACCGTATTATGCCCCGGTAAACCTTTTGTGAGAAGTGAATTCGATGAACAGTCGGGGAATCTGTTGATCCATCGAACGAGCTATCGAATTTGGAAGGCTACAGTCTTGATACCCTGTTTCCTGAGCATCAAGCCGCGATTGCGGACCTACGACGGGCGGACACGGTATTCGATGAGATCTGCCGGGACTATCAGCTTCTCAGCGACGAGTATCTCACCATGAACTCTGCTTCGGGAAGCCAATCATACCAGTTCGCCTGCGACATTCGCGAAACCCTTGATGGTCTTCGGGATGAAATCGCCCAGGCGCTGCGACGCGCAGGAAAGATGTAGTTCAAAAATGGGGAAGGGATGCCAATGAGATCAATTTTGAAAACCGCCTCGGCCATGGTGCTTTTGGCAGGCGCGAGCTATGCTCAGGATGCGCCTATCATTCATGATGGAGAATTCGAGTTTCTTCGCGCGCAGTTTGGCGAGCAATGGGACGCTCAGGATACGGAAATCGAAGCGAAGCTTACAGAGATCCGTGACGCCAATGGCGGCAAGCCACCCAATATCCTCTATATCCTGATCGACGATGTCAGCTTCGGTCAGATGGGCAACCGCACGATGAACTACGTCACAGGTTTCGATACGCCCAACATCAACGACTTTGCCACGGAAGGCTTGTCTTTGATGAGAATGTATACTGAGCCTTCCTGCACACCGACACGAACAGCGATGCTCACCGGTCGTCATCCTGTGCGCGCGGGTGTCGAAGAGGTCAAGGTTGCACTCGTTGGCGAAGGTCTTGCGTCTGAGGAAGTCACGATTGCCGAGATCCTGAATGAAGAAGGGTACAACACCGCGCATGTCGGCAAATGGCATCAGGGCGATATTGAACAATCCTACCCGCACAATCAGGGGTTTGATTGGGCCGCCTTTCCTTTGCACCAGCAGGTTCAGCTCAGTCTCATGACACGGGATGCGATGGTTGCCAACAACATGCTTGGCTACCATGCGTCGGGTCAGTCCAACCAGTTTCAGTTGGATGAGCGGTTCAAACCCTATGGCCTGGTAACGGGTGTTGAAGGGGAAGCGGGCGGCCTTGCGCGCGAAGTCGACATAGCGCCGGGCGAGGAATGGACACAGGCGAAATACGAAGAAATGAACCTACGCTATCAGCGTCAGGCATTGGAACAGCTGGAGCAGCTGGCCTCGCAGGACGCCCCGTTCTTCATGCAATACTGGCCGCTTTATCCGCTGAACTTTGCCTACCCCGATGAGGCCGTTTCCCGCAACGGGGGGTTCCATGCCGACAAATTGCAGGTTCTGGACGGCTGGATTGGTGAGGTTCTGGCCAAGCTTGATGAGACCGGCAAGGCAGACAGCACCGTCGTCATGATCATGGCTGACAATGGCTTGATGTATCACTACGAGGGGACATCTGGCCTGAACCAGCTGATCTATCGCGGCGGCAAGACCCAGCACCTGGAAGGCGGCGTGCGTACGGATGCCTTTATCCGGTGGCCCGGAGTAATCGAGCCGGGAAGCGCGGCAGGCGATATCGTGCATGTCTCAGATCTGTTCACCACCTTTGCACGGATCGCAGGCGCGACTGACCGTATTCCGCGCGACCGGGTGATCGATGGGATTGACCAGACAGCACTGCTGCTCGAAGGCGAAGGCAATTCGCGCCGTGACTACGTTTATGTGTACGAAGGGCCGGTCTTGCGCTCTGTAGTCAAGCAGGAGTTCAAAATGCACCTGCCTGCCCCCGGCCAGCCCGGCGCGGCGGCTCCAGTGTTCAATGTCTACCGCGATCCACGTGAAGAACATCCCCTTGTCGGGTATTCGCTGTGGTCCGGAGCGTCCTTCCAGGACATGGTCAAGCGCCACCAGAAAACCATTGCCAAACACCCGCATCTGCCACTTGGAAAGGGTGTTCCGTATGAAGGGATCGAAAACCTTCGCCCGGAAAGCGAACTGACCAGAGAAGTCTTTTCCAGCTGGCAATAACAAATCTGGGACGGTGGTGGCAAAGCCACCGTCTCATCAATCGCACGAAGTCTTTTCAGGTACACGATGGCCCGCCACTTCACTATCCAATCAATCCTGACGTCCGCGTTTCTGATGGCAGGGTTCGCTGCCGGAGCAGAGGAAAACGCGTCAAACCCCTTGGCTGCGGTCAACAATACGGACATTCGCTACCAATATTTTGATCTAGAAGGCGGGGCAGACCGTCAGGATGCGTTCATCGATGGCGCATATATGCTGCGCCCTGATCTGAAGCTAAAGTACGAACTCCACTACAATTCGACAAACGCGACTGGCCAGCGGTTCAACGGGTTTGAAAAAACCAGCTTCAAACTGATCTATTTTCCGTCGCAGAAGCCTTTGAATAACACTTGGACCTTCAAATCCGCGCTCGGGCTGGAATGGATCCTGGACTTTGGCGACCCCGATGAAGGCATCGGTACCGGGTCCGATCAGATCGCCCCGTTCGGCGGTTTCGCCTTTGCAAACACGAACACCGGGCTGACGTTGATCCCTCTGGTTCAGCATTTCGCGTCCTACAATGGCCCGACCGATGTCAGCCAAACCGCTATGCGCCTGATTGCGCTTCAACCGTTTGGCGATGGGTATTGGGCCAAAGCGGATATCAAAGCGCCCTATGATTGGGAAAACGATGCCTGGCCCGCGACCGCTGAGCTTCAGATTGGCAAAAATCTCAGCCCCGGTATCGCCCTCTATGCAGATGTGCTGATCGGGATTGGTGCTGATCGACCCTATGACCAAGGAGCCGGGATCGGTCTCAGATTCAATTACTAGGTCTTTTTAACTAGAGGAAACCGCCATGCCCCACCCCTCATCTCTCAGCGCCATGGCGCTTGCGACAAGCCTTCTAACGCTGCCTTTGATTGCATCTGCTCAATCGCTGCCCGCGCCGGATCAGGACGAAACCGGCTGGCGTCATGGTGTTGCGTTCTATCTGTTCACACCCTTGCGAACCACAGGCACATCCACCGTGGCCGGACAATCCGCCGACCTGGATCTGGACCTTGGCGACGTACTGGATGTGCTCGATTTCGCGGCGGCAGGTCGATATGAAGCGTGGCGAGGGGATTTTGGCATAATTCTCGATGCCAATTACGTCGGTATAGAACAAGATACAACTTTGCCCGGCCCTCTGGGTGCCGGGGTTAACGTCGATGTTCGTCAAAAATGGTTTGGTCTTCTGGCGGCTTATCGGGTCGCAGATGCTGTATATGGTGTGAAAAACTTGCGTTATGCAGTCGATATCCAAGGCGGCCTCAGATACAATTCCATCCGTCAGGAAATCGACATAACCACCCCAGGTCCGGGAAATCCACCTGTATTAGGCGGTGATCAGGATTGGATAGAACCTGTCCTTGGCGTGCGCGGAATGTGGCGGCTGAACCCCAAATGGACTGGGATTGCTTCTCTGGAACTTGGCGGGTTTGGAGCTGGCGGAAACGACTTGCAGATCGGTGCGAATGTAGGATTTGACTACCAACCTTGGGAGAAAACGGCACTTACATTTGGTTATCGCTATTTCAGCATCGACTACAGCGACACATTGAATTCCGGCGACTTTGCTTACGACGTCGATCAGCATGGCCCGTACTTTGGCCTAAAGTATTTCTTCTAGTTGGAAGACACGAAATCGAACTGCCCTATCCTGCGGTTCATGGCTGAGCGCAGCCCGGCCGCCGCCTTGCTGGGCGACGTCCGGGCTGACATTCGTGCAGGCGGGCAGCGAGCCGATATGGCACTGGCCAAGATGGGGCTTGGATCCTTTGCGATGAGCCTGGCCTTTGACGCGTCCATGAACGGGCAAATTACTGGTGCCGGGCCATCCAATGTCTGACATCAGCACCTCTGGGCCTGATTGAAGGATTTGCATAACGGAAGGTTTCTGGCTCATCTGAACCGTTAAGGAGTGAAGATGAGACGGAAAGCTGGAACCGACAAACCGACGGCTGAACGGGTCGTCAAGGACATTCACCGCAAGACGCGCAAGCACCATTCTGCGGAGGAGAAGATCCGCATTGTGCTGGAGGGTTTGCGTGGCGAGGAGAGCGTCGCCGCGCTCTGCCGTCGCGAGGGGATTGCGACGAGCCTGTACTATTCCTGGTCGAAAGAGTTCCTGGAGGCCGGAAAGAAGCGGCTGGCAGGCGACACAGCCAGGCAAGCGACGAGCCCCGAAGTGAAAGAGCTGCGGTCCGAGGCGGCAGCGCTGAAGGAGGCGGTTGCGGACCTCACCCTGGAAAACCGCCTGCTCAAAAAAAGCATGCTCGGGGATGGGGGAGACCACTGCGCGCATGATGGCTGGATTAACCTATTGGGATCAACTTGACCTACTGAACTGTCTCGGTAAATGTGCCACCGCGAAGAGTCGGGTACTTTCGGCACACCAGTATTGCGGAAATGGAGCATCTGAAGAATGAAAACTGCTTTGGTAGTCTGTGGTTTTGTGGCCGCATTTGCTTTGGCTGGCTGCGATGAGGCTCAAACTATAGACACCGCCGAGGTCCAGAAATTTGGTGAGATTGAACTAGTTGGCCCCATGCCAAGGGCCTTCCGAGAGTTCACTGACCGAGTAAACCCCTATGGCGCTCTGTACGTCACTGAAACGGGCGGAGGCGGCGGAAGAATTGGCGGCCAGCCATCCCTAGAAGCGGCCAAAAGTGGCGCTCTGGCGCAATGTGCTGAACTCAATCCGGGTAGTAAATGCGTGCTGTACGCGACAAAAACCCCGCTGTAGTAACCTCTTGTCGCCCAATGCGCCCTATGGCCATTGGCGAATATTTGGGCCGCATGAAGGTATTGCCCCATGACGAACAGCGGGAAGTGTTTTCCCGCGACCTCGCACTATGAAAGCCTAGCAGGGCCAAAGTAACTCATCTGGATAAGCTCAGGGCTGCATGGGCAATGACCCCCGAGGATGAGCGTATGGCTTTCCTCCAATGGATAGAGCGATGCGGGTAGAGTGGCCAAGTTGGCCACTCAATTGTCACTGACGAACCATCACCGACTCCGGGATTTCAAGCCTCGATGCTTGAGAAGCAAAGCCGTCTTGCCACTTACCACCCTTGAGGCATTTGATTTTTGAGCCAGTTACCAAGTTTATGTCGGCTGGGGCCGCCACCGCCCCGAGAAGGCCAATCTTCGACCGCTTCCTCTCGGCGGCGACCTTAGGTTCATTCACCAGCCAAGTTGCCCCGCCGAGTTGCTTCTTAACTAAGGCGTCTCCTGAATAGAGCTTAGATTTGTGCAAGAATTCCTTTCTCGGGACGTCGCCTAGGTATCCGACGCAGGCGTATGCCTTGTCCTTCACTCTTACAACTTTATGAAAGGCGACGACTTGGTGCCAGTTTTTCCCAAGTTCTTTAACCTGCGCACCATGAGTCGTGACATCGAATGTCTTGTCGATAACCACGTAGACGTTCGCTGCGGCACTGTTGCTTGCGAAAATGGAAAGCAACACGCCTGCCAGCCCGGCCTTCCAAACGGATAAGCTTGCCTTGTTCTTCATTCAGTCCAACCAGTGATAGATTAGCACTAAGCCCGGCAAACCACTTTTGACTTCAAAGTTCAACCAGTTCAGGTGCGCCTTGGCGCTAAACCTTTTTGGCTGTGTTAACGCTGCGCTCGGATACATTCAGAAGCTCAGCGGCCTCTGCCTGAGAGGTTTCCCTATTCCGCAAATTTGCGGATTTCAGATCAGGATTCCCGCGTTCCATTTTGGACAATTTCGCCGCCACCATAGAGCGCTGGCTCTCCGTGAGGTGACGACGGTGCAGGTTTTGATTTGCCCTTAGCTGCGCCTGTGGACCAAAACACGCGAAATCCCCTACGGGGCTGCTAATCCCGCTATTCATGCTAATCGACCGACCCCCGCTGCGCCTGCGAATTCTTACAACCATCCCTCGAAACCGTGCTAGGCAAGGGTATCCATAGACCGGCAACAAGAAGGGCATTCGTCAGTGTTAGAGAGAAGCTCCTTCCCGATTGCTAAGATATACGTCACCAGCAAGCGCGCGAAAACACTGGATCCCGAGAAGGTCGAAGCGATTGCATATGACATCATGGAAAACGGTCAAACTACACCGATCCAGTTGCGTGCCGATGGTGACAGGTTTGTGTTGATCGAAGGGCTGCACCGGCTTGAGGCAATTCGAGCGCTGGGTGAAGAAATGATCGAAGGCGTCCTAGTCCGTGCAAGGCTGCACTGAGACATTCAGTTTCAGCCCCCGACCCCCTGCTACATCTGCTACTTCTGCTACATGAACCAGACTTAACGCACTGTTCAGGCTATCGCATGGGCCGGCCTCTAGCGTGGTGTCACTGTCCAATCGAACTCACTCTCCTGGCCCCGCTTCGGCGGGGTCTTTCTTTGGGCGCCAAGATTGCGCCGATGAAGCAATTTTAATCTGTCAGTATTCAGGGGTTAAGCTCGATGAACTTTGTTAGTGGCACAGCCGTCACATCAAATAGAAAGGTCAGCCACATGTCATATGTTGAGCCAAACGTTGGTAGCCGCAACTTTTCACAGGTGCTCTCGGTATTTGACCAAGCCAGATACGTTCTCAGCAACCGGAAAGCTTACCTCGAAGCCGCGAGTCGTCTGAATCGGATGACGGATCACGAACTGGCAGACATTGGGGTCAATCGCTCCGAAATTGACGAAGTGATTAGGCAGCACGTCTGAAGAACAACCGTGCGGCTTGGAGTTTTGCCTCAACGCCCGGCTTTCAGAGGCCGGGCCATCGCAGACCCCAAGTCTGGGGTCATCGGCATTTGCACGGCGAATACACCACCAAACTTTTCGCGCAAGGAACGGATCACGAACTGGGGAGACGCATCATGAGAAACCTTCGCCATTGGATCTTCGCTGTTGGGCTGGTGTTGCCATTGGGTGCGGCTGCTCAAACTGATGAGGCGCTCGTTGGATGTGGGCAAACCGAACTACTTCACAGCAACACATCGATCAAGTTTCTCGGGGCGGACCCACAGAACGCCGAGGCAGGTGACCGACGTATCTTGTATTGGTCTCTGAGTGACCTGGATGGCCGCTTTGTTGGAACCTTCGACGTAGTTTCCACAGTCCTTGGCGGTAGCGCCGAGTTTGGTCACTACGTTCAGGCCGATGGCGTCATTGCCGCTCCAAGTGGCGAACTCTTCGTCACCGAAGTAGTTTACCTTGGCGATGCGACGGATACGGGACGCTCAGGGGAAGACCAACAAATCATCGAATTGATAGTCACAGGTGGAACCGGGGATTTTTCCGGCGCGAGCGGGACAGTGTCAATCACCGTACCCGAAAGCCAAAGTGACCACTTGCGTGATCGACCGATGTTGCTGGACATACGCTGCTAAAGCGTCACTTGCACAGCCCCGACTTCGGCGCCATCAGCCTGTAAGAACTCTCACCGGGGCGCTCTGGATCACCCCGTGCCAGTTCGAGGTCGAACGTCTCAAGAAACGGCGCTACTAGCCCCGGAACGGCCATGTAGAAGGCCGTTGTGTCTCTGAGGTCGTAACGAGGCACACAGTCTGCGTTGTGGCCCCAAAGGCCCCGCCCTGCACGCTCATCCATCGACCTGTAGAGTTCCTCATACCGCCGCCCGAACCCATCTAAAGGAACCAGCACGCGGACCCTCAGAGGATAGAACAGTTCGTCAGCGGCTTTCTTGCGGGGACGGGATTTGGTTCGCATGACGGGAAAGCTAGGAGCGATTTTCAGCTTGGGCAAGCTACAATGTTCCCATTATGTTCTCTCTATGCCTGTTTCACATCCGCCAGCCCATCCATACCCCGGCAAGTGCCGCACGTTGCGGGATGCTGCGGCTGATGGTCAGGTCATCACGCTTCGGTGCAACCTGTGCCGCCGCAAGGTGCATTTCCTTGCCTCTGACCTTGTTGACATCGTTGGTCCAGACTGGCCGATGCATGAGCCGGTGCTGCCCTGTCACAAGCATGGGCGAGAGTATGTGGACACGCGGGCGCGACTGCCGCAGCAGGAAGACCTGGGGAAACTGCCGGTGCGCCGTCCTGCAAAGCTCATCCAGACTTGGAAGACCGTGATGCTGGGGGATGAGTGGAGGGCAGCATTAAGCAGGATTAATCGCAGCTACATCCGGCATATGAGTAATCGACCCAGATAGGCTGTGCAGCAGGGTCAAAACTTGCCGCACTCGATGCAAGGACCAAAAGCAATAGGATCGGAAAAGAAAATGGGTACTCAGAACGAAGGCCAGGAAAATGTGTTTGCGGGACTCTGTGAGCGCGCCTGGAACGATGAACAGTTTATGGCGCTCTTGGAATCCGACACCAATGCAGCCATCAGTGAGTATCTGGGTTCGATCCCGAGTGGCTTCGAATTCAGAGTGGTGCGCGACACCGACAAGGTGAAGCACCTGCATATCCCTGCGGCACCGTCTGAAGGTGAAATCTCAGAGCATGACCTGGCAAGTGCGCATGGCGGAACAACGTGGGACTGCATCGCTAGCGGAGCACGCCGGACCGTCCAAATCAACATCGGAACCATCGACTACTAGGTGGGTGGAAGCTCCTTTGCCCTTAGCGAACGCAAGCAAATGGCTTGATTAACCCCCGCAGCGGTTCTTAGTCTGCTCGCGGGGGTATCCATGTGCAATCTGTATTATGCCGATTTGCTGATTATGCCGATATCAGACGGCAGATGCCCGCGCCTTATGACGATCATGCCAAAAACATCAGCATAATGTGGTGTTTCCAGATGGAATCAGGCCGTAGGTGTCTTTTCAGAAAACCTGGGAGTAGATTTGGTTATCTGCCCTTCGCTGCATTGCTCGTGAACTCACACAGGGCGGATGGAGTGGATGGCGTCTGCTCCCAATCGTCGCGCTTTGCGGCAAACTGTGGAAGTCATCTTCTGACAGGAAAGGAGCCCCACCATGGAAGTTGCGACAATAGGATTGGATCTTGGGAAGGACGTTTTTCAGGCCCATGGAATTACCGCTGACGGCACGGTTGTCTTCAATCGCTCAATCCGGCGCAGACAATTGCTCAAGTTCTTCGAAACGCTGCCAAGCTGTCTTATTGGAATTGAGGCTTGTGGGTCGGCCCATCATTGGGCGCGTGAGTTGCTGGCAATCGGGCACGATGTGCGCCTGATGCCAACGCTCTACGTCAAGCCATATGTGAAGCGCGGCAAGACAGATGCCGTTGATGCGGAAGCGATCTGCGAAGCGGTCACACGACCCACCATGCGGTTTGTTGCTGTGAAGTCGAAGGAGCAACAGGCCCTGCTGACGATGCACCGGGTGCGTCAGCTGATCGTGCGCCAGAAGGCCCAGATGCTGAACGTGATCCGGGGTCTTCTTCGTGAGTTCGGCCATGTGATCGGCAATGGACCGGTCGCCGCGATGCGCTTCGTCAAGGCGTTCCAGACGGATGACTGTCCGGACATCCCTGACGTGGCAAAGAGTATGCTCAAAACGCTCTGCGACCAGGTTATCGATCTCGATGACCGGGTGAGTTTTTATGACAAACTGATCGAGTATCACTCCCGGATCGATGAACGTGCCAAACGCATTAGGACGGTTCCCGGTGTCGGCCCCATCACCGCCTCGGCCATTGTCGCCACCATCGGCGACGGTAAGCAGTTCAAAAACGGGCGCGAGTTTGCCGCCTGGTTGGGGCTTACGCCGTTGAACAGATCGAGCGGTGGCAAAGAGCGTCTGGGCAGAATCAGTAAAAAGGGTGATCGATACTTACGAAGGCTGCTGGTGATTGGCATGACCTCTCAGGTTCAGCGCGCCCTTGGATACCCAGAGCGAGTACATCCCTGGATCATGCAATTACTTGAGCGCAAACCAATGCGCCTCGCGACCATTGCGATGGCAAACAAGACGGCCAGGATCATCTGGGCGATCCTCACCAAGGAAACATATTACCGGCAAGCAGCAGCATAAACGGAGGAACTGAACAAACCCGAATTGCAAGACGAATGCCCCCTCTCGGCAGATTTGCTGTGCAAATCGCCTGCCGGGCAACGGATGGCACGTGCGGTCATCCGAGAACCCGGGAACCCGAGCTTTGTCCTGAACTTTCAGGTTCGCGTCGCCGAATGGGGCCAGGTTCACGGAACCCATCAAGGCCAGCGGCTCAAGCGAATGCCGCGATCAAAGGCCGGACACAGGACTGTACTGACCAGCCGCGCGATCAACGCATTTTTTCCTTGCAAAGCAGACGCCATCCACACAGGACAAAGCGGTCATCGCCGTGAGAATGGGGCGGATTGAGCGCTCGCAAATGTTGTTGTCGAGTTCCAGCCGCCCGTCGCTGAGATAAGCACGGGCCTTGGGCATGCGGCCCAAGGCATAGCGAATGGCTCCGGCCAGTTTGGTTTTGCCCGAGAGCTTGGGGAGTTGTGCTTGCAGCCAGGCCTCCAACTTATCAAAGATGGGTTTGGCCTTCTCCTGCCGCAGGGTAACACGCTCTTCAGGGGTTTTGCCCTTGGCTTCCTTCTCAACCACGTAAAGCTCTGCGATCTGCGTGATGGTGTGTTTTGCGATATCCGCACCGGTGCGTTCGAACTCATCCACGAACTTGCGCCGCACATGCACCATGCAGGCCATCTCGGCGGCTTTGTCATCACCGAAGAGGCCATTGAAGCCAGCAAAGCCGTCGGCGTGCGCGGTGCCAGTATAGCCCGAGAGATGATTGACAGGGTGTTCGCCTTTGCGATCCGTGCTGAACTGATACCATGCGCAAGCTGGGGCATCCCCACACCAAGGGCGTTCATCACGCACATAGCTCCAGAGCCGCGCGGTTTGTGTCTTCTTGGGTTTAAGCTTGCTTTGCAGTTTGACCGGCGTGTCATCGGCAAAGAGCGCGGGGCCTGCCCTGACCAGCTTGCCGATATGATAAGCCAATGGTTCCAGCAACGCTGTGCTGCGGCCCACCCAGTCGGTCAGCGTGGAGCGTGGCAGATGCACGTTCTCGCGGGCGAAGATTTTGGATTGCCGGTCCAGCGGTAGATGATCGCAATATTTGCCAACCAGCACGTGGGCCAGAAGGCCGGGGCCGGGGCGACCACGTTCAATCGGGCGCGATGGAAGTGCTGCCTGGGCAAAAGCCTCACAACAGGTGCAAGCCATGCGCGGGCGGATAATGCGACGCACAACAAAGCGGCCCGGGAGATACTCCAGTTCCTCGGTGATATCCTCGCCGATCTGGCGCAGGGAGCCGCCGCAGTCAGTGCATTCTTCACCCGGCGACAGCACTTCGTCTTGCCGTTCCAGATGATCGGGCAAGGGTTTGCGACTGTGCTGGCGTTTGGGTGGCTTGCTGTCAGCCTCGGTCGGTTCGCTCTTCTGTGCCTCAGCCGCGACTTCAATCTCTGCGTCTTCCGCCAGATCGAGGACCAGTTGATCCAAGCTCTCGGATTTGGAACCGAACCGCGCCTTGCGATGGCCATGAAGCTCGGACTTCAGCTTCTCGATCTGATAGGCTTGGGATTGCACCTCTGCCATCAAACGCTCACTGACAGCCCGCAGTTCTGCGGGGTCTTCTGGCAAGGATTTAAGGGCGTCCAACAAAGCCTTGGATATAACCCATTGCAGCAAAAAGGTGAATCGAGAAACGCCAGTTCGCGCCAGTAAATTGACCTATCCGGTGCTCAGGGGCCGCCATGTCTTCTTCGGCATCCGCCAGTCGATCCCTTCAAGCAACATCGACAACTGCGCCGCTGTCACACTGATCTTGCCGTCCTTGGCAGCGGGCCAAACAAAGCGCCCGCGTTCCAGCCGTTTGCTAAACAGGCAGGCGCCCTGGCTGTCCCACCAGATAATCTTGAGAAGATCACCGCGCCGCCCCCGAAACACAAACAAATGCCCGGAATAGGGATCGAGTTCCAAAACCTTCTCCGCCTGTGCGGCCAGCGTATTGAACCCACGCCGCATGTCCGTCACCCCGGCAGCTAGCCACACCCGCGTGTTCGACGGAACCGGGATCACGGCATAAGCCCTTCGACCAAGGCCAGAACAGCCGACAGCGCCGTGCTGCCTTCCACCAAAATGCGCCGTCCATCTGACAGCGTGATATCCACGCGTTGCGCCGAGACTGGCTCGCTCGATGCTGGGGCGGAAACCGGAGTAGCGCAATGCGACGGTACCGGTATGGCATCCGCAATCTCGACAGGCACAAACCCCACTTCAGCGGCATCCAGTACCTCACCGGTCTCTCCTTCCGGCGCAAAACGAGGATCGCGGAGCCATTTGTGGATCAGATTGGCGTTCATCGAATAACGACGCGCAACTTGCGCAACCGAAACTCCGGGTGCCCGCGTCTGCTCACAGATCGAACGCTTCTCCTCATCCGACCAGAACCGCTTCTTTTGCCCCTTCTTGCCCGCCATAGAGTACCCCATGATGTCCACTATCGATGGTGGACACTATCAGCACACTCCATCAGCCGTCAGAGCGGGGAAACCGGACGGATACCATATATCTTAGCTTTCATCAGCTATATTCGCATGGCTATGAAGGGCATAGCTACGCCAAACTTCATTTTGACGGCGATTTCGTGACCCTGACGCGCCAAACGTCTGATCCAAAACGAGTTTCATTCAGTCCAGATGTTGGCGAGAAGACTGCCGATGGCGCTCAGATTTGGCCTGTGGACCACATTTTTCGCGACTTCGAGTTGCCTGATGCCGAGTCTTATCCTTGGGTTTCAGTAATCTCCATATTGCCCAAGACGTCTGTGAGCGGGATGAATTGCTTTCAAAGCTTCGACCAGCAAGAGCGCTTTATTTTCCTCCTGACTACGCTGCTTTCTTGTCACAATGGAGGACTTCATGATGCACTAGACGGCTCTGTGACCAAAGGAAAAGCAGTCTTCGGAGAAAGGCTCCTTAAGGGACTAGAGTCTGGCGAATTTGTCGGGTGAATCTCGCCTCTTCTCGGATCGCTCTTGACGAGGATCGATAGCATCTATGGGGCGTTGTTGCACGGATCGCCCATGCGCTGATATCGAGGCGGTCCGTTCCTTTCAGGATGCTGTAAATGCCGCATAAGGTCAACGCCGCTCGTCGTGACAAGATCCCGAAGCAAAGGCATCGGGTGACCAACTGGCCTGAGTACAATGAGGGCCTGCGGCAGCGCGGTGATCTGACAGTCTGGGTCAGCGAAGACGCGCTTGGCCTGTGGTCGGCACCGCGCCGAACAACGCGTGGTGGACAGCCGCGCTATTCTGATCTGGCGATTGAGTTGTGCCTGACATTGGGGATGGTTTTCAAACAACCACTGCGGCAAACCCAAGGCCTGATGCGCAGTATTGCAGGGCTGCTTGGGTTTGAGATCGCGGTGCCGGATTTCTCCACACTCTCGCGCCGGGGCAAGGGACTGACTTTGCCTGCAACGCGCAAAACCGACCGATCCGACCCGGTCCATCTGGTTGTCGATAGCACCGGCATGAAGGTCTTCGGCGAGGGCGGGTGGCTTGAGGAGAAGCATAAAACAAAGCGCAAACGGCGCTCTTGGCGCAAACTCCACCTCGGTCTTGATCTTGTCAGCGGCGAGATCGTCTGCTCCGATCTCACTAACGATGAGGTTGGCGATCCGACGGTGCTACCAGAGCTCTTGGATCAGGTCGACGGCCCGGTTTCTCTCTTTCTGGCAGATGGAGCTTACGATGGGGAACCCACATCTGATTTGCTTGCCGTTCGTTTCGGATCGATGATTGAGGTCACGATCCCACCTCCCAAAAATGCAATACTGAGCCCCAATGCAGCCCAGGATCCAACGGCACGAGACCGCCATATCGTCGAGATCGAAAGCCGGGGGCGAATGGCTTGGCAGAAAGCCACTGGCTACAATCAACGCAGCCGAGGTGAAACTCTCATGGGTCGCTGGAAGACTGTCATTGCGCCCAAGCTAAAGGCCCGGGGCTTCGAAAACCAGAAAACAGAAGCCGGGATTGGCGTCCGGGTTCTCAACCGGATGACCGGAATTGGCCGCCCAAGTTTCGAACGCACCGCCTGAATTCCGTCTCGGGTTGGGCGTATTCCAAGTTGCAACTGATCTGTGCAATAACGCCCCCTAAATCCTGATCCATCCAACACGGCCGTAGGTCACCAGATCTCGCCGAAGGGCCTGATCACGATATCCGAGGACCACGCCGAGCGTGGCTGATGCGCAGTTTGATAGACGACTTCTGCGATGTCGTCGGGCCTGCAGAAAAAATCGTCGGGTTTGTCGGCAAAGCGCTCGCGCGTCCACGGGACGTCGATGACTGCATCGATCGCAACATAGGCCGCATGAACACCCTGTGGACCCACGTGGCGTGCTATACTTTCCAACAGAATGCGCTGCGCTGCTTTTGTCGGAGCGAAACCGGCAAACATCGACTTTCCGCGATAGGCCGAAGTGTTGCCTGTCGCCAGTATCGCGCCTTCGCCAGCTTCGATCATATCGGGCGCCAAGGCACGTGCCAGGTGCAGCAGAGCTGAGGTATTGATACGGAAATTGCGATCAAGAATGGCTGGATCTATTGACATAAAGTCGCCGAAGGCCCCGCCGATCGCGTTGTGAACCAGGATTTTTGTCGGACCGTGTGTTTGTTTGATCGCGGCGAGCGTTTTGTCGATAGCGTCAAAATCAGTGACATCGCATGGGTAGGCATGCGCATCAGCCATTTCCGTGCTTAGCGCCTCAAGCCGGTCCGCGTCACGGGCTATCATCGCAACTGTGTAGCCCGCCTGAGTAAAGCGGCGGGTCAGAGCAGTACCCGTTCCAGGGCCGACCCCGGTAATAATGCATGTTCCTATGTTCATTGGATATCCTTTCAGGCGGCGGCTTTGAGGTCGGCCTCAAGAAACTGCAGGCGATCATTTCCGAAATAAAGCGCCCCATCGTAGACAAAGCTGGGCGCACCAAAGACACCATCTTCGATGGCCTCCTCAAGCACCGCGTCAAGTGACGCCTGCTGATCGTCACGTTCGGCCACAATATGTTCAGCAGCATCGATTCCGGCCTTCTGCAGAACTTCCAGCAGCGACGTGTCATCGGTAAGAGCGACCTGCTGAGTCCAAATCGCATTGAATACCGCGCGACAATAGGCATCCCTGGCCCCATGGACCTCAGCTGCAAACACGCCTCGCAAAAGGCTCGGTCCATCGATTTGACGCGCGGCCGGGTTAAACTTCAACGGGGCGCTGTATGCTTTGGCCCAACGTATCAAATCCTGGCCGACGTATTTGGCTTTCGGTGGACATACCACACTGGTGGGCGTGTTGCCGACACGGTTCATGAGGTCGATCACAACGATAGGTTTGGGCACAAAAACTGCGCCCGTTGCAGCGGCGATGTCGTCGAACCGGGTTTGCGCCAGGTAGGCATATGGGCTTCGAAAGTCGAGGTAGAATTTGACCTCGTTGGCGTTTTTGTTGGTCATCTTTCGTGTTTCCTAAAAGCTTTGTTGATCGGTGTTCACGTTGTCACTTTGTGGCACCGGGAACTGCCCTAGCGTGCTTGCAGGAGTGTTGTTCAAACCTTTCTGCACAGTCTTGAACCCACGACGGTTGGGGTCAGGGATTTATGGTTTCAGCCGCAGTTCGAACGGCTCCTCGGTCCAATGCTTCCCGATCAGAATCGTTTCGGCCGTTACCGACCCCGGAAATGATCTTGATGACATATCCATTGCGTCCTCCCACACAATTAAACGGGCGACCTTTCGGTTCTGCTGGCCCGGCGCTTTGCTTCTTCACTAAGTGAGTTAGTCATGGGGCTTGGAAACCGTGGTATTTGGTTTTATAAATAAACCATAGGTATATACGGTTTAAATTTTCAACCATAACTGCCGATGCAAACCACATGACGTTGGGGAACACATATGACCAAGCCGCACGCGCAAACCTGCCCGGTCGCCACATTTCTGAATATCTTTGGCGACGCATGGACCTGGCTTATCGTGCGCGAGGCATTCTATGGCGCAACGCGTTTCGGGGAGTTTCAGCGCAACACGGGGGCCGCAAAAAACCTGCTCAGCGAGCGGCTGAACAAACTGGTCGCTGAAGGGTTTCTGGAACGCAAGGACATGGGTACCAGCGGCCCGCGTTACGAGTATTTCCTCACCGAAAAAGGCAAGTCCCTGATCCCGGTTCTGGCCACGATGGTTCAGTGGAGCAACGAACACATCCACGGCGAAGGTGGAGAACCCGTCTTTCTGATTGATGGTAAGCACAATCAACTGCTTCCAAAAATAGGAGCGCTGGGAACGGATGGCCGAGAAATGAAATGGGGTGACATTCTGGTCCGAGTTGGTCCGGGCTCGAACCGACTCGCAAGGGAACGAGTCGAAGCGAGCCCATTTCATGAGGGCAAAAAGAAACTCCCCAAGCGGGTCCAACCGTCAAACTGAGGGGCTTTGCCGCTTGTGACATCAGCGGCAACGCAAAAGACCGTGAGCCATGCCGAACGGCACCGGGCTCGTCTATTCTATGACGCTGTCGCCTCCAACTGCCGCACCGCGTCGGGTGTCGCCTTGGCAATCCGGTCGAACGCTTTTTCGGGGAGAAACCGGCGCAAACGATAGGCCATCAGCTCTAGGCCTCGTGCGATAATGATCTCTCGCTTGCCGTTGGCAATGGCTTTCAAAGCTCGATTGACGAATTCATCAGCGTCATACCCACCTTCGATAAATGCGTCGGTTCTTCCGAAGTTAGCGCCTTCACCTGTCAACGCATTGCGCGCAAGGTTGGTCTTCACAGCACCGGAAGCGATAACATGAATATCAATACCGTCATGCGACACTTCGGTACGCAAGGCGTCAAAATACCCAAACATTCCGTGTTTCGCCGCGCAATAAGCTGTACGCAGAGGCGCGCCATACTTTCCGGCGAGACTGGACACTGCGATCACGCGGCCGGTTCCACGCGCGCGCATATGCGGCATCAAGCTTTGGGTCAAAGCAATGGGTGCCATCAAGTCGATGCCGATAATGCGCTGATACACATCGAACGAGGTGTCCTTCGCAAGCGACCGCTGCGTTATACCGGCGTTGTTGATAAGCAGATCAACCTGACCAAAGGCACCGATTGCTTCATCCACATGACGAGGGAACGCATCAAAATCCGCCAAATCAAATGGCAAGCTGACCGAACCGCTCAACTGAGAATGGACGGGTTTAAGTTCTTCTTCTGAATAGGCAGAAAGAACAACTTTGGCGTTTTGAGCATGAAGCGCTTCCGCAAAAGCCTTGCCTATGCCCGAAGACGCCCCCGTAACCCATACAACCTTTCCCTCAAACATCTGATTGCTCCTCCAATTTGTTGCATTCACGCAGCCTCGAAAGGCTTAAAACCTCACCGTGCGGGCGAGATTGTGCTCGCCATCGCGTGGCCAAAAACACCGTCCTGATCGATGAGCGCACCTTGTCCCAGACCGAATCCCGTTTCCCGGTAAAGCCCTTTCGGTCGCAGCCCGATCCATTCGCCAGCCATTGGGCGGTTCACCTGAACTGTAAGATCCGTGTTCGGCCATGGGCCGACTTTGAACGACGGGAAGCCCGGCGCGATGAACCCGCCCACCCAATCCGAGGGACCAAGCAATTGCGCAAACCAATGAGATGATCCGTCAGACAGCAGTGGCCCGTTCCAACGGAACCAATATGTACCTTTCATATCCGCCCTCACAACGGTCGCATTGAGCATCCACTCCTTTTGACCAGACGGCGATGCCATGCGAGGCACGTCGCTCAACGTGTTTGGGTCCGCAAAGCCGCCCCAGGGTTTGATTTCGGCCGGCGTCAGCTCCGCGATTGGAGTCGGCTTGTAAAAGGCAATCGTTGATCGTGCTGTTGAACGACGTGACTGCCGATTCAAGATTTGCGCTTCGACCACCCGGTGCGCCGCACCCTCTTTCAGAGTAGACAGCTCGACGTTGAGATGCGCAAGCGGGGTAGAATGCAAAAGCTCTGTGCGTTGGGATACCGGTATGTACCCCTTTGGCGCATTTTCGATAGCAACGGTTGCCATGATCGAGGCAGCCGCCCCCCCTTGAATGTTTCCAAATGGTCCCGCGGTGTAAGACGACGGGATGTACCCGCCTTCCAGTTTCTCGAAAAGATGATCCACGGCTAAGCCTCCCAATCGGCCTTCGATATGGTACAATAAGTAAACTATATTTTTGTAGCAATAGATGACCCTACGCCACTTTCAGTCTCTCGCATACAGATTGAAGTTAAGATTTTGTTTTTAGTGTTTTATTTCTGGACTACCGCCTTTCCGCGCCAATATTACGTAAGGTTAGCCTATACATATAGTTTACTTTCTGTACCATAAATCTTGTTCAATGGCCATCTAGGTGACGGGTATGAGGGCACAGAGGGGCCGCCCAGCTGGAAATCCGAGTATGTCCGTTAAGGCGGACATGCCCTCGGTAACTTGTTGAGCTGAACACGACTTAGAAAGGCCATGGCGAGCATCGAACTATGGCCACCTGGAAATAACGGAGGAAAGCAAAAATGTCATTTGATAGTGCGGTTGCAGAAAAAACAGCGCGCAAGCGAATGGAAGCGGGTGAAACCAGTAGTTCGTTTGACCGCAAGGCGGTCGAAGAAGAAGTCCGCCAGTGGTTCTTCGAAGAATACTACCCACGCTGGGTGGAAGTCGGGAACGGTACCCGGGATGAAGGTCCCGAGTTCATTCTGGAATACTGGGGCCGCCCCATGTTCGCCACGCATGACGAACCGGAAATCGCCACGTGGCTCAAGACCGATGAAGAAGTCATGATGTTCCTCACCATGCAGCACAACATCCTAAAGAGCGAAGGCTTCACTCACACCTACACGCCCGAAGAGAAAGTCTTTGTATACAACAAGAATGGTGCGGCCGTGGAGGGGATCTGGTCGAGGCGCCGGGCGGATGAATCCGAAGTACACAGGATCGTCGTTCACTTCGAGTTGGCGCGAATGGGTGGCAAATGGCGTGTTGTCGGAACGCAGACGCGTATGACCGACCTCGCGAAAGACAACAACACTGTGGCTGGAGCCTGGGCGCAGGACGATTAACCGGTCGGCACTGTGCTGTCTTGCATCGGCTAAATGTAGAACGAGATCCCGATCGCAGACAGCACAGCCTCGCAATTGGCGCGTTTTCTAGCCAGAATAGAGCGGAGGCTATTTCTATGCCGCTTGCAAAGGTGAATGGAGTAGATTTGGTCGGATAAGGGTACCGGCGGGCTCTATTGATGGCATGGACGCTCCGCCTCAAGGCATCTTAATGTGCCGACGTGATGTTTGTTGAAGGCATCCCAGAGGAAGAAAGCATCCAAGCCATCGACAAAGCCTTGGTCTTAGCAAAAGGTCGGGATTGTTCACGACCCGTATCCGTGATCGACGTTTTTCTTGCAAGCAACTATCAACGCCCGTTTCCATGGCCACAGCAGGGCACAAAAGGTCATGATCCAGAAAGCCCTGTCCAGACCGGCTGTTCGGGTGACAGGCTACAAAAATGACAAGGCAACTGCAACTAGTCAGGGATGTGCAAGAAGCCACTAGACTGTCGGCGAATTGCTTGTCAGATGTCGTTCCGACACGCGGCTTGTAATTTGTGCGGCCCACCAGTTCTGGTAGTGAGCAAGCTGCGCTGATGGCCCAAACCTTAAACCTGACACGAGCGATGAAAATGACCCGGGATACGATCAGATGGCCCGAAAAATACGACCCGAAACTCAGCGCTGTGCATGTTGTGAACAGCCTGCAGATGCGGGCGAATAGCCAGGCGGTTTGGCATCACCTGATCCATGCCGCCGCTTGGCCGCAATGGTATTCCAATTGCTCGAACGTCGTGTTGTTGGGCCCGTCAGGCTCGACGCTGGAACTTGGAGAGCAGTTTCGTTGGAAGACCTTTGGGATGACCATCACCTGCACAATCGAAGAGTTCGAGCCGCAGCGGCGACTGGCGTGGTCCGCTGAATCTTTTGGTATGTCAGTGTATCACGCGTGGCTGATTTCACCGCGCAAAAGCGGCTGTCACGTGGTGACGGAAGAAACGCAGAACGGCCTGATCCCCAGAATCGGCAAGCTGGTCGCCCCCAACAAGATGCATGATGCACACCAGATGTGGTTGGAGCGCCTTGATGAAATTGCGATCCAGGGCAACTGAAAGATCGCTCATTCAAAAGTGCTTTGGTCGTTTCCAGATCACAACTGAACGACTACCGACTGACGTCGGTAGGATCGGCGATGTGGTTTTCGAGGTATTGCAACACGACGTCTTCGGTGATGGCGCCGTTGGTCGTTGAGAAATACCCTCGCCCCCAGAACCGGCGTCCCCAATAGCGCTTGCGGATCGCGGGGAATTCCCGTTGCACCTTGTGGGACGAACGGCCCTTCATCTTGCGCACCAGATCGGAAATGGCAATCTTCGGCGGCGCGGACACGAACATGTGGACGTGGTCACTCGACAGCACACCGCGCAAGATGTCGACCTCGTTCTCCCGACAGACCTGCCGAAGGATGTCGCGCACCCGCAAGCGCAACGCCCCGGTCAACACCTTGTAGCGATACTTCGTCGACCAGACGATATGATAGCGATGATAGAAAACGCAGTGCTTGCCGCTGTCATATTGCATGATCTTACCCTCTGGAAAATGAGCCTTCGACCCGGCTGCGGCTCATTTTCCAGAGGGTAAGATCATTACACGATTCTTTACGCTGAAGCGGGTCCGACTGGAAGTCGGAGGGTTTGCTCCAGAGCGTGGATACTAAAGGGTCGGGCCTGTGATAGCCGCGCGTACGTGTTTCGATCCGGTTTTCGGTATGGTGACGTCAGGCACAACCGAAGCCGTCTGGAACGCCCGTCGTTAACTCACCGTGAACTTTGAGCTAAACGGCAGGCACGCCGCCCCCATGGCCTTGGGGGATGCACGAAGCGCTCCGGCCCGCGCATCTATCCCTGAATGTTTCATGCCAAGCTCGGACGCGATCTTTTCACAGATCTCGCCCGGCGCATAAGAAGATACGATCACCGTATTCACCGGTAAAAACTGAGAGGCTGAGGAAATCGATCTGCTCAACTCGCCGATGCAATCATCCACCCAGCTTTCCGCGACCTCGCCAAAATCGGGCCATTCAGCCTGTCGCGCCCAAAGCGCATCAAGGGGATGCCGACCGTCGTTGCGAAGTCTGGCTTCAAGATCAAGCAATCCAATTTGACTGCTGGTCTGGCTGGGGCTCTGAAATATCTGATGGTTGAGGATCAGCCGGTGATGAAGCCGCGCCCCCAGATAGAAGAACAAATAGTCGTCCAGAGACTTTGCCGCGCCAAACATGCTCTCGCCCGCCGCCGCCGCGGTGATATCGTTTTGTACATAGACTTCGACCCCAAGTGCCGTTTCTATTTCCTTGCCGATGCTTTCAAAGCGTTCCGTGAGTCCCTCAGGAACAAGGGCGAGTTCCTCCCGGTCCTCCGGTATGGCCAGACCGACCCCCGCCAGCCGCGTGCTCGCATTCGAGGGCAGAGCGCCGATGGCTGCGCGGACCGCGTCAATCAGATCCGACTCGTTCTGGCCGGGCTTTTGAGGCGGGATATCCAGGGTGGCGAAAAATTTCACATCGCCGACAAAATCCAGCAACGCCACATCAATATGCCGGTGGCCCAGACTGACGCCAACCGCATAGGCACCGTCCGGATTTAGTGACAGCGGTATTGTCGGCGGCCCCATTCTGCCTTTCTGCGCTTCGCCTTTTGCGACCAGTCCCTCTTGCTCAAGCGAGCGAACAATGACGGAAATGGTCTGTGCGGACAGCCCGGTCCGCTTTCCGATCTCCATTCTGGACAGCCCTTTGCTCTGCAGCAGCAAGGACAAAACCAATCGTTCATTATAGCTGCGAACACTCACCGCATTCATTCCAGGCGAGCGGTCGGCGATTCGGATCGGGTTTGGAGGTGCAAATCGCATGTCAGGCATTTGCTGCCTCCCAACCGATGATCTGCACTTCCCGCGCAAGCGCAAGACCCAGCGATTTATGGGCGGCGGCGCTTAGGTGAAACCCGTCCGCCGGGTCAGCCTGCACCGTTTTACCGGCGTCAAAATAATGAACTTCCAGCGAATCCGCGATCACTTCGAACTCGTGGGCAAGCTGGTGACTTTTTGGTTGTGCCCCCGCGAAGATCCCCTCCCATTCCTTGATGTCATCCAACATGGGTGGTGGGGCTACAACAAGTATCTCGGGAACGCTTCCCATGGGGCCCGGCGCAAGCTCTTTGATGTCGTGAACCAGGCAGCCAATGCCCATAGCGACTTCGGTTGCGGGCTGGCCAAACCGAGACTTGAGGTCGTTGGTACCCAGCATCAGGATAACCAGATCAATGGGCGCATGACTCATGAGGCAAGGCCGGAGATATGTTCGGCCATTTTTGAGGTCCCCTTCGATAGGATCGTTGTGGACCGTTGTGCGCCCGCTCAGGCCTTCTTCGATGACATACCAATCCGGACCCAGCGCGGATCTGAGGACGCCCGGCCATCTTTCATCAGGACCAAATCTATCCAAAGGCGTACCGCCAGGGGCTTGGCCATGTGTATTGGAGTCGCCATAGCAAAGCACTGTTTTCATGTGTATATTTTTCCCTCTTCACGCTTCGCTCAGAGTACTCTCTGATCATAGAGATGGCAGCTAGATGTTGTCAGCGCAAGCTTTGGACTTATTCACTCAGTATGAATAAGTATTGACGCGCGTCGGAATCGCGGTGTTTATAGAAGGCAAGAGGAGACCAGATTCCATTGATTTGCATCGCCGGATGCACAACAGCCTGAAGCGAAAACCATGCGTGTCGGGCGGCGGTGAGCTGTGTCTTCGTGGAATGTGTAAGGGAGGATACCAAATGATCACACGTTTCAGCTCAACAGTTGCGGCTGCGGCTCTGGTCGCTGTCGTATTCGTAAGCCCATCATGGGCGGACGAAGTGAATCTGATGGATGGCGTTGAGCCGCGCCCCGAGGGGAACAGCACCGTCGAGGCGGGAACCTTCCAAAAGGAAGGTCCGTGGAAAATCGCGATGAGCCATTTTGGTGTCAATGCGAACACCTGGACCGTCCAGACCGCACATGAGGCGCAGGGCATCGCCGATGGCGACGACCGGATCGCGGATTTTATCATGCTGGACGCGAATTTCGACCAAGCCAAACAGGTTGCGGATATCGAAGATCTGCTGGCGCAAGATCCCGACGTTCTGATCGTGATGCCGGTGACGTCCACTTCTGCGGATACGGGCATTCAAAAGGCCATTGATGCGGGTATCCCTGTGGTGGTTCACACCGGCCGGACCGAGAACCAGAACTTCACCGTGGATATCCAGGGTGGTGCCGAGAATTTCGGCCGTGTCATGGGCGATTTTCTGGTAGACCAGCTGGGCGGTGAGGGCAAAATCTGGGTGCTACGCGGCCTGCCCTCTCATCCCGAAGACATCAACCGTTACAACGGCCTAGTGCAGGCGCTTGAGGGCACCAATATCGAGATCACGCAGGAAGATCACGGTAGCTGGGTCTACGATCTTGGTAAAAAGCTCTGCGAAACCTTCTATCTCAACGATCCGCAGGTTGATGGCATCTGGTCGTCTGGTGCCGACATGACACGTGCCTGTGTCGATGTGCTGGTGCAGTTCGGCGCCGACATCCCGCCGATTACGGGTGAAGGCAACAATGGGTTCTTCGGGCAGTGGATTGAAACGGGTTACCCTTCCATCGTCGCCGAATACAGCCCCTCGCAGGCCGCAGCTGGTGTGCGCGCAGCCGTCGCGCTGCTGGAAGGCAAAGAGCTGCACAAGCACTACATCTATGAGCCCGAAGGCTGGGATGTAGAGAAGGCTAAACAATTCTATCGGTCTGACCTTTCCGCCAATGTGTGGTGGCCGACAGAACTGCCGGAAGAAAAGCTGCAAGAGCTTTACGGCAACTGACGCACTCCCCGTCAGACTTGCTTCCGCGGGCGCGTCCCGCGGAAGCCTTTTAGGTCCTTTCTGCGTGAGTTCCCGAGCATGACAAACGTCGTTGAAATGAAAGGCATCACCAAAGCCTTTGGCGCGAACATCGCTGTGAACGATGTGAGCATCTCGCTCCCCGCCGGACGTGTCCGTGCGCTTATGGGCGAAAACGGTGCCGGGAAATCAACGCTGATGAAAGTGCTCGCGGGCGTTCACATACCAGACCAAGGGCAGGTGCTGATCAACGGCGCCCCTGTGACGTTCAGCAACCCGAAACAGGCGCTCGAGGCCGGTGTCTCGACGGTTTTTCAGGAACTGTCGCTGCTGCCCAACCTGACAATTGCGGAAAACATGTTTCTTGGGCGTGAGATCGTGAACCGGTTTGGTGTCCTTGATCGAGACGAGATGGAGCTGCAGACCGCATCGGCCCTGTCCGAACTTGGTCTCGATCTCAATCCGGCGACACTGGTGTCGGAATTGTCGATCGCGCAACGGCAATTCGTCGAAATCGCGCATGGCATCAAGGCGGATGCGTATGTCTTTGTTCTGGACGAACCGACTGCGGCCTTGAACGCGGCGGATGTCGAGGTTCTGAACCGGCAGATCACGCGGCTGAAACAGGCTGGCAAGGCCATCGTCTATATCTCGCATCGGATGGAAGAGATTTTTGAGACCTGCGACGACGTTACCGTGATGAAGGATGGTGCGCATGTTGCCTCGCGATCGTTGGCAGAACTCACCCCCGAAGGGCTCATCGCCCTAATGGTTGGCCGCGAGCTGAGCGATCTTTTCCCAGCGCGTGGGGAAAATCCGGCTGAGGTTCTGATGTCCTGCGTCGATCTCAAACTGTCCGAGAACGCGGCACCGGTAAGCTTTGATCTTCATGCCGGAGAAATTCTGGGCCTCGCGGGGCTCGAAGGCCAAGGGCAACGGGAAATCGTACGGTCCTTCTTTGGAGACTACGCGCCGGTCTCCGGGCGCGTCACAATCGGGACGCACACAACGACCCTGCCGCTGGCAGAAAACGAAGGCATCCGGACGCAAAAGGCGCTGGGTGTTGGATTTGTGCCAGAAGATCGTAAGGAAGAGGGCCTGCTGCTCGGACTATCGATCAGGGACAATATCGACATCGGGGCGCAATCCGGGCGCAGCGCTCTGAGCGTCACGCTCAAACTCAGAAAGCTGGTGGCCGAGACGATGGAGAAGCTGAAGGTCAAGGCGACAAGCGCCTCTGCCCCTGTCGCGTCTCTGTCCGGCGGGAACCAGCAAAAGGTTCTTTTGGGCCGGTATCTGGCCGCTGACATGAACGTGCTGGTGATCGAAGAACCGACGCGCGGTGTCGATATCGGTGCCAAGGCGGAAATCTATGCGCTGCTGCGCAAGCTGGCTGACTCAGGCAAAGCGATCCTGGTCCTATCCCGTGAAACGGTGGAACTGATCGGGCTCTGTGATCGTCTGCTGGTCGTACATGATAAGGCCATCGCCGTCGAAATGGCCGGCAAGGACGCAACCGAACATGCCATCCTAGATGCCGCATTGAATACCTAGAAGGCCCGGTGATGAACAACAGAACTTCGTTTGCAAGCCGCCTGATCGGCAAGAACTCCAGACAGGGGAACTGGTACGTTCCTCTGATTATCTTCGGTGTGTTTGCCTCTGTGCTGGCGTTCTCCGCGCCCGATTTTGCGACCTCCCAGAACGCCTCCAACCTGCTTGCGCAGGCCATGCCTTTGATCATTGTCGCGATCGGGCAGATGATCGTCATTGTGCTGGCGGGGATGGACCTATCCGTGGGATCTGTGATGAGCATGACCACTGCCATTCTGGCGCTGGATGGGTCCCCGCTTGTCCTGATTCCCCTTGCCTTTCTGGCCGCAGCTCTGGTTGGTGCAATAAATGGCGTTGCCATAGTGAAGCTGAATGTCCACCCCATCATCGCGACCCTTTCCATGCAATTCGTGGTGGTCGGGATCGCACAGCTATTGCGCCCAGTTGCGGGCGGATCGGTCCCCGACATCGTGGTGACGTTGGTGACGGGATCGCTGTTTGGCGTACCCGCAGTGGTCATCTGGGCCATTGTCGTGGTCGGCATATCGTGGCGTCTGCTGCACGGATCGCGGTTCGGACTACACCTTTTTGCAATCGGCGGCGGGGTTTCTTCCGGTCAGGATGACGCCGCGCATAACTTCGGACTATCGGATCAGCGCAACATCATCCTCGCCTATGTGCTGAGCGCGCTTTTCGCCGCGCTGGCCGGTTTCTTCATTGCAGGCCGGATTGCATCGGGTGATCCCGGTGTTGGTTCGCAATTCGCATTGGACTCGGTAACCGCAGTTGCGATCGGTGGCACCCAGTTGTCCGGTGGCATCGGCAGCCTGCACGGGACGATTTTCGGCGCGCTGCTGATGGCCCTGCTGGCCAATGGCATGAATCTCGCAAATCTGTCCGCCTTCCTGCAAGGGGCGATCAAGGGCGTTATCCTGCTTTTGGTCGTGGCACTACAGTCCCGCAAGAAAATGGGGCTCTGACCAATGACGACAGCAGTTTCCCGCATCCTCCGCGTGCCGCCCGCCTATTTCGTTTTTGCCGCGCTTCTTGCAACGCTTTGGATCACCAAGCCTCAGCTTATGAACATCAACGTCCTAGGCGTATTTGTGCGACAGGTCGCCCCGCTGGGCATCCTTGTCTTGGGCCAGATGCTCGTGATGCGCGTGCGATCCATTGACCTGTCGGGCGCCGGGGTTCTGTTGCTGGTCAATTACATGATTTCGTCGGGAATACTGGGCGACCTTCCACTTGCACCAACACTCCTGCTGGCGCTGGCCATCGGCATCGCGATTGGCCTGTTCAATGGCTATCTTGTTGCTTACCGGCGCGTGTCGGCGGTGATTGCAACATTGGCGGTAACGGTCATCCTGATGGGCTTTGTCCAATTTCTAGCCAGCGGCAAGCCCCCGGGCAACATGCCTAAGATCATGAACGAAGCCTACAACATCAGGATGGGCCCCATTCCGGCCCCGGTGATCCTGTGGGTGACATTCACGGTTGTTGTCTCTGTCTTCATGTCGCGGTTTGTCTTTGGCCGCTTCGTTGCATCGATCGGGGAAAACCCCACCGCGGCGCATTTCTCGGGCGTGCCGGTCGCGCGCACGGTCATGCTGTGCCACGTGCTGGCGGGCTTTCTGGCGGCCTGCGCGGCGATTGTTCAGTCATCCTCGGTGGCTGTGGGCAGTCTGCGCCTGGGGCTGGAGATGCCAATCGACGCAGTGGCCGCAACCATTCTGGGCGGCGTTGTCTTCGGGCGTGGCGACGGCGGAACCTGGGGACCGTTCTTTGGCGTTTTGTGCTTTGCGCTTTTGTTTGTCGTTATGACCAGCTTTGGCGTGCCCGAGCCGGGCAAGCAAATTGCCCGAGGCGCAATCATTCTTTTGGCCGCGATCTTTTACGGCCTGAACACCGGAAAATCGTAATTCGAGCGGAGGACTTAGATGACCCAGAAACGTATCATGTGCTTTGGCGACTCCTTAACCTGGGGCTGGATACCCGTCGTGGAAGGCGTTCCAACAACGCGGTATGCCAAGGATATCCGGTGGACCGGTGTGCTGCAGAACGAGCTGGGCGACGGGTATGAGATCGTCGAAGAAGGCCTGAGCGCACGCACAACGAACCTCGACGATCCAATCGACCCAAGACTGGATGGCAGTGCCTACCTGCCAGCGGCTCTGGCCAGCCAATTCCCACTGGATCTGGTCATCATCATGCTGGGGACGAACGACACCAAGGCCTATTTCCACCGGCCCGCCTTCGATATTTCGGCCGGTATGACCAAGCTGGTCGGGCAGGTCCTGGGATCGACGGGCGGCGTTGGCACCACCTACCCTGCGCCGCAGGTCTTAATCATGGCTCCGCCCCCGCTGACACCAATGCCGAATCCCTACTTTCAGTCGCTCTTTGGCGGCGGGGCCGAAAAGTCGAGCGAGTTGGGCAAGCTCTATGGCGATCTGGCCGATTTCATGAAGGTTCATTTCCTGAACGCGAGTGACTTCATTTCGACCGATGGAGTAGATGGCATTCACTTCACGCCCGAAAATAACCGCGATCTCGGCAGGGCTGTCGCCACCAAAGTAGCCGAGATCTTTGCCTGATCTCAGAGCCGCCCGCGAGGAGAGGCGGCTTTGATACGCAAACCACGGGAGGATTGTGATGGAGTGGATACCCCCGCTCTAAGGCATCGCAATGTGCCAGAGTGGTGAAGTATCACAAAGCAACGAGGAGGTTATCCATAGACGATGTTACACTAATTGGGGTCGATCACTGACCGGCAGTTGATCGCATAGCGATCAATGAGAGGTTGGCCAAGCGCGTTTTTCATTTGCCCGGGGCTACCAGAGATGGATCGGTTGTGTTGCGCAAGAAGCTGTCTCGGGCTCAGTTCAGTCGCTATATGGAACGCCACACACGCTGCATTTTTGCGATGGAGGCCTGTGGTAGCGCCCATCATTGGGGTCAGTTGATTGCGGAGTTTGGTCATGAGGTGCGGCTGGTTCCACCTGTTTATGCCAAGCAATACATGAAGCGACACAAGAATGACACAGCCGACGCCGAGGCGGCTTCACGTCCGACGATGCGATTTGTTTCAGTAAAACCTCTGGCGCAGCAAGCACAAGCCATGGTATATCGCTCGCGTGACATTCTGGTTCGGCAAGGCACGCAACTGATCAATGCACTACGGGGTCATTTGACAGAATTCGGCGTTGTTGCACCTCAAGGCATCACGCAGCTCAAAAAGCTGACCGCAGTCATTGATGCTCCTGAAACGGAACTTCCCGAACTTGAGCGGCAACTGGCCCACGATTACATCGACATGGTCGAAACATTGACCGCCCGGATCGCCGTTCTGGACCGGACCTTGCGAAAGGTCACCGCCGCTGATGAGAAGACAGCTTACATGAGAACTGTTCCAGGCGTCGGCCCTACTACGGCAGCGGCGATAGAAGCTTTCGCGCCATCACTGGATAGCTTCAGACGCGGTCGTGATTTTGCGGCCTGGCTTGGACTTGTACCAAAGCAACACTCGACGGGCGGCAAAGAGCGGTTGGGTAAGGTCTCCAAAATGGGGCAACGCGACATCCGAAAGTTGCTCATAAGCGGCGCAATGGCTGTGATCCGATGGGAATTCCGAAAGGGTGATGATGCAAACCCTTGGATCGCAAGGCTGCTCGCACGCAAATCTAGCCTGGTGGCGGCCGTGGCGCTAGCCAACAAAATGGCACGCATGATCTGGGCCACGGTCACTCGGAAACAGAACTACCGAATTCCGGCAGCAACTTGATCGCTTAACCCGGATCTACGGTGTGTGTGAGTCTGGAGAGACTTAGGGAGTAAGAAATCGGCAATGAGAGGATGGGAGAACCCGAGTGCAACACCGAGCTTCGCGCTCTTGACTTTGATAGGGACCCGACCCGCTCAATCCATACCGGCCGGAGGCGCATCAGCGTCACAAAATGAGGCCTTACATATGACCGCACTGATCACGTTAGTGTCCGAGCACGTGGTGTAATTTCCATGCCTTCAACGGTGTAATGCCGGGTGGCCATCGAGGTGTATGGTCGGGTGGAGTTTTACGACTTCAACCACGAACCACGCGAGGACCCCGATGACCAAACCAACCATGGACCTTTCCAAGCTTCTGGCCAAGCAGGACGGCGGCGACTTTCTACGCTCTGTCGCTGAAGCCGTCTTGCAGCTGATTCTGGAGGCTGACGTTGACGGACTGATCGGTGCCAGCAAGCACGAACGTAGTGCCGAACGCGCGACTTGGCGAAACGGGTATCGAGAGAGCGCGCTCGATACCCGCTTGGGCACTTTGAATTTGAAGGTGCCCAAGCTCCGGCAGGGCAGTTACTTCCCTGGCTTTCTCGAACCGCGCAAGACTTCTGAGAAGGCCCTTGTCGCCGTCATTCAAGAAGCATGGATCGGCGGCGTCTCCACGCGCCGTGTCGATGAACTGGCGCAGGCCATGGGCCTGAGCGGCATCTCGAAGAGCACCGTATCCAAGCTATGCAAGGATATCGACGAGCGGGTGAACGAATTCCTCAACCGCCCACTCACCGGCGAATGGCCCTATGTCTGGCTCGACGCGACCTACCTCAAGGTGCGCCAGGGTGGCCGGATCGTCTCGGTGGCGGCCATAATCGCCGTGGCCGCCAACACCGACGGACGCCGCGAGATCATCGGCCTGGGACTCGGACCGTCCGAGGCCGAGACCTTCTGGATGGACTTCCTGCGAGGATTGAAGGCGCGTGGGCTCGACGGCACCAAGCTGGTGATCTCCGACGCCCACAGCGGCCTCAGAGCCGCGATTGAGCGGGTGTTTGAGGCCACCTGGCAGCGCTGCCGCGTTCACTGGATGAGGAATGCCCTCGCGCATGTCTCCCGCGGCCAGCACACCGTCGTCGCTGCCGCGATCCGCCAAGCCTTCGACCAACCCGACCGCGCATCTGCCGGCGAAACCTGGCGCCGCGTGGCCGACCAGCTCCGTCCTCGCTGGCCCAAGCTGGCCGAGTTGATGGACGAGAGCGAGCACGACGTTTTGGCTTACATGGCCTTTCCGCGCCAGCACCGCACCAAGCTGCACAGCACCAACCCGATCGAGCGCCTCAACAAGGAGGTAAAGCGCCGCGCCGATGTCGTCGGCATCTTCCCGAACGAAGCCTCGATCACCCGCCTGATCGGCGCCGTGCTCTTCGAACAGAACGACGAATGGCAGACCGCCAGCCGTTACATGATGGTGGAAGCTTTCGCCCAAATCGACCACGAGGAGATCGACCCCATTCTCAGCATCAAAGCCGTCTGATCATGACCTCAGGCCATCCGACAAATTACACCACCTTGACGGACGTGACCGGGACACCACACACTCGACACTATTTACGACTCATTTTGAAAACGCTGCCGTGTCCTACCTGTCCCGTAATATGTTCTTCCATTCCATCGAATGGATCGCACCATCAAACACATCGGGTTGGGCCTCATATGATCGATTAGTAACTAACGATCGTGACCATGCGAATGCAACACTGCGGGCCATTAAACTCTTGCTTGGACGTACCAAGAAGGACGGTAGCGTAAGGTATCAGCGTGTGTAACGGAAGTGTACATCAAATATGCGGTGTCATTGAGGTCGATAAAACGGGCTCACCTTGAATGGTCGGCTCAAAAGAGGGGTCCTCACTTTTTGGCGCTGTATTGCAAGGTCTTGAGAGCAAACGCAGATTGGCCACGCCACATCTGGAAAGCAGGGCGCATTTACTGAATATGGATTGTTTTTTCTAGGAGTAGCAGTCAATCTGAGCTCAAGACACGACTAGATCGTGCCGCTCGGACTTGGTGTCATTGCGGGTAGCAAGACGATGGAGGCCGATCCGTGCAGATACCCACGCCGATCCAGCGTATCAGCTCATTCATCGGCCAGTTTTTTGTCGTTTTTGTAGTCGTTTCCACTTTGTGGAGCTGGCAAAATCCGACTGCCTTCGCATGGGCGGGTGACAAAATACCTTTCTTGCTTGGCATACTCATGTTTGGTGCCGGTTCGACGCTCACTTTCGAAGAATTTAAGGATGTAGCGAGGCACCCGCTTCACGTCGTTGCTGCAGTTGCTGCGCAATACATCATGATGCCGCTGCTAGCATTTCTATTGGTCGAATTGGTTGACCTGCCTGACACAATTGCGTTTGGCGTGATCTTGGTTGGTGCCTGCCCGGGCGGCATTGCGTCCAACGTTATTACGCTGATGGCCAAGGGCGACGTGGCTCTTTCTGTTTCCATCACGTCAGTTTCCACATTGTTGTCGCCGATCATGACCCCACTGATTGTCATATTGCTTACGGGGTCGGACATCGATGTCCAACCCCTGTCACTACTTTCTTCGATTGTGATGATCATCATTTTCCCAATTAGCATGGGACTGATCGCCCGAATGATCTTCGGACAAAATCTTACCGATGTGATGAAGGTTCTGCTTCCGGTCATGACGACCTTTTCGATCATGAGTCTTACCGGTGCGACTGTAGGCGCCAACAAAGATGTTATCGCGTCTGTCAGTATCACCATCCTCTTTGTCGTTATGGCGCACAATGTCCTCGGATACCTTGGCGGATATGGCGTGGCTCGATTGGTCGGTCTCCCATCGCGGCAACGGAAGTCCTTTTGTTTCGAGATAGGTATGCAAAACTCGTCATTGGCAGTCGCCTTGGCTACACTGCATTTCGCGCCAGCCGCCGCCGTTGCGGCAGCCATTTTCGGTGTTTGGCACAATGTCTCAGGTCCTGCTCTGGCGTCGCTTTGGACATGGAGAGACGCTGGGAAGGCCAACTCTCGCCCGAACTCTGTCAATTTCAACAGTTAGCGGAACTGGCCGCTTAATCGTAAGCGTGACAAAGGCACCCCTCCAGAACCTCAACACGTGGTTTACATATGATCTAGATTGAAGATCGTCACTTTGACGTAACTCTTTGACATCGTTAATATTTTTTAAAGCATCCGACCTTTAACTTGAGGCATATCCGGCAGCCTTGAAGTAGTTCCGGCATTCGTCTGGCGTGTATAGGTCGCAGATTTCCGTGAGTGCGTGGAACATATCGTTGAAAGTCCGCGCGCCGATCCTGCGTAGGTGCGCTTTGAGCTTGGAGAACGCCATCTCGATCGGGTTCAGGTCCGGGCTGTGGCAGGAGAAAGCTTCAGACGCGACGCCGCTGCACGTCCCCTTAACCCTTATTCAATCAACTTCTGAAACCGCGCACGCAGCGCCTCCGGCAATGGTGCTGACATGATCCATCCTCCCAAAAAGCATGAATCACAGATCTGCAACAAAGGGAATCCTGTGATTCAGGTTTTGGGTCGGACGCTCTAGTAGCAGATAATCCACGCTTCTGCAGGAATACGTATCTAGCTGGAAATACTCAGGTTTCCTGAGCGGCCCATATCAAGAAGGACGTTCACAGACTAGTTCAAGGCAGCGACCGTTAGCCGTCTTTATGAATCTGGTGCGACCCAGACCGGAGTTGCCAAGGAACTGGGCGTGACGAGTTCTCAGTTGAAGACCTGGCGCTTGGAGATTGAAACGGCAGGATCGATAGCGGCAATGCGCAGGCAGCAGGCGGATGCGACGGAATTGGATCGTCTGCGAAAGGAAAACAGTCGCTTAGCGCTGGAGAATGAAATCCTGCAGAAAGCGTCGGCTTTTTTCGCCTCAAGGGCAGCGAAGATATGAACACGAAACGTGCATTCGTCGTTGCCCATAAGACTGATTACCGAATCACTCAGCTCCGTCGCATTGCTGGCATCAGCACCTGTGGGCTTGATCAGAGGATTTGCATAACGGAAGGTTTATGGCTCATCTGAACCGTCAAGTAGTGAAGATGAGACGGAAAGCTGGCACTGACAATCCGACGGTCGAACGAGTCGTCAAAGACATCCGCCGCAAAACGCGCAAGCACCATTCGGCGGAGGAGAAGATCCGACTGGAAGTCCGAGGGTTTCCTCCAAAGCGTGGATACTAAAACCTGTTGAGCTTCAAGCGAGGCACTGATCTGTGCCAGTACTTCCTTATGCTAACAAACCTGTTGGAATTGATCTTCTTGTGTGCGCTTTCTATTTGGTTAATATTGTCGCATGACAAATTGGATGCCATCTCGAGACTCGCTTAGTTCGCCCCTGCATGACAGTCTTGCCGCAACGATTGCGAGTGCGATCGAGGATGGAAGGCTGCCACCTGGTGAACGACTGCCTACGCATCGCAAGCTGGCCGATGAACTGGGCTTGAGCATCAATACCGTCAGCAAGGCTTATGATGTTCTGCGGCGCCAAAACCTGATCGACGGGCAAATCGGGCGCGGGAGCTATGTCATCGATACAGGCGGGTCTGGCGATCAACCCTTCAAACTGGAATCCGAGCCGAAAAACCTGTTCGATATGTCGATCTCACGCCCATTGTTTAACAGCCAACACGTGGACGCAATGCATTCCACGCTGAAAGACATGCAGGCCAAACTGGATCCCGCACTGTACCTGTCTACCCGGCCCAACCTGGGACATGAGTCACATCGAAAAACCGGAGTGAAATGGCTATCATATTGCGGCCTCCAAACCACCGCAGACTCGATTATGATGACCAATGGCGTCACGCACGGTTTGTCGTCAGCATTGTCTGCAATCCTGCGGCCCGGCGATGTGGTTTTGTCAGATATGGTGACGCATCATCTCATGGCATCCAGTGCCTCATACTTTGGCTACAGGCATTTGGGTCTTGAAACGGATGAGCACGGAATTCGGCCTGATGCGCTAGAGCAAGCTTGCATTGAGAAGTCACCTAAGGCACTGTATATATTGCCATCTCTTGCGAATCCGTTAGTGCACATGATGCCTGAAACCAGGCGCAGGAAAATTGCAGAAGTTGCACGAAAACATGGGCTATACATCATCGAATGTGATGCGTTCGGTCCGGTTGCTTCTGATCGGCAGCTCCCGATATCCTCGTTGGTTCCGGAGTTGGCCATTTATCTGACAACATTCACGAAGTGCACAGTCAGTGGTTTGCGTGCAGGTTACGCAGTCGTGCCGGACCATCTGATACCGGCAATGACGGCGCGATTGATCGTATTTGGCTGGATGGCCACTCCGCTGATCTGCGAACTTGCGTCGCGTTGGGTCGAAGATGGTACAGCAAGATACCTGAGCGAATGGCAGCGCAAGGAAATTGGCGAACGTTTTGAGATAGCCACTCGGGAACTGGCCGGGCTTGAATGGAAAGGGCATCCTGCCAGTTTGCACCTTTGGCTGAAACTAAACGGGGACTGGGATTCCAGTAGTTTCGTGGCGCATGCGCGGGAACTCAACGTGGCTGTGTCACCCGAAAGCCCTTTTCTTTCTCCGAAGGCGCCGCCGCAAAATGCAGTGCGTGTTTCAGTGGGCAGCATTCGCGAAGCTGACCGTTTTCGCCAGGGCCTTAAATTGCTGGCAGGATTGATGCGACGCCCAAAAGAACCGCTGCCGCAATTCGCATTTTGATATTGTAGTGCGACAATAAAAAAATTGACATGCAGTACAATTTTTAGGAGTTGGTGAGTCATCCGCGCCGAAGCAACGTGATATCTGGGAGGATGTAATGACTGTAACCAAGCATTTAAAACGGCACATTATTGCGCCATTGGCAGCCGCATTGCTGGCCGCAGGTCCGGCGATCGCTGATAACTGGCGCTACGCCATGGAAGAGGGGCTGACAGATCCGCAAGGGCTGTACGCCACCAAATTCAAAGAAGTAATCGAAGCCAACTCCGACCATACGGTTCAGATCTATCCGGTTGGTTCGCTAGGCGAGTCAGCCGATGCCATGGAGCAGGCCCAGGCTGGATTGCTTCAGTTCATCGATCAGTCCCCGGGCTTCACCGGCGCACTGATCCCGGAGGCTGAAGCCTTCCTGGTTCCCTACGTGCAGCCAACCGATCCTGAAGTGGTGCGCAAGTTCTTCAAGGAGGGTGTCGCGGTTAATGAGATGTTTCACAGCATCTATCGCGAACAGGGGCTGGAACTTCTGTCAATGTTCCCGGAAGGCGAGATGGTCGTCACCACGATGGAAGAATTCCGCACCCCCGAAGATTTGGCCGGGATGAAAATCCGCACCATGACGTCGCCATTGTTGCTGGAAACCTACACGGCCTTCGGTGCATCGCCGATCGCCATGCCCTGGGGCGAGTTGATCGGCGGTCTGAAAACCAAGATGGTTGACGGGCAGGAGAATCCGACGATCTGGATTGAGGCCTATGATCTGGACAACCTGACCAATGTCATGACCTATACCGGGCACGGCCAATACACGACTGCTGTGATGGCTAATGCGGACTTTTACGACGGGCTGAGCGATGACGATAAGGCTCTTGTTCAGAAAGCGTCGCAAGAAGCTTTGGACTATATCCTCGATGTCGCCGTCGAACTGGACGCCGAAGGTCTGGCGAAAATCAAGGAAACCAACCCAGGCTACATCATCAACCGACTGACCGAAGAAGAGCGCGACGTTTTCAGAGAGCGTGCCAAAGCGGTCGAAGCGGCCTTTGTCGAGCGTGCAGGCGAACGTGGAGCTGCCATTCTTGAGCAGATGAAAAAGGACGTGATTGCCGCACAGCAATAGATGTTCCTGATAGGCGAGCGCCGCGGTTGCAGCGCTTGTGCCTGATCTGAAAATGCTGCGGGTCCCGAAGACTTATCAGGACCCGCAGCACAATGATCTGACATTCGGAAATGTTGACTCAGCGAATGCCTTGGGAGGTGTCATGAGCGAAGCACCGCAAAACAATTCCGGCCTGACCGGGGTCATAAACGGCATCGACAAAGGGATTGCTGCGCTGGAACGAGTCATCATGGCGACCGGCGTGATCATGATGGCGATTAACACCATCGCCAATGTCATCAGCCGGTTCGTGTTCAACCACTCCATCATCTTCGCAGAAGAACTGAACAGCATATTCATATTGCTGGTGACATTTGCCGGGATTGGCTATGCCGCGCGTCACGGGCGCCATATCCGGATGTCTGCGATCTCGGATGCGCTGCCGGAACGGGCACGCAAACTGCTGATGATACTGATCACCGCTGTTACGGCCGCGCTGCTTTTGCTGCTGGCCTGGTACGCGGTGCAGTACATCATCAGCTTGCATGCCAAGGGGCGGGTATACCCGGCGCTCGGAATCCCCATCTACATCAGCTACCTCTGGGTGCCGATCGGTCTTTTCGTGACGGGCATCCAATATGCGCTGACCTTTCTCAAGAACCTTCAGGAGCGGGAAATCTACCTGTCCACGGATCTGCGTGAAGCAGATGCGCAGGAATTGGAATTGGAGCTTTAGTCATGGCACTCATGATGTTTTCCGCAATGGTAATTCTGTTGTTGCTTGGCTTTCCGATGATGGTGCCGCTGATCGCCGGGGCTTTCATCGGCCTGATGGAAATGTTTGGCACAATCGACAAAACCGAGTTCATGGTGCAGCAGATGCTGGGAGGTATCCGGCCTTCATCCCTGATCGCTGTTCCAATGTTCATCCTGGCGGCTGACATCATGACACGCGGCCAATCCGCAGGGCGGCTGATCGACATGGTCATGGCCTTTGTGGGACATGTTCGCGGCGGGCTGGCCGTCAGTACTGCCTCGGCCTGTGCGCTGTTCGGAGCAGTATCCGGGTCCACTCAGGCCACTGTTGTGGCAGTAGGCACACCGCTCCGGCCTCGTATGCTGAAAGGCGGGTACAATGATTCCTTCGTTCTGGCGCTCATCGTCAACTCAAGCGACATCGCTTTTCTGATTCCACCCAGTATTGGGATGATCATCTACGGCGTGGTGGCCAAGGCCTCCATCCCCGAACTTTTCATCGCCGGCATCGGACCGGGATTGCTGATCCTAGTCATGTTCTCGATCTATAGCATGATCTACGCCAAAATTAACGATGTTCCGACCGAGCCTGCCGCGACATGGTGCGAGCGTGCGAAAGCGGTTAAGCGGGCTATATGGCCACTGGGATTTCCGTTTCTTATCATTGGTGGCATCTTTTTCGGCATCTTCAGCCCGACCGAGGCCGCCGCGATCAGCGTGGCCTATGCGATCTTCCTGGAAGTCCTCATTTTCAAAACGATGAAGATCACGGATCTGTATCAGGTTGCCCTGTCAACCGGCATGGTGACGGCCGTGGTGTTCATCCTTGTTGGGGCCGGCGCTGCCTTTGCCTGGGTCCTGTCATTCGCACAGATCCCGCAGCAGATTCTGGGTGCCCTTGGAATTTATGAGATGGGGCAGATTGGCGTGTTGTTCACTATCGCCATCGCGTTCTTCATCGGCTGTATGTTCGTGGACCCGATCGTGGTGATCCTGATCTTTGTTCCGATCTTTGCACCCGTGGTTGAAAATACCGGGCTGGACCCGATTTTGGTTGGCACCTTGATCACCCTGCAGGCAGCGATCGGCTCGGCCACGCCCCCGTTCGGCTGTGATATTTTCACCGCGGTGGCGGTGTTCAAACGTCCCTACCTAGAAGTGATCAGAGGCACACCGCCATTCGTGATCATGCTTCTAAGCGTTTCGGTAATGATGATTTTCTTCCCGCAGGTAGCGCTGTTCCTGCGCGACATAGCCTTCAACAAGTAAGGGGAGCTGACATGTTTAAATCTATACTCGCTGCCTTTGACGGGTCTGAAGGATCGGAAGCTGCCCTTCGTAAAGCTATCGAGCTGGCCAACCTGTGCGGCGCAGACCTGACGGTGTTGACGCTCTACCGACATCATTCCGTGCTTGAGGGTTCGATGTATGTAACCGATGTCGAACAGCCCGATAACATTGATGGCATCATGCGCAACCATGCCAAGAAAATCGCCGAACATGGGGCGACCGTCGCACGGCAGGCGGGATGTGAAAAAATCCGCGCCTTCGTCAAAGGCGGACCCACCGCACGCACAATCGTCAGCTTCTCAAAACAGCATGAAAACGACTTGGTCGTTTTGGGCAGCCGAGGATTGGGATCAATTGAAGGGTATTTGCTGGGAAGCGTTTCCCACAAAGTGACAAGCCTCTCCGAATGCCCGGTTCTTGTGGTGTGAGGGCGGCCATGGCGTTGGATGTTCAATCTTCGCTTTCATCGGAGCCCGCACGGTTGGATGCGCACCCGATTGCTAAGCGTATCGGGTTGGTGGCTCTGGCAACGGATCATACCACCGAAATAGATTTTGCACGTATGCTCCAGGGGTGTGATGTCGGTGTTTATGTGAACCGGATTGGGTTTGAGAACCCAACAACCCATGAAAGCTTGTTGCGCACCGGCCCGCGCCTTGCGGCAGCAGCGGCGGATATTCTTCCCGATGAACGGCTGGACGTGCTGGTCTATGGTTGTACCGCGGCCTCGGTGGTGCTGGGCAATGACAAGGTGGCTGAACACATGAACAGTGCCAAGCCGGATACGCCCTGTATCACCCCAAGCTCAGCAGCCTTCGATGCCTTTGGTGCATTGGGAGTAAAAAAGGTGAGCGTTCTGACCCCCTATACACAGGACGTGACGGATTCCCTGGTCACCTATTTCGTGCGACACGGACCGGAAGTGGTGAACGCCGTTTGTTTTGGCCTGAGTGATGACCGCCATATGGCGCGCGTGTCGGAGGACAGCATCATCGAAAGTGGGTTGGCCGCATGCGATCCTGATGCCGATGCGCTTTTCATATCCTGCACCGCGTTGCGGGCGGCCACCTGTATCGCACGGCTTGAGGCACGGTTGGGCAAACCGGTGATTACGTCCAACCAAGCGATGGTGTGGCGCTGTATGCGGTATCTCGGCATTACTTTGGGTTATACCGCCGGTGGCAGGCTATTCGGGAAATAAAAAGTATCGGGACAATAGGATGCACAGTCAGATCACCCATCAGGACAGCATTGCCGCTCGCGCGCGGATTGCGGACCGGATCCGGCAAACGCCTGTAACCGCCTCGGCATCGTTGAGCGAGCTTAGCGGCGGCGATATATGGCTGAAGCTGGAACAAGGGCAGATCACCGGCAGTTTCAAACTGCGCGGGGCAACGAATGCTGTGCTTTCGCTGACCCCGGAGCAGCGTGAATCAGGGGTTGTGGGGGTGTCGACCGGCAATCACGGGCGCGGGCTGGCCTATGCCTGTGCCCAGGCCGGGGTGCGCTGCATCATCGCAATGTCCGAACTGGTGCCACAGAACAAGGTTGACGGGATCAGGGCGCACGGCGCCGAGGTGCGGATTGTCGGGCGCAGTCAAGACGACGCCCAGGTCGAGGTCGACAAGCTGGTCGCAGACGGTATGGTTATGCTGCCACCATTTGATCATCCGGACATCATTGCCGGCCAGGGCACCGTGGCACTGGAAATACTGGAGCAATGTCCCGATCTGGAAACTGTGCTGGTGCCTCTTTCTGGGGGCGGGCTGATCTCGGGCGTTGCGATGGTGATGAAGGCGGTCAACCCGGAGATCCGCGTGATCGGCATTTCGATGCAGCGGGGGGCAGCCATGTATGAAAGCCTGAAAGCCGGCAAACCCATCCTGGTCGAGGAAAAAGCTACGCTGGCGGATTCTCTGGGCGGCGGGATCGGGCTAGAGAACGCCCATACCTTTGCCATGACCCGCGATCTGGTGGACGAGACCCTGCTGGTGAGCGAGGCCGAGATCGCCGCTGCTATCCGGCATGCCTATTGGCGGGAACGCCAGATCATCGAAGGCTCCGGCAGTGTCAGTATTGCCGCTCTGTTGTCGGGCAAGATCACAAATCCTGGCCGTTGCGTCGCGCTGATCTCGGGGCAGAACATTGACATGGGCCTGCATCATCGCATCGTTTCGGGCGAGGATGTGGACGTAACGGCGGAGGGGTAAATGCCAGATATCAGGATACTGACCGAAGCCGAGCTGCGTGATCTGGTGCCGCTGGATATTGACGCGGTGGACTGCGTCGAACAGGGGTTTACCACGCTGGCCGGGGGGAATGTTGAGATGCCGCCGATCATGACGCTGATGGTGCCCGACCATAATGGCGAGGTCTGCGTAAAAACCGCCTATGTGCCCGGCATCGACAGTTTCGCGATGAAGATGAGCCCCGGGTTCTTCGACAATCCCAAGCTTGGCCTGCCCAGCACCTCCGGCCTGATCGTGCTGTTTTCCAGCACAACCGGTACGCTCGAGGGGTTGCTTCTGGACAATGGCTACCTGACCGATGTGCGCACTGCTGCTGCCGGTGCCGTCGCTGCGCGTCACCTCGGTCGCAAGCAGGCGGCGCGGGTATGTGTCATTGGTGCTGGCGTGCAGGCGCGTTTGCAGCTTAAAGCGCTGATGTTGGTGCGCCCTGTGACAAGCGCGGTGATCTGGGCGCGGAATGGTGCCAAGGCCGAGGCGACGGCCGCCGCCTTGCAGGATGAGCTGGGGCTCGAGGTGACCGCAAGCCAGGACATAGCGGAGGCCGTGTCCACGGCTGATATTGTTATCACCACTACCCCATCGGACACACCGTTGGTCAAGGCTGAATGGCTGCAACCCGGGCAGCTGATCATCGCCATGGGATCGGATCAGGAACACAAGGCAGAGCTGGAGCCCGGTTGTCTGGCCAAGGCAACGCTATACGTGCCCGACAGCCAATCACAATGCGCCGTCAAAGGGGAGCTCCGCAGCGCCTTGGAATCCGGTGTGGTTCCAGCAGGCCAGTCGTTTGCAGAACTGGGCGGTGTCACCAGCGGCAAGGCGCCCGGCCGTCAATCCGACAGCGATATCATCATTGCCGATCTGACCGGCACCGGCGTGCAGGACACGGCTATTGCCACGCTGGCCCGGCAGCGTGCCGAAGCCCTCGGCAAAGGCACCACATTCACCAGCTAATCGCGAGCTTCTCCATGCCAACGCCAAGACTTCACTTTTCGCGCGATGAGTTCAGCCAACGCATCGCAAAGACCCGCGCTGCGATGCATGAGCGCGAAATTGATCTGTTGATCGTCACTGACCCCAGCAATATGAACTGGCTGACAGGTTATGATGGCTGGTCATTCTATGTGCATCAATGCGTGGTCCTGGGGCTTTCTGGTGAACCCATCTGGTACGGCCGAGGGCAGGACGCCAATGGCGCGCTCAGGACCTGTTTCATGGATTCCGCAAACATCATCGGCTACCCCGACCACTATGTGCAATCGACCGAACGCCATCCAATGGATTATCTCTCGGCACAACTGGCGGATCGCAAGCTGAACCGGGGCCGCATCGGGGTCGAGATGGACAATTACTGGTTCACCGCCGCCGCCTATGCCGCACTCCAGCAGCATCTGCCGGATGCCACATTTTCCAATGCCAATGCGCTGGTCAACTGGCAGCGCGCGATAAAGTCCGAAACCGAGCTGGACTACATGCGTGCCGCAGGCCGTATCGTTGGCCGGATGCATGAACGCATCTTTGCAAAAGCCGAGCCGGGTATCCGCAAATGCGATCTGGTGGCAGAAATCTATGACGCAGCGCTGCGCTATGACCCCAAAATCGGTGCTGGCGGAGATTACCCCGCGCTTGTGCCGTTGTTGCCCTCGGGCGTGGAGGCCTCAGCGCCTCATCTGACATGGGACGATCAGCCGATGAAATCTGGCGAGGGCACGTTCTTTGAAGTCGCTGGCGTCGTCAAACGCTACCATTGCCCGCTGTCACGCACGGTCTTTTTGGGCAAGCCCACGCAAACCTTCCTTGATGCTGAAAAGGCCGTGCTTGAAGGGATGGAAGCCGGGCTGGAGACTGCAAAAGAAGGCAACCTCTGCGAAGATATCGCCAACGCGTTTTTCGCCGTACTCAAGAAACACGGTATCGTCAAAGACAACCGCACCGGTTATCCGATCGGCGTCAGCTATCCTCCGGATTGGGGTGAGCGCACGTTCTCGCTGCGCCCCGGCGACAAGACCGTTCTGCAGGAAAACATGACCCTGCATTTCATGACCGGCCTCTGGATGGAGGACTGGGGCTTTGAGATCACCGAAAGCATTCGCATCAGTAAGACCGGCCCGGAATGCCTGGCTGATGTACCACGAAAAATGGTTGTGAAGGACTGAAGCCCATGAAACCCTCTTCGATTTCTCCGACAATCCCGTTGGATCAGGACGGTGTTCACCACGGATTTCTGCGGCTACCCTACAGCCGGGATGACAGCGCATGGGGGTCGATTATGATCCCGTTGACGGTGATCAGGAATGGCGACGGGCCAAGCGCGCTTCTGACCGGGGCCAATCATGGTGACGAGTATGAAGGCCCGGTGGCGTTGCAGGAACTGACAGTCTCGCTAAAACCCGAAGACATTACCGGTCGGTTAATCATCGTCCCCGCTTTCAATTATCCCGCGTTTCGAGAGGGTCTGCGCACCTCGCCCATCGACAAGGGCAATATGAACCGCAGCTTTCCGGGCCGTCCGGATGGCACCCCCACCGAGAAGATTGCCGACTACTTCCAGCGGTTTCTGTTGCCGATGGCCGATATGGCGGTGGATTTCCACTCGGGCGGCAAGACACTTGATTTTGTGCCCTTTGCCGCAGCCCATATCCTTGAGGACAAGGCCAACGAGGCCGCCTGTTTCGCGGCGATGGAAGCTTTTAACGCGCCCTATTCCGTGCAGCTTCGGGAGATCGACAGTGTTGGTATGTACGATACAGCGGTTGAAGATATGGGCAAGGTTCTGGTGTCAACCGAACTGGGAGGCGGCGGGTCCGCCACGGCAAAATCCATCGCTATTGCCAAAAAGGGTCTGCGCAATGTGCTGATCCATGCCGGAATTCTGAAAGGTGAGATGCAGGTCGACCCAACAATCCGCCTCGGTATGCCAGATGATGATTGCTTTGTGTTCTCGGAAAGCGATGGCCTTTATGAACCCATGGTCGATCTGGGTGAAGACATTCGCAAGGGAGACATCGTGGCTCGAGTCTGGCCGGTTGACCGCACCGGCGTTGATCCGATTGAATACCATGCCAAGCTCTCCGGCCTTCTGATCAGCCGCCATTTTCCAGGGCTGATCAAGGCAGGGGATTGTGCGGCGGTGGTTGGCTTGCAGGTCGACTAGCGCAGGTTTCAGGAGGTGATGCCATGCGGCTCGATGCCCGCGATCTGGAAATCCTGCGGGTGCTGTCCACAGATGGTCGCATTACCAAGTCCGCGCTGGCGGCGCGTGTCGGACTGTCGCCCACCCCCTGCTGGGAGCGGCTGAAAAAGCTGGAAAAAGCCGGGCTAATCGAGCGTTTTCGGGCCGAGATCAACCTGCAAAAGTTGGGGCCGCATGTGACAATCTTTGTCGCCGCTGAATTGTCCGATCATACCGCGGCGAGCTTTCGCGCGTTTGAGGCCGCAATGCAGCGCTTTGACGAGGTGCTGGCCTGCTGGGCGCTCGGCGGGGGATTTGACTACATCCTCCAGATCGTAACCCGCGACATTGATGCCTACCAACGGCTGATCGACGAAATGCTGGATGCCCGTATCGGCCTCGCGCGCTATTTCACCTATGTTGTGACAAAGCCTGTAAAAGGCGGAGGCGCGCCACCGATTTCGCTCATAGCGGGGGAACAGGAGTAATTCGGCGTATGCAGACCGGAAGGCAGAGTAATCCTCTGCTTGCAGCCCGAACTTTGGTCTCTTTCTTCGGCCATTATCCCCGATACCTCGGGACAGCGAAGGAGGGCATTCATGATAAACACGGCACTGGCCGCAAGGTTCGAGATTTCTGACAAGTCTCTTCTGCGCAGCTTCTCCTATATCGGGGGAAAATGGTGTGGGTCGACCACTGGGGAAACCATCCGGGTTTCCGATCCTGCGACCGGCGATGTCATCGGCGAGGTTGCCAGCCTGTCTGCCGAGGACTCTCTCGCCGCCGTTGATGTCGCACAGACAGCGTTTTCAGCTTGGTCGGGTCTTCTGCCGCAGGGCAGGTCTGCGATTCTGCGCTGCTGGTTTGACCTGATACTGGAGCATAAGGAAGATCTGGCCCGGATCATGGTGCTGGAGCAGGGCAAACCACTGTCCGAGGCGCGCGGTGAAATTGACTATGCCGCGTCTTTCGTGGAGTTTTATGCCGAAGAGGCCAAGCGTCCGAATATCGAAGGCGTCACGAGCCATCTGCCCGATGCCGAGGTCGAGGTCGAGGTCTGGCTGGAGCCGGTCGGAGTGGCGGCCTTGATTACCCCGTGGAATTTTCCCGCCGCCATGCTGACTCGTAAGGCCGCGGCCGCCATGGCTGTGGGTTGCACGGTTGTGGCTCATCCCTCGAGTGAAACCCCGTTCTCGGCCCTCGCCTTGGCGGAGCTGGCCGAACGAGCAGGCGTTCCCGCAGGTGTCTTCAACGTGATCGCCGGCAAGGCAGCGACCGTGGTGGATCCCTGGACGAAAGACACCCGCGTGCGGGCGCTCTCCTTTACCGGGTCAACCGAGATCGGGCGGCTGCTTTACCGTCAGTCTGCCGACACGGTGAAGAAACTTGTAATGGAACTGGGCGGGCATGCGCCGGTGATTGTATTCAAAGGCGCCGATCTCGATGTTGCAGTCGCCGAAACCATCAAGGCCAAATTTGCCACGTCCGGGCAGGACTGTCTGGGGGCCAACCGGATATTTGTCGAGCGCGCGATCTATGATGAATTCTGTTCGCGCTTTGCGACTGCAACCGGTGAGCTGTCGCTGGGTATGGGCATGGATGATCCTGACATCGGTCCGCTGATGAATGAAAAAGCGGTTCAAAAGCAGGAAATGCACGTCGCCGACGCGCTGGCCAAAGGTGCGAAGCTGGCCTGCGGCGGCAAGCGAGACGCGCTTGGGCCGCTCTTTTATCAGCCGACCGTACTGACTGACGTACCCGCCGAAGCCGCTATCATGTCAGATGAAACGTTTGGCCCGGTGGCGGCCATTGCCCCGTTTGATAGCGAGGACGAGGTTATCGCCCGCGCCAACGCCACTGAATATGGGTTGGTTGCCTATCTGCACAGCCATGACCCGCGCCGTATCTACCGCGTTACGCGTGCCCTGCAATTTGGCATGGTGGCGGTCAACCGCACCAAGGTCACCGGCGCGCCAATTCCCTTTGGAGGAACCAAGCAATCCGGTTTGGGTCGCGAAGGGGCGCGTCTTGGAATGGAAGAGTTTACCGAGATCAAATACGTCTGCCGCGATTGGGCCAAAGGAGTTAAGAAATGTTAAGAAACGATCAACTGGCGGAATGGGACCGCGACAACTTCTTTCACGCCTCAACCCACCTAGCGCAGTTTGAGCGCGGCGAGTTGCCCAACCGGGTCATCACCGGCGGATCGGGCTGTCACATCGAAGATCGCAACGGCAAACGCCTCCTGGACGGGTTTGCCGGGCTTTACTGCGTAAATGTCGGCTATGGCCGCCCCGAGATCGCCGAAGCCATCGCCGAACAGGCCAAGGAATTGGCCTATTACCACGCCTATGTCGGTCACGGAACCGAGGCCAGCATCACATTGGCCAAGATGGTGCTGGACCGGGCGCCCGCGAACATGTCCAAGGTCTATTTCGGGCTTAGCGGCTCGGACGCGAATGAGACCAACATCAAGCTGATCTGGTACTACAACAACATCCTCGGGCGGCCAGAAAAGAAAAAGATCATCTCGCGCTGGCGCGGCTATCACGGCTCGGGCCTCATGACCGGCTCTCTGACCGGGCTTGAGCTCTTTCACAAGAAGTTCGATCTGCCGCTGGCGCAGGTTATCCATACCGAGGCGCCGTATTACTTCCGTCGCGAGGATCAGACCCAGAGCGAAGAGCAATTTGTGGCCCATTGCGCCGCCGAGCTTGAGGCGCTGATCGAGCGCGAAGGCGCAGACACCATCGCCGCGTTCATTGGCGAGCCGGTCCTGGGCACCGGCGGAATCGTTCCGCCACCCGACGGCTACTGGCAGGCGATCCAGGCGGTTCTGAATAAGCACGATATTCTGCTGGTGGCGGATGAAGTTGTGACCGGGTTTGGCCGTCTAGGCACGATGATGGGCTGCGATCACTACGGGATCGAGGCCGATCTGATCACCATCGCAAAGGGTCTGACCTCGGCCTATGCGCCACTCTCCGGCAGTATTGTCAGCGACAGGATGTGGCAGGTGCTCGCGCAGGGCACAGATGAAAACGGCCCCATCGGCCACGGCTGGACCTATTCCGCCCATCCCATCGGCGCCGCGGCCGGGGTCGCCAACCTGAAGCTGCTGGATGATCTGAACCTGATTGCCAACAACCGCGACACAGGCACCTATCTCAATCAGGCGATGGTCGATGCGCTTGGGGATCACCCGAATGTGGGCGACATTCGCGGCGAAGGCATGCTCTGCGCCGTCGAATTCGTGCAAGACCGCGATAGCCGACGCTTCTTTGACGCCAGCGAAACCATGGGCGTACGAATTGCGGGCGCATTGGCCGCCAGCGGCGTGATCGGCCGCGCCATGCCCCAGGGCGATATCCTGGGCTTCGCTCCGCCGTTTTGTCTGACTCATCAAGAAGCCGATACCGTTATCGCAGCTACTCTGAGAGCTGTAAAAACAGTGTTGGGTTAGTGTTGCCGATGTCTGACATCAGCACCTATGGGCCTGATTAGAGGATTTGCATGACGGAAGGTTTCTGGCTCATCTGAACCGTCAAGGAGAGAAGATGAGACGGAAAGCTGGAACCGACAAACCGACGGCTGAACGAGTCGTCAAAGACATTCGTAGGTGTTCAGTCCCGGCATCTGGTGGATCGGATCGACAATGAATCGATCTGGCTCTGAAGTCCAGATTTTGCAGATGTATTCGTATGGCGTGAGACCGCTTAGCGTTATCAAGCGGCGCGCGTAGTTGTAGGCGTCGAGGAAGTCGGCGAGATGGCTGCGAAGCTGATCGTGGCTGTCGTAGTGGTATCGCTTGACCGTGGCCTCTTTGTCGGATCTCTTTGATAGTGAGACAAGGGTTTCAACAAAATCAATCACTTAGAGATTTGAATTTCTGGGACTCTAAAATTCATGAATTTCTAGCTGAACACATCGGTAAGCAGCGCTTCGTTTAAAACGCAGAGAGTGACCGCGAAGATGCAGGTTTCTCGGACGCCGCATGCTGGCGGGGGAGTTGCGCGATGGGTTTCCCGGCGTCAGAGAAGCGCTCAGGCGGGAAATCGCGGGGTTAGTTCTTTTGGGTCGGCTGTGCTATGGGGATTTGTACGAAGGGCTTGC